>JAIXQK010000182.1 GCA_027485795.1 Oxalobacteraceae bacterium
GTGTATGCCGATGATGCGCATCCGCACAGCGCTCAGCAACCCAAGCCACTCGAACTGTAAGGAACAGACATGATCGGTAACTACAACTACGGAACCGGCCGCCGCAAGAGTGCCGTTGCGCGCGTATTCATTAAAGTTGGCAGCGGCAAGATCGTCGTCAATGGCAAGGATGCAGCCGAGTATTTTTCTCGCGAGACTGGCCTGATGGTGATTCGCCAGCCGCTCGAGCTGACCAACAACGTCAATCGCTTCGACATCATGGTCAATGTGCATGGTGGCGGCGAATCGGGTCAAGCCGGTGCGGTACGTCATGGCATCACACGCGCACTGATCGACTACGATGTCGCACTCAAGCCTGAGCTGTCGAAAGCTGGCTTCGTCACTCGTGACGCACGCGAAGTTGAACGTAAAAAGGTTGGCCTGCGCAAAGCACGTCGCGCCAAACAGTTCTCCAAGCGTTAACCCGGCGTTTGCTCGTTGTTATTGGAAGCCGTCGGGTTACTGCCCGGCGGCTTTTTTCTTTGGCCATATGTGTCTTGCAATGCGATTTACGCAGCCCACGACACAACGGACAAAACGGACACAACGCATAATTTTCCTTATTCAGGTATCGGGAGTCAGGAATGATCAAGGTTGGTATCGTCGGCGGCACCGGCTACACAGGCGTCGAGCTGCTACGACTGCTTGCGGCGCATCCGCAAGTTACGCTGAACAGCATCACCTCGCGCAAAGAAGATGGCATGCCAGTCGCGGAGATGTTTCCGTCATTGCGTGGACATGTGTCGCTGGCTTTTTCGGCACCCGAGAAAGCGCGTCTGGATCTGTGTGATGTGGTGTTCTTTGCTACGCCGCACGGTGTGGCGATGGCACAGGCTCGTGAATTATTGGCGGCGGGCGTGCGCATCATTGACCTCGCGGCTGACTTTCGGATCAGAGATATCGCTCAGTTCGAGAAGTGGTACGGCATGCCCCACAGCTGCCCAGATATTCTCGCCGAGGCAGTCTACGGCCTGCCAGAAGTCAACCGCGAAGCGATCCGCAAGGCACGGGTTATTGGCCTCCCGGGGTGCTATCCAACCTCGATGCAACTCGGTTTCAAGCCTTTGCTGTCACAAGGCAAACCGCTAGTGAATGAGTCTGCGCTGATCGCAGATTGCAAGTCGGGTGTTTCAGGCGCGGGACGTAAGGCCGAGGTGCACACTCTGCTGGCAGAAGCCTCGGATAACTTCAAGGCCTATGGTGTGGCCGGCCATCGTCATCTGCCGGAAACCGTGCAGGGCTTGCAGGATATCGCTGGGCGCCCGATCGGGCTGACCTTTGTGCCGCATTTAGTGCCGATGATTCGCGGCATCCATTCAACGCTCTATGCCACTTTGTTGCCCGAGGCGCGCGATATGGATCTGCAGTCGCTTTACGAGCAGCATTACGCTGATGATCCGTTTGTTGATGTGCTGCCAGCGGGCAGTCATCCGGAAACCCGCTCGGTGCGCGCTTCGAACATGTTACGGATTGCGCTGCATCGCCCGGCGGGTGGTGACTTGCTGGTGATCTTGGTCGTTGAAGACAACCTGGTCAAAGGCGCGGCGGGGCAAGGCGTGCAATGCATGAACTTGATGTTTGGCTTGGAAGAAACTGCCGGCTTGCGGCATGTGCCTATCCTGCCTTGACGCTCGAGGGGAAGGGCTGGGGTCACCCTTCGCTGAGTAGGGTTGATTTGACCGCAGACGAGCGCATAATCCAAGGGTTAGCGCGCCTTGAGCCTAGACCATTGGCGCCTGCGGCCACTATCCCCAGCCGCTATAATCACGCAGCTTCGCTGCAAGGAGTTCCAATATGAATGCACCAACCGAAATGCCGGCACCGATCAACTTCACCGACAGCGCCGCTGGCAAGGTCGCACAGTTGATCGAAGAAGAAGGTAACCCAGAGCTGAAACTGCGCGTATTCGTGCAGGGCGGTGGTTGCTCGGGCTTTCAGTACGGCTTTACCTTCGATGAAATCGTCAATGAAGACGACACCACCATGGTGAAGAATGGCGTGAAGCTGCTGATTGATTCAATGAGCTACCAGTATCTGGTTGGCGCAGAGATCGATTACAAAGACGACCTCGAAGGCGCCCAGTTCGTCATCAAGAACCCGAACGCCACCACCACCTGCGGCTGCGGATCGTCGTTCTCTGCCTGATCAGGTTTTTGTTTTGGCGAAAAGCGCGGCGCTGTCCGCGCTTTTTTGTTTGTGGATGCCGGGCTGCGCCGGCATGACGAATTAATCTGCCCCTCTCATTAATCAGCACCTTGGGTGTTGGTGCCTCCCATCAGGTAGAGCTTCATAGGTGCTATCACGCCGGATACAAAGCACCAAGCACGCGCGGCCCCTTGGCACCGGTCACGCTGGGCAAGTTACCTGCCAAACCGTCGCAGAAGCGCGCTGCTAGCCATGCGAATGCCGTGGCTTCGACATGCATGGGCGTAATACCCAATGCATCGGTGCTCGCTACCGGTTTGCCAAGTTCATGCTGCAAGCAGCGCATCAGGTGCGTATTCAGCGCACCGCCGCCGCACACATACACTCCCTCTGCTTCAGGGGCATCGCGTTGAATAGCCTGCTCAATCGAGCGCACCGTGAATGCGGCCAAGGTCGCTTGGATATCCACCGGCGCGGTGCTGCTGAATTTCGCCAGTCGGTCCTGTAACCACTCGGGATTAAACAAATCGCGCCCGGTGCTTTTGGGTGCCGGTGCCGAGATATAGGGCTCGGCCAATAGATCGGCCAACATCTCCGGCGCCGGTCTACCCGACGCTGCCCACTCTCCACTCGGGTCATAGGGCGTGCCCAGATGCGTACTCGCCCACGCATCCATCAGTACGTTACCCGGGCCGGTGTCATACCCGAGCACGCTGCCATCGGCACGCAATACGCTCAGATTTGCGATACCACCGATGTTCACCACCACCCGCGTGGCCGTTGGGCTGCCAAACACCGCCTGATGAAACGCGGGCACCAAGGGCGCACCCTGTCCGCCTGCTGCGATATCGCGGCTGCGGAAGTCTGCAATTACATCAATGCCGGTCAATTCGGCCAGTAGGGCTGGATTGTTTGCCTGACGCGTAAATCCCAGGTCAGGCCGATGCCGTATAGTTTGTCCATGCACGCCAATTGCTTTGACAGCCGAAGCCGACAAGCCGGCATCGCTGAGCAGCTGTTGTACACACCTGGCGTACAACTCAACCAGTTGATTGGCCACCCGCGCCTCACGTTCAATTTCGTTATAGCCGGCGGATTGCAACCCGAGTAATGTCTGGCGCAAGGGCTCTGGAAAGGGAACGTAGGCGGCGTGCAGCGCGCCATCGAACGCGGTGAGTACGCCATCAACACCATCCAAGCTGGTGCCTGACATCAGGCCGATATAGAGCGGGGCAGGCATGGTCGTCGATCAGTAGACGGGGCAGTGTGAATGAATAACGATGTTCGCATCTAGCAAACGGTTGGAAGTGTATCGCCGATCATGCAAGCGCAACACCGCCGGATGGCACTATTGCAGGAATCTTTACACAAGCAGCACATACCCGAGCGGGAGTCATGCGTGCAATCCGCTAAAATCGAAGGTTTACGAGCCGCTGCGGATTGTTTTGCAAGGCTCGACCCCACCAGCGCGCGTTACAACAATGGAAAAGCCGCGCGTCATGATCCAGACCGACTCCGTATGAACGCACACGCCGCCACCGACCCATCAACACCGTCGACCCCAGCGCAACTTCCCCTGTCCGATGCGGTGCAGGAAGCACTCGCGGTCGTCAAACGTGGTGCCGAAGAGTTACTGATTGAATCCGAGTTTGCGCAAAAGCTGGCGCAGTCAGAAAAAACCGGCAACCCCTTGCGCATCAAGCTTGGCCTGGATCCGACCGCGCCCGATCTGCATCTCGGTCATACCGTCGTGCTGAACAAGATGCGGCAGTTGCAGGATCTTGGGCATACCGTGATTTTTTTGATCGGCGACTTTACTTCGATGATCGGCGACCCCTCCGGTCGTAACGTCACTCGCCCGCCACTGACGCGTGAGCAGATCGAAGCTAACGCCAAGACGTATTTTTCTCAGGCTAGCTTGGTGCTGGATCCGGCACGTACCGAGATCCGCTACAACTCCGAGTGGTGTGATCCGCTTGGTGCGCGCGGCATGATTCAGCTGTCGGCACGCTACACCGTGGCACGCATTCTGGAACGTGAGGATTTCACTAAGCGTCTGAAAGCAGGTACCCCTATCTCGGTACATGAGTTGCTATACCCGTTAATGCAGGGTTACGACTCGGTCGCCCTGGAATCCGATCTGGAGATTGGCGGCACCGATCAAAAATTCAATTTACTGGTCGGGCGTGAGCTGCAAAAAGATTACGGCCAGACACCGCAGTGCATTCTCACCATGCCGTTGCTTGAGGGCTTGGATGGCGTCGACAAGATGTCAAAGTCCAAGAACAATTACATTGGCATCACTGAAGCACCCAACACTATGTTCGCCAAAGTCATGAGCATCTCTGATGTTGCCATGTGGCGTTGGTATGACCTACTGTCGTTCCGTTCGCTGGCAGAGATCGCGCAGTTCAAAAAGGATATCGAGGGTGGACGTAATCCGCGCGAGATCAAGGTGCTGCTCGGACAAGAGATTGTCGAACGCTTTCACTCGCGTAGCGCAGCCGAAGCCGCGCTGGCAGATTTTGATCATCGTGCCCGTGGTGGCATTCCCGACGAAGTCCCCGAGTTGACGATCACTGGCGCGCCGCTGGGTATCGGGCAATTACTGAAGCAAGCGCAACTATGCGCTTCGACCTCTGAGGCTTTGCGCATGGTCGAACAAGGCGGCGTACGCATCGACGGCGAGACCATCAGCGACAAAGGCCTGAAAGTGGCTGGCGGTACGTTCGTGCTGCAAGTTGGTAAGCGTAAATTTGCGCGTGTGACGCTGTCGTAAGCCAACATCCATGATCGGCTTGCTGCAGCGTGTTTCCGAGGCGAGTGTGCGTGTCGATGGCGCAGTCGTTGGTCAGATTGCTCAAGGCTTGTTGGTACTGCTATGCGCTGAACGTGGCGACACCCGCAAGGAAGCCGATGCGCTACTGAATAAATTGCTGGGCATTCGCGTTTTTAGCGATGCTGATGGGAAGATGAATCTGAACCTGGCGCAAGTCAATGGTGGCCTTTTGCTGGTGCCGCAGTTCACGCTGGCTGCAGATACGCGATCCGGCACCCGGCCGTCATTCACGCCGGCCGCAGCACCCGCGCTGGCCAACGAATTATTTGACTACACTGTGCAGTGCGCGCGTCAAGCGCACTCGCAAGTCGAGACTGGTCGTTTTGGTGCCGACATGAAAGTCGCGCTGGTGAATGATGGCCCGGTCACGTTCTGGCTACATGTGGCACCTACTACCTGATCCTGATGCAACTCGGTCTCTACCAGCTGCGCAATAACGTGTTCGTCGCGCCCATGGCCGGCGTCACCGATCGGCCGTTTCGCCAGCTATGCAAGGAAATGGGCGCCGGTTACGCGGTGTCTGAAATGGCCGCGTCAAACCCGCGCCTGTGGGCCACCGATAAATCCACGCGCCGTACTAATCACGACGGTGAGATGGAACCCAAGGCGGTACAAATCGCCGGCGCAGACCCGGACATGCTGGCCGAGGCGGCGCGCTTTAATGTCGCACGGGGTGCGCAAATCATCGATATCAATATGGGTTGCCCGGTGAAAAAGGTCTGCAACCGTTGGTGTGGCTC
Organism: Oxalobacteraceae bacterium; assembly: GCA_027485795.1. Lineage (GTDB taxonomy): Bacteria > Pseudomonadota > Gammaproteobacteria > Burkholderiales > Burkholderiaceae_D > Pernthalerella. The sequence goes on from JAIXQK010000182.1 coordinate 5,764, forward strand.
CGCATTGTTGCGCGATGAGAAACTGGTGGCGACGCTGCTGAACGCGGTTGTCAGTGCGGTGGATGTGCCAGTCACCCTGAAATTCCGCACCGGTTGGGATAGAGACCATAAAAACGCCTTAACCATTGCGCGCATTGCCGAAGATAGCGGGATTGCCATGTTGACTCTGCACGGACGCACCCGCGCCGATGGCTACAAGGGCGCTGCCGAGTACGACACTATCGCGGCGGTAAAGGCCGCGGTGTCTCTGCCGTTGGTGGCCAACGGTGATATCGATAGCCCGCAGAAAGCTGCGCAGGTTTTGCACTACACCGGTGCAGATGCAGTCATGGTCGGACGCGCGGCGCAAGGCCGGCCCTGGATTTTTCGGGAGATCGACCACTACTTGCGTACCGGCACCGAGCTGGCGCCGCCGATGATTAGCGAGGTTCGCGAGCGCATGGCGCAGCACCTGAAAGCACACTACGCGTTCTACGGCGATTACCTGGGCGTGCGCACGGCCCGCAAGCACATCGCTTGGTATGTACGTGATTTGCAGGATGGCGAACTGTTTCGTCAGTCGATGAACCGTATTGATGATTGCGTCACGCAACTCGCGGCAGTGGACGCGTTCTTCGAATCGCAGTTAGCCTTGGGTGACCGGTTACAATACGTGCCCGCTGCAGAGCCGTTAGCCGCCTAGCAACACCTCTCCGTACTGCGACACAACATGAGTAAAGACCACATCCAGGACGTCGTTCGCAAAAGCCTTGAGAAGTATTTTCGCGACCTGGGTGAGCAGGAGCCGCATAACGTCTACGACATGGTGGTCCTGACGGTGGAACGGCCGATGCTGGAAGTCGTGATGGCACGCGCTGAAGGCAACCAGTCGCACGCGGCCGACATGCTGGGCATTAATCGAAATACACTACGAAAAAAACTACAGCAGCATGACTTGCTCTGAGCCCTTGTTTTTCTCCTCCTCTTTATCATGATCAAACAAGCGCTGATTTCAGTGTCGGACAAAACCGGCGTGCTTGAATTCGCCCGTGCATTAGCGGCGATGAACGTCAAACTGCTATCCACTGGCGGTACTGCAAAACTACTGGCAGAGCATGGCTTAGCGGTGACCGAGGTGGCGGATTACACCGGCTTTCCGGAGATGCTGGATGGCCGGGTCAAAACCCTGCATCCGAAAGTTCACGGCGGTATCTTGGCGCGGCGCGATGTGGCCGCGCATGTCGATGCGCTTGCTCAGCACGATATTCCGACCATCGACATGGTGGTGGTGAATTTATATCCCTTCCAGCAGACCGTCGCTAAAGAGGATTGCTCACTGGAAGATGCGATCGAGAATATCGATATCGGCGGCCCGGCAATGCTGCGCTCCTCCGCAAAAAATCATCAGGATGTGGTGGTGATTTGCGATCCATCCGATTACCAGCGTGTGCTGGACGAGATGAAGGCTAATGCTGGTGAGGTCAGTGTCGATACCCGCTTTGACTTAGCGATCAAGGTATTCGCGCATACCGCGCAATACGATGGGGCAATTACCAATTACTTGAGTTCGCTCGGACCGGATCGCCAACATCAATCGCGTTCGAGTTATCCCGCTAAGCTCAACCTGCAATTCATCAAACTGCAAGACATGCGCTATGGCGAAAACCCGCATCAATCAGCAGCGTTTTACCGCGATGTAACTGCCGTTGAAGGTGCGTTGGCCAACTATCGTCAACTGCAAGGCAAAGAACTCTCTTATAACAATATTGCCGATGCCGATGCAGCGTGGGAGTGTGTCAAGACATTGAATGCACCGGCCTGCGTGATCGTTAAGCACGCCAACCCGTGCGGGGTTGCCGTCGGTTCCGATGCACATGAGGCCTACAGCAAGGCGTTAAAAACTGATCCCACCTCGGCGTTTGGCGGCATCATCGCTTTCAACTGCGCGCTGGATGGTAAAGCCGCAGAATCTGTCGCACAACAGTTTGTCGAAGTTTTGATTGCCCCTGGTTTTAGCGATGCAGCGCGCAAGGTATTCGAGAGCAAGCAGAATGTTCGCCTGCTCGAAATACCGCTTGGCCAAGCAGTGAATCCCTCCGATCTCAAGCGGGTAGCCGGTGGTCTACTGCTGCAGTCTGCAGATGCGAAGAATGTACAAGCTACTGAGTTGACTATCGTTAGTAAAAAACAGCCGACGCCTGCGCAGTTACAAGACATGATGTTTGCGTGGCGCGTCGCCAAGTTTGTTAAGTCCAATGCGATTGTCTTTTGCGGCAATGGCATGACGCTGGGTGTCGGTGCCGGGCAGATGAGCCGCATCGATTCTGCGCGTATCGCCTCCATCAAAGCGCAAAACGCAGGCTTGTCATTAGCTGGTTCTGTGGTCGCGTCGGATGCCTTTTTCCCGTTCCGTGATGGGCTTGATGTCGTTGTTGCTGCCGGCGCGAATTGCGTCATCCAGCCGGGCGGGTCTATGCGTGATCAAGAAGTGATCGACGCTGCAGACGAGCAAAATGTGGTGATGGCGTATACCGGTACGCGGCACTTCAGGCACTAGGACGATCTCGCGCCACAGTGTTGGCATCGGGCGCCACCTCGCTTCCAATCCGTTTGCTGGGCGCTACTGTCATAATCTGCGCATGAAAATCCTTGGCATTGACCCTGGGCTGCGCGTCACCGGTTTCGGGGTGATTCATCAAATCGGCGCGCGGCTGTCCTACGTCGCTTCCGGCACTATCCGGATCCCGGATGGTGATTTGCCATCCCGGCTAAAAGTCATTCTCGAGGGCGTCGGTGAATTGGTGCACACCTATCAGCCCGACTGCGCGGCAATCGAAATTGTTTTTTCAAACGTCAACCCGCAATCCACGCTGTTATTGGGTCAGGCGCGTGGTGCCGCTATCTGCGGTCTGGTCGGCGCAAATCTGCCGGTCGCGGAATACACAGCCTTGCAAATGAAAAAATCGGTGGCTGGCCATGGCAAGGCGCAGAAAGCTCAAGTGCAAGCCATGGTGCAGCGATTACTGAAACTCGACGCCTTGCCAGGTACCGACGCAGCAGATGCACTCGGTATCGCGATTTGTCATGCGAATGCAGGTGCAGGACGCGCCGCCTTGGGCGCGATAGCGCCTGAGCTGGCACGGCGTGGTTTGCGTGTGCGTGGCGGCCGGCTGGTCGGTTAAGCGTCGAGTTCGGTAAGCGATAAATAAGGTCGCGCTACAAGGTCGATAAGACTGCGAATACGCCAAGGCGTTATCATCTGAAAAATTATTTCTGGGTGTTTCAATGATTGGTCGTTTATCTGGCCTTTTGCTCGACAAAAATCCCGCGCAACTCATCGTTGATTGCAATGGCGTCGGCTATGAAGTCAGCGTGCCGATGAGTACCTTCTACCATCTCCCCAGCACCGGCGAGCGCGTCACGCTGTTGACGCATATGGTCGTCCGCGAAGATGCGCAGCTGTTGTATGGCTTTGGTACTGCGCAGGAACGCGAGTTATTTCGCGAGCTGATCAAAATTAGCGGTATCGGTGCAAGAACCGCCTTGGCGATTTTGTCGGGCATGTCGGTCAATGACCTGGCGCAGGCAGTGACGCTGCAGGATGTTGGTCGACTGACCAAGATACCCGGCATCGGCAAAAAGACCGCCGAGCGACTGCTGCTTGAACTCAAGGGCAAGCTTGGCGCAGATATCGGTGCGGCGGCGAACGGTGATAACGAAAGTAGTAACGACATCCTCAGCGCGCTGCTGGCGCTGGGCTATTCAGAGAAAGAAGCGCTACTGGCGATCAAGCAAGTACCGGCCGGTAGTTCGGTCTCCGATGGCATACGCCAAGCGCTGAAGGCTTTGTCCAAAGCATGATGGGTAGCGGCGCGGCTACAATGCAGTGATGAGCATCCAGACTGACAACTTCAACGAGCGCCGCATCATCGATGCGGCACCGGTATCGCCCAATGAAGAGGCGATCGAGCGCGCACTGCGGCCGCATAACCTCGATGAATACATCGGGCAGACCAAAGCCCGCGAGCAGTTGGAGATTTTTATTGCCGCTGCCAGAAAGCGCAGCGAGGCACTCGATCACACGCTGCTGTTTGGCCCACCCGGTCTGGGCAAGACGACCCTGGCGCACATCATTGCGCGTGAGATGGGCGTCAACTTGCGCCAAACATCCGGCCCCGTGCTTGAGCGACCGGGTGATTTAGCGGCACTACTGACGAATCTCGAGCGTAACGATGTACTGTTCATCGACGAGATTCATCGCATGTCGCCGATCGTCGAAGAAATTCTCTACCCCGCGCTCGAGGATTACCAGATCGACATCATGATTGGCGAGGGCCCGGCGGCACGGTCGGTGCGTCTGGATTTGCAACCCTTCACGCTGGTCGGTGCAACCACACGCGCTGGCATGCTGACCAATCCCTTGCGCGATCGCTTCGGCATCGTCGCACGGCTCGAGTTCTACACACCGGAAGAGTTGGCGCGCATCGTTACCCGCAGCGCATCCCTGCTGAATGCGGTAATCGTAGATCAGGGCGCACTCGAAATCGCGCGCCGCAGTCGCGGTACACCGCGGATTGCCAATCGCTTGCTGCGGCGGGTTCGCGACTACGCCGAAGTTAAAGGCGAGGGACGTATCACGCGTGAGATCGCCGATGCTGCACTCAAGATGCTGGATGTGGATCCAGTCGGATTTGATCTGATGGACCGCAAGCTATTGGAGGCCGTCTTGTTCAAGTTTAGCGGCGGGCCAGTTGGACTCGATAACCTCGCCGCAGCGATTGGTGAAGAGCGCGACACCATCGAAGATGTACTCGAACCTTACTTGATACAGCAAGGTTACTTGCAGCGCACGCCGCGCGGACGTATTGCGACGCCGTCGGCGTATCAGCATTTTGGTGTGGCCGCGCCGAGAACTAGTCCCAACGGCGATTTATGGCAGCAGTAAAACGAGCTGATTTCCAGATTCTAAAAACATGGGATCCCGGCATGCGCCGGGAGTACGATTTGCTCGCTGTTCTGTCCTGCGGACTGGTTTAGCCTCCAGCTGTATTCAGGGCTTTGCAAGCCGCAAGCGAAGACCTATTCTTCTCTTAGCCAAATCTGCGTCCGGCCGAGCAGTGACACGCCAATGAAGCCACGCACGTTGAGCTTCTTTCCACCTTCGGCGATCCACATTTTGACCCGGTAAATCTTACCATTGGCCGGGTCAAGAATCTCGCCGCCATCGTATTCGCTCCCGGACTTCTTCAAGCCAGTCATGATCATCATCCCGACTACTGGCTTGTTCTTTCGTCCGCCTGGGCATTTGTCGCAATTGGGGGTCGCCTCCTCATGCGGTTCGCGAAAGAGTTTTTCTATTGTGGCGCGTAATTCGCCATTCGCCTCGACGATGCGGACGAGTGATTTTTCTTTGCCGGTTTTATCGTCAATCGTGCGCCACAAGCCAACCGGTGAGTCGGATGCATGCGCCGTGGATATCGCGCCCAGCAGCAGTGCTAAAAAAGCCATGGATCTCATCATGCGACGTCTCCTCGCTTTAAGCCTTTGTCATCTGAACTCATTATTTCAACTGCGCGAGTTGCTGTTGCACCTTTTGCAGCGTGGCGGAGAAACTCTCCAACCGTTCTTTTTCTTGTGCGACCACTGCCGCAGGTGCGCGCGCGGTAAAGCTTTCATTACCTAACTTGGCGTTTGCCTTTTGAATTTCATTCTCCAGGCGCGCTACCTCTTTGCCAAGACGCTCACGTTCTGCGGCAACATCAATCTCCACCTGCAGCATTAGCCGAGTTGTACCCACCACCGAGACCGGGGCCGGTGAAGCCGGTAATTGAGCAACAATCTGAACCTCGGAGAGCTTGCATAGCGCTTGCAAATAAGGCGCGAAGCTTTCTAGGTTGGCAGTGTCAGCATCCTCAAGAATCAAGGGGACTTTCTGTGCCGGCGATAGCTGCATTTCACCGCGCAGGTTACGGCAGGCGTCGGTCAGCGACTTTAATGCATCCATCCAGCCTTCGGCTTTTTCGTCGAGCTTTTTAAGGTTTGGCTCAGGATAGGCCTGCACCATAATTGAATCGCCGCCCGGGTTCAGCTTGCGGCCCGACAGCGGTGCCACAGTTTGCCATAGTTGCTCGGTAATGAAGGGGGTAATTGGATGCGCGAGACGAAGCACCGTCTCAAGTACGCGCAATAGCGTTCGGCGCGTTGCGCGCTGCTGCGCTTCAGTGCCGTGTTGAATCTGTACTTTGGCAACTTCGAGATACCAATCGCAGTACTCATCCCAAATAAATTTATAAATCGCTGAGGCGATGTTATCGAATCGGTATTCAGCAAAACCTTTTTCAACCTCGGCCTCGGTGCGCTGTAGCAGTGACACTATCCAGCGGTCTGCCTGTGAGAAATCTAGATAGCTACCAGTTGCGCAGGCTTCCGCGCCATGCTCTTCGAGGCCACAATCCTTGCCCTCGGTATTCATCAATACAAAGCGTGTGGCATTCCACAATTTATTGCAGAAGTTACGGTAGCCCTCGCAACGGCTGAGATCAAAGTTGATGTTACGGCCTAGCGACGCATAGCTTGCCATCGTGAAGCGCAGCGCATCCGTGCCATAGGCGGCAATCCCATTCGGGAATTCTTTACGGGTGGCTTTTTCAATCGTCGCCGCTTGCTTGGGGTTCATCAGACCGGTAGTACGTTTGCCGACCAGCGCGTTGATATCGATACCATCAATCAGATCGATCGGGTCCAGCGTATTGCCTTTCGACTTCGACATTTTTTGGCCATGTGCATCACGCACGAGACCGTGTACGTAGACTGTTTCGAAAGGCACCTTGCCGGTGAAGTGGCAGGTCATCATTACCATCCGGGCGACCCAGAAGAAGATAATGTCAAAGCCAGTCACCAGCACCGATGAGGGCAGGAACAGCTTGTAGTCTGGTGTTTGCTCTGGCCAGCCGAGTGATGAGAATGGCACCAGCGCCGAAGAGAACCAGGTATCAAGCACATCGGCGTCACGCGTCAAGCTGCCGCTATGACCGGCCTTGACCGCCTGTGCTTTCGCATCGGCTTCATCGCGAGCCACATAGATATTGCCTGCCTCGTCATACCAAGCGGGGATTTGATGACCCCACCACAGCTGGCGCGAGATACACCAGTCCTGAATATTATTCAGCCACTGGTTGTAAGTGGTGGTCCAGTTCTCAGGCACGAATTTTATGTCGCCATTCGATACCTTCTCCAGTGCCACCTCGGCAATTGATTTGCCGGGGAAATGCGTACCCGCCGGCGCTGGCTTGCTCATCGCCACAAACCATTGGTCGGTGAGCATCGGTTCGATCACGACGCCGGTACGGTCGCCACGCGGCACCATCAGCTTGTGCGGTTTTACCGATTCCAGTAGTCCGAGCGCATCCAGATCCGCAACGATCTGCTTGCGCGCATCAAAACGATCCATGCCGCGATATTTCTCGGGCGCGTTATCGTTGATCTTTGCCTCGAGCGTGAAGATCGAGATCTGCGGCATCGCATGCCGTTGGCCCACCGCATAATCATTGAAGTCATGCGCCGGTGTGATCTTCACGCAGCCGGTACCGAATTCCTTGTCCACATAGCTGTCGGCAATAACAGGAATCTCGCGATCCGTCAGCGGTAGCTTCACAAGCTTGCCAACCAGATGCACGTATCGCTCATCCGTTGGGTCAACTGCCACTGCAACATCACCGAGCAGTGTTTCCGGGCGTGTGGTGGCGACGGTCAGGTGACCCGAGCCATCAACCAATGGGTAGCGGATATGCCACATGCTGCCATCTTCTTCCTCTGACACCACCTCAAGGTCAGAGACGGCGGTACCGAGTACGGGGTCCCAGTTCACCAGGCGCTTGCCGCGATAGATCAGACCTTGCTCATAAAGCCGTACGAACACTTCGGTGACAGCTTTCGACATTTTGTCGTCCATCGTGAAGTATTCGCGGCCCCAGTCGGTAGACGCACCCATGCGGCGCATTTGCCCTGTGATGGTGGAGCCAGAGTGATCTTTCCATTGCCAGACTTTTTCCAGAAACTTTTCGCGACCGAGGTCATGGCGCGAGATTTTCTGCGCATCGAGTTGTCGCTCGACGACGATTTGCGTCGCAATACCAGCGTGATCGGTGCCGGGTATCCAAGCGGTGTTATGCCCACGCATGCGGTAGTAGCGCGTCAGGCCATCCATGATGGTCTGGTTAAATGCGTGACCCATGTGCAGCGTGCCTGTCACATTCGGTGGCGGCAGCTGAATCGCAAATGAGGGCTTGGCTTCGTCGAGCGTGGCGGTGAAATAGCCGCGCTGTTCCCACTCGCTGCGCCAGTATTGTTCGATGTCTGCGGGTTCGTAAGCCTTGGCCAGTTCCATGATGTGAGGGGCGAGGGTAGGGTTGATTAACCCGCGATTATAAGGCGAGGCCCTATTGTCGATGGCTCAACACACATTGGCAGAGTCGCAATTAGTTGCCAGTGCTGCTCGCCCCTGCTCAAGCGCATGTTCGAAGCAGTCGTACCCGCTATAATCTGGTTCTGAGCCACTTAGGTGGCCGCTAACGCTAGGGGTCCCGGCGACAGTGCCGGGTGAGATATACCCTCGAACCTGATCTGGATAATGCCAGCGTAGGGAAGCGATGATCCGGGCCTTCGTCCACCATCTCCCGCTTCCTTCGCTGCACTAAGCAAAGGAAGCCCATGAACGCCGCTAACCCGCAATTTCTCGCTGCTACCGCCACGGTAGATGAAGCCGCGATTCAGCCGCTGCCAAATTCACGAAAAATATATGTGCAAGGCTCGCGCCCCGACCTTCAGGTGCCGATGCGTGAAGTTAGCCAGTCCGATACGCCCGCATCCTTCGGCGCAGAAAAAAACCCGCCGGTGTATGTCTATGACACCTCGGGGCCGTACACCGACCCCAGCGCCAAAATTGATATCCGCTCGGGACTTGCGCCTCTGCGTGGACATTGGATCAGCGAGCGTAATGACACCGAAGAACTCGCCGGGCCTACCTCGCTCTACGGCATTGAACGCCTGAACGACCCCAAGCTGGCCGAGCTACGCTTCAATTTGCATCGCAAGCCACGTCGCGCGAAGGCGGGCAAGAACGTCACGCAGATGCACTACGCCCGTCAGGGCATCGTTACGCCAGAGATGGAATATATCGCCATCCGCGAGAACCTGCGCCGTAAGGAATACATCGAGAGTCTGAAGACCTCTGGTCCGAATGGCGCGAAGCTGGCCGAGATGATGATGCGGCAGCATGCCGGGCAATCATTTGGCGCAGCGATTCCTGGTGAAATCACGCCAGAGTTTGTGCGTGATGAAGTCGCGCGCGGTCGCGCGATTATTCCCGCCAATATCAATCACCCGGAATCCGAGCCAATGATTATTGGCCGTAATTTTCTGGTGAAGATCAACGCCAATATCGGCAACTCAGCCGTCACCTCGTCCATCGGCGAAGAGGTTGAGAAAATGACCTGGGCGATTCGCTGGGGTGGCGATACCGTGATGGACCTCTCGACCGGCAAGCATATTCACGAGACGCGTGAATGGATTATCCGTAACTCGCCGGTACCGATTGGTACGGTACCTATTTATCAGGCACTCGAGAAAGTGAATGGCAAGGCCGAAGATCTGACCTGGGAGATCTTCCGCGACACCCTGATCGAGCAAGCCGAGCAAGGGGTGGATTACTTCACGATTCATGCGGGTGTCTTGCTACGGTATGTGCCGCTCACCGCCAAGCGCATGACAGGTATCGTCTCGCGCGGTGGTTCTATCATGGCAAAGTGGTGCCTTGCTCATCACAAGGAATCCTTCCTTTACGAGCACTTCGAAGAGATCTGCGACATCATGAAAGCTTACGATGTTTCTTTCTCGCTCGGTGATGGTCTGCGCCCCGGCTCCATCTATGACGCTAACGATGAGGCGCAACTCGGTGAGCTGCGCACGCTTGGCGAACTGACGCAGATCGCATGGAAGCATGATGTGCAGGTGATGATAGAAGGCCCCGGTCATGTACCGATGCAGCTGATCAAAGAAAACATGGACATTCAGCTGAAGGAATGTCACGAGGCACCTTTCTACACGCTTGGCCCGCTGACCACCGATATTGCACCGGGCTACGACCATATAACCTCGGGTATTGGCGCTGCCCAAATCGGTTGGTATGGCTGCGCCATGCTGTGCTACGTCACACCCAAAGAGCATCTGGGCTTGCCGAACAAGACGGATGTCAAAGACGGCATCATCACCTACAAAATTGCTGCGCACGCTGCAGACCTCGCCAAGGGTCACCCCGGTGCGCAGGTACGTGACAATGCGCTGTCAAAAGCCCGTTTCGAATTCCGCTGGGAAGATCAGTTCAATTTGGGGCTTGATCCCGACAAGGCGCGTGAATTCCATGATGAGACACTGCCCAAAGATTCTGCCAAGGTCGCGCATTTCTGTTCCATGTGTGGGCCGCATTTTTGCTCGATGAAGATCACGCAAGATGTGCGTGACTACGCCGAGAAGCAGGGCATCTCCGAAGTTGATGCGCTGAAGCAGGGTATGGAGGTGAAGGCGGTCGAGTTTGTCAAAAGCGGCGCCCAGATTTACCAGAAGCAGTGATTGATTCGTTGTAATGCAATCAGGTTCTCAGAGGCTAGAGGCTGACGGTGATGCTAGCGATTGAATTGAACGGTGAGGTGCGAGAAGTTCGTGCTGAAGACTGCATACAAGATTTGATTGATGCACTGTCGCTCACGAATCAGGCGCTGGCGATTGCGGTGAATCGTCAGGTAGTGCCACGTGTGCAATGGCGTGAGCGTCGCTTCGCCGTGGGCGATAAGGTCGACATCGTGAAAGCGATTGGTGGTGGATGATCAAGCTTGAACAGACGCTGGATCTTGGTGTAGGCCGGGATCCAGTCAACTCTTCTGATGCACAAGGAATTTTGAAATGAGCGACATGCAGCAATCCGACCAACTTGTCATCGCCGGTAAAGCTTATCGTTCTCGCCTGCTGGTGGGTAGCGGCAAATACAAAGACCTTGATGAAACTCGCCGCGCGACTGAAGCAGCGGAGGCCGAAATTATCACTGTGGCGATCCGTCGAGTGAATATCGGGCAAGACCCGAATGCGCCTAACCTGCTTGATGTGGTGCCACCCTCGAAATACACCATCCTGCCGAACACCGCGGGCTGCTACAACGCCAGCGATGCGATCTACACCTTGCAACTTGCGCGCGAGCTGTTAAATGGCCACAAGCTGGTCAAGCTGGAAGTGCTCGGTGATGAAAAAACACTGTTCCCCAACATGCCGGAAACACTCAAGGCAGCCGAGGTGTTGGTGAAAGATGGCTTCGACGTCATGGTCTACTGCAGCGATGATCCGATACAGGCAAAAATGCTGGAAGACATCGGCTGCTGCGCGGTGATGCCACTCGCCTCGCTAATAGGTTCGGGTATGGGTATTCTCAATCCTTGGAATTTATCCCTGATCATTGAGCAGGCAAAGGTGCCGGTACTCGTCGACGCCGGGGTTGGTACTGCATCCGATGCGGCGATTGCCATGGAACTCGGTTGTGATGGCGTATTGATGAATACTGCGATCGCGGGTGCCAAAGATCCGGTACGGATGGCGCGCGCCATGAAGCTCGCCATTGAAGCCGGACGGGAAGCCTTCTTGGCGGGTCGGATTCCACGCAAGTTCGTTGCTTCACCTTCATCACCGATGGCAGGTCGCATTGCATGACGGAGCGCAGGAATGTGCCCTGTGTGCTGGTGTTTGCAGGCTTAGACCCCAGCGGTGGCGCGGGCATACAAGCGGATATACAGGCAATCACCGCAGCGGGAGCGCATCCGCTACCCATCATCACTGCGCTGACAGTGCAAGATAACCAGCATGTGCATGCTGTGTATCCGGTTGATCCATCGATATTGCGAGAGCAGGCAAGAGCACTCATCGCGCAAGACACACGTATTGATGCAGTAAAGATTGGCATCGTTGGTAGCTCGGCTAATGCACAGGCAATTGCCGACGTCGTTATACAACTGCGCGAAGCTTATCCGGCGCTACCAGTTGTACTTGACCCGGTACTGGCCAGCGGCCATGGCGATATGCTGACCCAGGGTGATGCGGTGCAGGCGTTGGCACCGTTACGTGCACTGGCGACGCTGCTCACGCCAAATCTGCCGGAAGCACGAACGCTGTGTCAGACCCAAGATATTGATGAACAGGCGCAGATCCTGCTGCAAGACGTGCCGAATCTGCTCATCAAGGGTGGCCATGCAGATGGCGATCAGATCGTAAATCGCTGGATTTGCAAGGATGCGCAACGTCGTTGGCAATGGCCACGACTGCCGGGTGAATACCATGGTTCCGGCTGCACCTTGGCGTCTGCAATTGCTGCACGGCTTGCATCAAACATCGCTATTGAGGCGGCAATCGACGACGCGCAGCACTACACGCAAGGCTGCCTTGAGCGCGCATTTGCAATTGCCCAAGGTCAGCGAATACCGAATCGATCGAAGGAGTATTCATGAAGGGTCTTTACCTTGTCACACCCGACTGGGATGACACCGACAAACTACTCGCTGCCAGCGAGCAGGCCATCGAAGGCGGTGCCGTGCTGCTGCAATACCGGCACAAGACTGCGAATCACGACCTGCGCCGCGAGCAGGCGCAGGCACTACTTACCTTATGTCGCCGCCAAAACGTGCCTTTTATCGTTAATGACCATATCGATTTGTGTCAGACGCTCGATGCCGATGGTGTTCATGTGGGGGGTACTGACGCATCGGTCGCTACGGTGCGTGCACATCTGGGGAGCGAGAAGATTATCGGTGCATCCTGCTACGGCGACCTGCAGCTGGCACGCGACGCCACTGCCGCCGGTGCCACTTATGTTGCATTCGGTGGTTTCTATCCGTCACGCGTCAAGAAGTACGAAGTAACAACGCCGCCCGATATTATCAAGCGTGCGATCAGCGAACTCGAGGTGCCAATCTGCGTGATCGGCGGCATGACAGTCAACAACAGCAAGCCGCTGGTTGATCTGGGTGCGCATATGGTTGCTGCGATCAGCAGTGTTTACTCGGTAGTCGATTATCGCGCTGCCGCTGCGGCCTTCGCCGACTTGTATCGATAAACGATCTTTATGGGTGATCATCGACGATCACCCCGCTTCCGTTGATCGAGTTCTCGATCGACGCTTCCCTCTCTTCAGAATTTTCTGCGTAATTTGAATGGCATAGCGTGATGCAAGGAACTTGCCTCTCGGCCACGCTACTCAAAAGCCGTTCTATGCGTGCATGGCATTGATACAAAATGCATCAGTGTTTGCTGCACGCTGTTTATCGCCGAACGGAGAAATGCCTTGAGATTATCCGACCTGCAGTACCTGATGCATCAGTTGGGGTCGGCGACGCCAGAGATAGTCACCATCGTTCAGGATGATATCGACAGCTGGCAAGTGGAATTCGACGAGGGCGTATCGCTGCATTTCGGCTGGCAAGAGACGCCGCCACGTTTGCTGCTCAGCTGTGCGATTGGCCAGCCACTGGACGACGCACGCGAACAGGTCTATGCGTCGCTATTGAATGCCAATCTTTTGCTGACCGGTGTGGCCAATGTGAAGCTTGCACTCAGCCAGCCTGATGGGGATGTGATGCTGATAGGCGAATACGACATCGCGTCCTTCTCAATGGATTCACTGCAAAGCAGCGTGTCCGATTTTCTTCATCTCGCTGCGAAATATTCGACGATGGTAGCGGAGGCGTTCGCCGAGAGTCCACCGATCGAAGCCGATCACCTATCAGCAATGCGCAATCAGCGCGCCTGATTCTCAATCATTATCTCAAACACTCATCACGAGGAAAAAATGGATGCGACAGCGGGCGCACGACTACTAAAGCCAGTGACTGAAACCATCATGCATGAGGGAGCGCCCTTCGTGCGGCTCAGTCCGCACAAGGGTATGAGGAATGCCGCGATTATTTACGAGGCAATCAGGCAGGTGCCGGATTGCACGCTGATTCGCGGTGATTTCGACAAGAGATCGCGTCCTCTGGTTTACTTTGCCGAAAAACTGCCAATGAAAACCGGTACGGTGATCAACGCTAGAAATATCGAGGCTGACCGCAGGGAGTTGTCCAGCTTCCTGTCATCCATTGTCGACGCGGCATACAGAGCTGCGGAGCCCCATTCCCGCCTGATCAAGGCGGCAGGTGACCTGAAGCTGACGATCAATTCGGTCAATGAGATTGGACGCGACTTTACCGCCATGGACATCAAGAAGTCGCTGCACGCCATTGCGAAAGCCTATGCGCTGGAAAGCTTGCGAGCGCGAACTTCGCCGCATCGCCTCGTTCCCGGGCAAGGTTCGCAAATTCAAGGCAAGCGATTTCGCGACTTTGTAAAAATGGATCTGAAGAAATTTCACCAGTTGGCCAAGGCGATACAAGATAAGCCTTCGTCGGACGACGACCCGCTACCTATGATTGCCGTCTTTGAAATCAAGCAATTACTGAAGGATTTTCTAGAGCAGCCAGCCAACCGGAAAACGACATTTTCCCAATTTCTGAAAAGGCGAGAGATTACTCCGTACCAGCGCTTTTTCGCAAAGCGCTGGCGCGAGATATCGGGCTCGGCCCAGACGGAGGAGCGCAAAAAACTAGTGATTGAGTCCTGGTCGTTCGAAATGGATAAGGTGTGCCTATTGATTGAGGCGGAGCGGCGGCGCAGGATTTCTGCGGCCAAGCTTGGGGATGAGATAGGTTCTCCCGAGGTGCGCCGTCAGCCCAGTCGCCTGATGCCCGAATTGCCTGAGATCGCTCAGGCAAAGGACGCCAAGAAAGTTGTCGCAGATAACGAGGTCTCCCGATTTTCTCCGCGCTCACTAATGTTTTCGCCTATCTCGCCTGAAACGCCGGACGACGAGCGGGAACTGGAGAGGGCTCTGCTATCCGCCAGCGAATTGCCAAAGCTCGATCTTGGTCAGGTCAACTCGGTAAGCCTTTTTGGTGAGGCATTTGCAAAGGACTTGGCGCTATCACCAAACCAAGTGCTGGAGCAGCCTTTGCTTTTGGAGTCTGTCCATGGGCTGAATGACGCGGCGGTACCAGACCCACAGGCAAGACCTATTCCGGTGACGGCGCAACGCCAGCCGAATCCGCTTTACACACGATCTGACCTCAAACTATTCGAAGCGGACAGGAGTGACGAGTTGAACCAGTTGCATTCGGCGGATTCCGGCAGCCAGTCGGATCTTCTCAGGAACGCGTTCGTACCTAGAGTACTTCTCCCGTTTGCAACAGGGAAAGCCACGGCAAGATACTTGCTGCAAACCGATGAGCTAGAAAGTTTGCAATCCGAGCAGCAGAGCGACGTAATCGTTTCCGAGTCCGAGAGCGAGGCACCCCGGCGAGTCTCAAAACGAACTGCTCCACAAATCACGGTGGACACGCATGCGATCCCGACTGAGGACAGCAGCAGCCTCATCAGCAACTCGGTACTTGTCACACGGTCCAGGCTGATGATGCGTCCGGAAACAGGCTACTCTCCTCTGGATTCCTCAACGAAGGATGAGGATCAGTAGACTACCTGAGCATAAGGCAAACCCCGGCGCGTCACCGCTGCGCGCCGGCATATAATCGCAGGATGCAAAACCTCCTGCACAATCTCAATCCCGAACAACTCTCTGCTGTTACCCTCCCTCCGCAGCCTGCGCTGATTCTTGCTGGTGCAGGCTCTGGCAAAACCCGCGTACTCACGACTCGGATCGCCTGGCTGATCCAGACCGCACAAATTTCACCCGCAGGGGTGCTGGCAGTCACATTTACCAACAAAGCCGCGAAAGAAATGCTGGCGAGACTGTCGGCAATGTTGCCGATCAATACCCGCGGTATGTGGATCGGTACTTTTCATGGCTTGTGCAATCGTTTGCTGCGCGCACATCATCGCGATGCGGCCTTGCCTCAGACCTTTCAAATTCTCGATATGGCTGACCAGCTATCAGCGATCAAGCGTCTGATCAAGCGCCTCAATATCGACGATGAGAAATATCCACCAAAACAACTGCAATACTTCATCAATAGCGCCAAAGACCAAGGCTTGCGGGCCCATGCTGTAGATGCTCATGATGACTTCACCCGTCGGTTTGTTGAACTCTATGAAGCCTATGATGAGCAATGCCAGCGTGAAGGGGTGGTGGATTTTGCAGAGCTTCTGCTGCGTAGTTTTGAGCTTTTATCGCGCAATCAGCCACTGCGCGAGCATTATCAGGCACGCTTCAAACATATCCTGGTCGATGAATTCCAAGACACCAATGACCTTCAATACCAATGGCTGAAGCTCATCGCAGGACAACATAATGCGGTATTTGCGGTAGGCGATGATGATCAGAGTATTTATGCTTTTCGAGGCGCGAATGTCGGGAATATGGCTGCCTTCGAACGCGAATTCAAGGTGCAGAATCTGATCAAACTCGAGCAGAACTATCGCTCGCATGGCCATATTCTGGATACCGCTAATCAGCTTATTTCGCACAACACCAAACGGCTCGGCAAAAATCTGCGCACTGACGCTGGTCATGGTGAACAGATTCGCGTTTACGAGGCATCAAGCGATCTGCAAGAAGCACAATGGCTGATCGAAGAAGCAAAAACGCTGATAGGCGAAGCTTGGTTGCGGAGTGAGATTGCATTTTTATACCGCTCGAATGCGCAGTCTCGTGTTATCGAGCATGCGCTCTTCACTGCCGGTCTGCCGTACCGAGTGTATGGCGGTCAACGCTTTTTCGAGCGCGCAGAGGTCAAGCATGCAATCGCCTACTTGCAGCTGATTGATAACCCACACAATGATTCAGCTTTTCTGCGTGTGGTGAACTTTCCGACGCGTGGTATTGGTGCGCGCTCTATCGAGCAGCTACAGGAAGCGGCGCGGCAATATGGCATATCGCTCTATGCAGCAGTGCCGTATGTGGCCGGCAAGGCGGGCAGCTCGCTCGGGAGTTTCGTCAAGCTCATCGAGGCGATGCATTTCGAGACACAGCAACTACCGCTACCCGAGATGGTGCAGATCATGCTGGAGAAGAGCACGCTTATTCTTCACTATCAGGGAGAAAAAGAAGGTGCTGATCGTATCGAGAATTTAGAGCAGCTGATTGCAGCAGCGACGGTATTTGTTTCAGAGGAAGGTTTCGGACTGGATTCACCTGCGCTGCTCGGTCCGCAGGCACAGGCCGCATCGAACGCGCTGATTACAGCCGGCGACGGTAGCGAAGTGATTGATGCCGACGCGCCGCTGACGATGGTGATGTCACCACTCTCAGCATTTCTGTCGCATGCATCGCTTGAGGCGGGCGACAATCAAGCGCAAGCCGGTCAGGATGCTATACAGCTGATGACCGTGCATTCAGCCAAGGGTCTGGAATTCGATGCGGTATTCATCACCGGTTTGGAAGAGGGCTTGTTCCCGCATGAGAATAGCGAACAGGCGGATGATGGCGTTGAAGAAGAAAGACGCTTGATGTACGTCGCGATCACCCGTGCGCGCAAGCGTTTGTATATGAGCTTTGCGCAGACCCGCATGTTGCATGGTCAGACCCGCTACAACATGAAATCACGCTTCTTCGATGAACTGCCGGAAGATAGCCTGAAGTGGTTATCGCCCAAAGTGCAGGGGCACTGGTTTGGCGCGCAGCAGACCAAGGCGGCGTGGGTGGACTCGCCAGAGGTCGGCAGTAATCAGATCGCCAGCAAGATGAGCCGCGACACCGGCTGGCGTATTGGTGAGAGTGTTCATCATGCCAAGTTTGGCGATGGCGTTATCGTGAACATCGAAGGTAGTGGCACACAGGCGCGTGCCCACATTAATTTCGGTAGAAATGGTATGAAGCTGCTGGACTTGGGGATTGCGAAGCTGGAGCGTATTGGCTGAGAGGAGTGCCAGGCGAACTACCCACTGAATAGTTGACAGGGTCCAATCAGCCCGTTCGGCTTTAAAGTGACTAAATGCTTATGAAGTTATCGGGCGATCCAAGATGACTATCTGCCCACTTTAAGTCCATTGACTTCCATGTTCAGCTTTGTATGCAAAAAGGTCCACTTCATTTTCAGTTAAGCGCGGCGCATTCTGATTCGTCGATTTGCCCATCAGTAAATGCTCGAAGTCCCTTGCTCGAAACTGTCCATTGTCTGTCTTAATGGATTGGGCTGCACTTTTTGCATTTTTTGAAGACATGCCTCTGCTCTTTAGAAAATCCACTACATCATCAAATCGAGCAAGGGTTTTCTGATTGGCAGCATTGCGTAGTTTTTGCCAACCAGAATTATTACCTGCACGACCGAAAACAATATCCCGCTTGGAAGTGCCACGTTGCAGGGTAAGAACATCATCATTTTTATCAGCTTCTACCCCGCCCGCTTTCCCGCGGTACTCGAAAGTGAGGCTACTTATTGGCTTCATTTTGTCTCCCGGTCATGCCCGAAGAAGTGTTTGAAAGTGTGGGCGTAAAGTAGGCAATGTGTGGCGATAATCGAACGGAAGTTCAAAAATAATCGCTAAACTCAAAAAATTTACAGGGATCTAGCCAAAGTAAGGCCGAACTGTTTGGTTGCGTCGGGTGCTGTCAGAAGCAAACAGCCCGGGGTGAGGGCTAGGAAACCGATCGGCTGGTGGTATCAGGCCTGATCGAGCGGTGCGGTGTTCGGCCGCTCAAACACGGCGGTATAGGTGGGATAAAACAAGCAGTACACCACGATGGTGAGGATGCTTGATGTACGTTGCGATCACCCGTGCGCGCAGCAGACCGAGGCGTCGTGGGTGGACTCGCCAGAGGTCGGCAGTAATCAGATCGCCAGTAAGATGAACTGCGACACCGGCTTACGTATTGGTGAGAATGTTCATCATGCCAAGTTTGGCGATGGCGTTATCGTGAACATTGAAGGTAGTGGCACACAGGCGCGTGCCCACATTAATTTCGGCAGAAATGGTATGAAGCTGCTGGACTTGGGGATTGCGAAGCTGGATCGGCTACCTTGAATCATAGAGCGAGACCAGCGAGCGATTTGCTGATTCAGCGTCGGTTTAGTTCATCAAGTAAGTTCTCTGTGTCCAGCGCATCAGTCCATCCTTGTACCGTTACTGTGGTCCCTTTCTTTGAGATCTCTCCCTTTTCTGTGTTGAGAACCTCTTTCATCGTTGTTGGAATCAGGTTGACATTGAAGTTTCTGCCGATTGTGGGATTTGCATGGATGTTTTTGAAGGCATCTGTCAGAGATTTGCTCTTGATCGCAGGCTTGTAGCCCTTCAGACGTTGTACAAAGTTCTCGAGTTTTTGTGTAAAACGCTCCGAATTATTTTTTGGTGTGGCAGAGGGGCGGTAGTAGAGATCGATTGTTTTAACTGCTCCGTTTTTGTTAGTTTTTGCGACGAATTGGTCTGCTGACAGGTCGTCAATCCTGAGCACGGTTGATGGCATGTGAATGTTGACGTGATAAGTCATCGCGCTATCTCCCAAATAATGTGCATACAGACGCGGTAAGTTCCTCATCGGTAAGCGAACTTCAACCGTTGTTAATAAGTGACGGCTTTGAGTTCCAGAGGTACCTTTTCCAAAGGTCGGGCGCTTATTGAGTATGCGTTACATCAGGGGTGCGATGGTTCCGGCCGCTCAAACACGGCGGTATAGGTGGGATAAAACGAGCAGTACATCACGATGGTGAGGATGACCGACAGCGGCATCAGCAGCATGATGGTGACGAAAGTCTTGCCGAGCAGCAAGCTAAGTAATGCGCCGATGATCGCGGGTGCTGCAATCCCGATCACCACCCAGCCCAGGGAATAGGCAAGGAAGGCCCGACCGCAGCGGCGTACCGCGAAGAAGCTGTAGAAGATCGCTTTGAACAGACCCATCCGCTGCCAGGTTGCGAGCGGCGCCGCATGCCAGAAACCCATCGCGAACGGCAGATACACCAGAGCAGAGAACAGCATGGCGAGTGGCAGGTCGTCGGCTGCCACATTCTTCTCATCGTCTGGCTTGATCTGGCCCGACAGCAGCTTCCAAAATGTACCGCCATCGATTAGCGAGGATGCCGCGATCGCCAGCGTTGCCGCCAGCAGATAGAGTGCGCCCAGCCTCAGCAGCGTCCCCAAGGCGGGCGATCGAAATGCGGTCAGTAACAGTGATGGCTTCACCTTGCGACCTGCTTCGATATCTACGCAGGCTTGCATGAAGGCCATCGTAAACGCAGGGACTAACAGCAGTGGTAACAACTGCCCAATGAACGGGATCAGGGACAGCGAGAACATCAACAACATGTACAACAGGAATAGCATCGATAGCTCGGAGGGTTGGCGCCGGAACAGGGTGAAACCTTCACGTATCCAACCGATGCCATCTTTGGCCGCGAGATTGTCCATCAGCCCAAACTCTCGACGGGATGAAGGATACGGTGCCGCAAGATGCGCTCGAAGTGCCGCGGATTATGTGGGGTCAGCATCTCGGCTTCGCGCGGCAGATAGAAATCGTATAGCCGTGATATCCAGAACCGCAGTGCGGCTGCGCGCAACATGGCGGGCCATGCCTCAACTTCTTCCGCTGTGAATGGGCGTACTGCGTGATAGGCATCCAGTAGTGCGCGTACACGCGCGGGGTCAGTGGCCCCGGTCTCAAGGTCGATGCACCAATCATTCACGGTGACGGCAACATCGAATAACCAGCGGTCACAACCGGCAAAATAGAAATCGAAGAAGCCCGAAAGCTGTTCACCATCGAACATCACATTGTTGCGGAACAGATCGGCATGAATTGGCCCGTTGGGTAAAGCAGGGTAGATAGTCGACGCCGCAAAGCTTTCTTGAAATTGCATTTCTGCGCGCAATAGCTGCTGGTTGTCATCCGTCAGGTAGGGCAGCACGATCGGGGTTGTTTCGCGCCACCAGCTTAAGCCGCGCAGGTTGGGCTGGTAGAGCGGATAGTCTTGCGCCGCTTTATGCATGCGCGCCAGCATCGCCCCTACTTGCGTGCAATGTGCCGGTTTCGGTGCCGGGACCCAGTCGCCATGCAGTCGGCTGACAATGGCGGCCGGCTTGCCATGCAGTGAATGCAGAATTTCACCCTGATTGTCAGCCAGGGGTGCCGGCACCAACACATCGCGCTCGGCCAGATGCCGCATCAGGTTCAAATAGAACGGCAGCTGCTCAAACCCGAGTTTTTCAAAGAGGGTCAGCACATACTCGCCGCGGTCGGAGAACAAGAAGAAATTACTGTTCTCAATGCCGGACGAAATGCCCTGAATGGATCGCACTGTGCCGATCGGGAACTTGGCTGCCCAAGGAATGATCTCGTCCAGCGAGACCGGGGTGAATACTGCCATGGTGACTATAAAAATGCCCGGCGGCGCCGGGCGCAGAATTCATCGATTTGGTGGAGGCATGGCGCCGCGGTCGTCCACAGGCTTGGATCGGAATTGAATAATCTCCCACGTCGCCGCACGTCCCCCTTCCTGGTAGTACGGGATCTGCTCAGCTGGCGTGACATGGTAAGTATTGTCGCCCCGTTGTACACGCACCGAGGTGACGGCGTTTTGTTCGCGGATTTGCGTGATCTTGGTTCGCCCGTCCGGGATGAGGCTGCCGGCGTAGGGATCATCCAGCGGGTTTTCCGCCAAGGCGCCGGCCGAAATTGATAACACGGCACCAACACTGATCAGCCGGGACTGTCGCAGTAGAGCAGCTAGCAATTCCATCGTAATCCTCGCAGTGAGCGCCACCCTTCGAGCGCGGTAAACCTCATTCTAACAAACCATGCCTCAGCTAACGCGGACCCCGGGCGAGCCTGAATCGCGGTCACCCCGGCCGCTTACGGGCTCCCAAGCGGCTGTAGTTTAGCCAGGATCGCGTCTTGACCCGGCCTGAACCGGCCAATTACGCCCGGGAACTCTGCGATAATCAAAACGATGAACAAGACCTTGTTGTTGGTGGATGGCTCGAGCTATCTGTACCGAGCATTCCATGCAATGCCGGATTTGCGCAATTCAGACGGCGTGCCTACGGGTGCGATCTACGGCATGATCAATATGCTGCGTCGCTTACGCCAGGATTACGCTGCCGATCATATTGCTTGCGTGTTTGATGCCAAGGGCAAAACCTTCCGCGACGATATGTACCCCGAGTACAAAGCGCACCGGCCATCCATGCCAGAGGAATTGGCGCGGCAAATCGAACCCATCCATGAAGTGGTACGAGCACTTGGTTGGCCGATCCTGATGGTCGAGGGCATTGAAGCCGACGATGTGATTGGCACGTTGGCGACCGAGGCGACGGCGCTCGGCTTGAAGACCATCATCTCTACCGGCGACAAAGACCTTGCGCAGCTAGTGAATGATCAGGTCACTCTGGTCAATACCATGAGCAACGAGACCTTGGATCGCAATGGCGTGGTGGGCAAATTTGGTGTGCCGCCCGAGCGTATTGTGGATTACCTCACCTTGGTCGGCGATACCGTGGATAACGTCCCTGGCGTTGAGAAGGTGGGTCCTAAGACGGCAGTCAAGTGGTTATCGCAATACGACAGCCTCGATGGCGTGATTGCACATGCCAATGAGATTGGCGGTGTGGTCGGCGACAATTTGCGCAAGGCGCTCGACTGGTTACCCCTCGCACGTCAGTTGGTCACCGTGCAGTGCGACTGTGATTTGTCCGGGCATCATGAATCAGTTCTAGCCTCGTTGCAGCAGAGCGCAGAAGACAAACTGGCGCTGAAAGCCTTTTTCGAAAAAATGGGTTTTCGGACTTGGCTGCGTGAATTGAATGCATCGCTTGCTGCTGACAATGAAACAATAGCTAATGGCGAATCTGGTGCCTTATTCGCAGCGCACGCCGCAGATGAAAATGAAACACCCTCAGTGCCTGCAGCACCGGTGCAAAAACACTATGAGGCTATTTTCACCGATGCCCAGTTGGATCAATGGATTGAAAAAATCAATGCCGCTGCGCTCACGGCAGTCGATACCGAGACCACCTCGCTGGATGTCCTTCATGCAGAGCTGGTGGGTATTTCGCTCTGCTGCGAGCCTGGTGTGGCAGCGTACATTCCGGTAGCGCATCGCTATCCGGGCGCACCAGCGCAGTTGTCGCGTGACCATGTGCTGGCCAAGCTCAAGCCTTGGCTGGAAGATGTCACCAAGCCAAAGGTGGGGCAGCACCTGAAGTATGACTGCCATGTGCTTCAAAATTACGGTATTCGTGTGCAGGGGATTGCGCACGACACATTACTGGAATCGTATGTGGTGGAGTCGCATCGTAGCCATGACATGGATAGCCTCGCATTACGTTGGCTAAACCGAAAAACCATCAGCTATGTCGAGATTTGCGGTAAAGGGGCTGCCGAGATTGGCTTTGATGAAGTCGATATCGAGCGTGCTACGGAATACGCTGCTGAAGATGCCGACATCACTTTCCAGCTGCACCAAACACTCTGGCCCAAAATTGACAAGGTCGATGGACTACGCTTCATTTATCAAACCATCGAGCTACCAACCGCGCGTGTACTGCAGCGCATCGAGCGCAATGGAGTATTCATTGATGTTCAACGTCTGCAAGCGCAATCGCACGAGCTAGGCACTAAGCTACTGCAACTAGAACAGCAGGCGTATGAGCTGGCCGGTCAGCCATTCAATCTGAATTCACCCAAGCAGCTGGGCGAGATTTTTTTCGAGAAGCTGAAACATCCCGTCGTTAAAAAAACTGCCAGCGGTGCCCCATCGACCGATGAAGAGGTACTGCAAAAACTGGCCGAGGACTACCCGCTGCCAAAGCTGCTGCTCGAGTATCGCGGCTTGGCTAAGTTGAAATCCACCTACACCGACAAGCTACCCAAGATGGTCAACCCGACCACCGGTCGCGTCCACACCAACTACGGCCAGGCGATCGCCGTCACTGGACGCCTATCATCTAACGAGCCGAATTTACAGAACATCCCTGTACGGACTGCCGAGGGCCGTCGCATTCGCGAAGCCTTTATCGCCTCGCCGGGTAATGTGATCGTATCTGCCGATTACTCGCAGATTGAGTTGCGCATCATGGCGCATCTGTCCGAAGACCCTGCCATGCTGCGTGCATTTGCTTCGGGTGAGGATATTCACAGTGCAACCGCAGCCGAGATTTTTGGGGTCGAGTTGAGTGACGTACAGGCCGAGCAGCGGCGCGCAGCGAAGGTCATTAATTTCGGTCTGATTTACGGCATGAGCGCATTTGGTCTGGCCGGTAATCTTGGTATCGAACGTGCGGCAGCGCAGATGTACATGGATAAATACTTCAACCGCTTCGCCGGTGTGAAGCGGTTCATGGACGATCTTCGACAGCAAGCCAAGTCGCACGGCTTCGTTGAAACCGTCTTTGGTCGTCGCCTGTGGCTGCCTGAGATTAACTCACCCAACGGACCACGCCGACAAGCCGCGGAACGCGCCGCGATCAATGCGCCGATGCAGGGAACTGCAGCCGACCTGATCAAGCTAGCCATGATCGCCGTCCAAGATTGGCTGGACCGCGAGAAGATGAAGACACTGATGGTGATGCAAGTGCATGATGAACTGGTGCTGGACGTGCCGCAGGACGAGTTGGATCAGGTCAAGCAGATGCTGCCGAAGCTGATGGCAGGTGTCGCACAGTTGAAGGTGCCGTTGGTGGCTGAACTGGGGTATGGCCCCAACTGGGAACAAGCTCACTGAGAGCCTGTCTGGTCAGGCCGCTTGCTGCGTTGGCAGTATCTTGCCGTACGTCGAGTACTGTCTGCGATACTGCCGCCTTGCTATCGGCCTGACGAGACAGGCTCTACACGCCTGACGAACTGGCTGCGTTGCACCTCCTTGCCGTACGTCGAGTACTGTCTGCGATACTGCCGCCTTGCTATCGGCCTGACGAGTCAGGCTGTACCCGCCCGACGAACTGGCTGCGTTGCACCTCCTGGCCGTACTAGCGGTACTGTCTTCGTCGACGCGTCTTACCAGCGATCGATTGCCACAGGCTTCGCGCTGGCTGCGTCCGCCCACGTAAAATAGCGGGTTTAAAGATTCGTTCCGGCGTATTTCACCGTAGCGGTAACCGAGGAAATTCAAATCGATCCCACGCTGTCATCGATCCTGCTGGCCACGACTCTGGCCGGGCTGATCAGTATTTCTGCTGCTGCCTTCTTGTCCTATGGCTTGCTGTCCAAGATGGTGGATCGCATGGTCAGTCTGTCGGTGGGGCTGCTGCTCGCCACTTCGCTGCTGCACGCGCTGCCGGAGGCGTTCGAGTCGAATGCGAGTCCGCATTCCTTGTTTGCCACCTTGTTGGCCGGGCTGCTGGGGTTTTTCTTGCTCGAGAAGTTGGCGATTTTGCGTCACTCACATCACTACGAGGGTGATGGTCATGATCACGCGCACGGGCATGATGCGGATGAGGCGGGTACAGCGGGTTGGATGATTTTGGTCGGTGACAGTTTGCATAACTTTACCGACGGTATCTTGATCGCTGCGGCGTTTCTGGCGGACCCGAAACTTGGACTGATCACCGCGCTGGCGATTACGGCGCACGAGATTCCACAGGAGATCGGTGACTTTATCGTGCTTCTCAATGCGGGCTTCACCAAGCGGCGTGCGTATTTCTACAACCTGATCAGCAGCTTGATGGCCGTAATCGGTGGTGTGGTGGGCTACTACACCCTTGGTAATGGTATCGACCTGATTCCGTATGTGCTGGTGCTGGCTTCATCAGGTTTTATTTATATTGCGGTGAGCGACTTGATGCCGCAGATGCAGCGCCGTGCCACATGGCGTGACACGGTACCGCAGGTGATCTTGATTGCTTTGGGCGTTGGTCTGGTGTTGTTGTTCACGCATCACGTACCCATCAACTAAAAAGCGAGCGCACGCGCCGATGTGCGACGCGCGTTTTTCAGAGACTTTTACGGCGCTACTCGCCGACAGCAATCGGCCGCGCTGGGTCCGAACTCCACTCGCTCCAGGAACCCGGGTAGAGTAAAGCACCGGGTAAGCCAGCGACCTCCATCGCTAACAAGTTATGGCAGGCCGATATCCCCGAGCCGCATTGCATGATGGTGTGCTCAGGGCTTTTGATCAGCGCAGCATACTCGGCGCGTAATACATCCGCGCCTTTGAACCTGCCATCGGCTTGAAGATTGTCTTTGAACCAGCGGTTCTTCGCGCCCGGTATATGGCCAGCCACAGGGTCGATCGTCTCGTTCTCACCGCGAAAGCGATCGGCTGCACGCGCATCAAGCACCAGCCTCGCGCGTGCCGATAAATTTGCCAGCACATCATCAGCGCTGACAGTGCCCACCATCGAGGGTTGCAGCGTGATCGAGCCGCGTGGACGGTTAATGACGGCTTGTGTCAACGCGCCACCGGCAGCTTCCCATGCTGGTAGCCCGCCGTCCAATACAGCGACACTTTTATGCCCCACCCAGCGCAGCATCCACCAAACGCGTGCTGCGAACATACCGCCGTGGGCATCATAGGCAATCACTTGCGAGTTGGGATAAATACCCCAGTCGCGCAGCGTTTCAATAAAGTCCGCGGGCGAGGGTAGTGGATGACGGCCACGAAATTCGCCATGGGGACCGGCGGACTTGTCCGACAAGTCGCGATCTGAGTCCGCATGTTGCGCACCCGGGATATGGCCTGCGGCAAAGGCGTTTGCGCCTGCCGTAGGGTCGGTGAGCTCGGCACGGCAATCAAGCACAACAAACACCGGGTTGTCGAGGTGTTGCTTCAACTCCGCCGCGGTGATCAGCGTGGTGAACGACATCAGCAGGTCTCCTGTTGGATTTATTTTTGCGATGAAGTACTGCTACTGCTGCGTACATTATAAAAGGTGGCTGCGACGCCGCTGATCAGAATAATCAGGATGCCGAGCCAGCCGCCCATATCCAGGGTATCGTTCCAGATCAGAATGCCCCACATACTCGAGAACACAATGCCGGTGTATTGCAAATTGGCAGTCACCAGCATCGCACCCAGACGGTAGGCGCGTGTCATCGCCACTTGGGCGATAGTGGCGGTAATCCCGATTGCGAATAGCAGCAGAAAATCGCGCGCAGATAAATCGGCGAATAGGTGCAAGCCGCCGGTTTCCCACCAGTTATCAATCAGCCCGCTGATCAAACCACCCAGAACGCCACTGGCCGAGAAATAAAACACCACGCGGTATTCCGGCTCACCCATTTGACCCAGGCGCTTGACCTGAATGTAGGCGAGTGCAGAGATGAAACCGGAGATCAGTGCGGACAGACCACCGACCCACTGTTCGGCATGAATAGTTGGCTTGAGCAGTAAGGCAACGCCAATGAAGCTGGTGACTATGGCGGCGGCCAAGCCACATTCAAAACGTCGCGTCTTATGCCACCAGCCCAGCGTGAAGACGATGGCCGCAATCCAGATCGGCGCCATGTAGTTCAGGGTCATGGCGGTGGCCAGTGGCAGGCGGGCGATGGCGAAGAACCATAACCACAATGCCGAGACGCCGACGAAACCGCGCCATGCATGTTGCCAAGGGTAGTGGGTGGTGAGTGGTAATCCGCGCAGGCGTGTCAGCAGCAACAGCACGCTGACGCCAACGACGCCTCGGGCAATCACAATTTCGGAGGTGGAGGCGTGTTCAGAGGCGAGCTTGACGCACACACCCATGATGGCAAACACAAAACTCGCCAACAGCATCCAGAGTGATTGCACTCAGCGCCCCTTTCGGTGGCGCAGGATCACAACGCGATCTGGCTGCGGTACCACTCGTGGAAATGCTGCATGCCGTCTTCCATCGGCGATTGGTAGGGGCCGACTTCATTCACGCCGCGATCGAGCAAAATCTTGCGGCCGGCATCCATGCGTAGCGCGATCTCATCGTCTTCGGCACAGGTTTCCATGTAGGCGGCGCGTTCTGCATCGATGAAGCTACGCTCGAACAAGACAATCTCTTCCGGGTAGTAGAACTCAACCACGTTGGTGGTTTTTTGCGGACCGTTTGGCCATACCGTGGAAACGACCAACACATTCGGATACCACTCGACCATGATGTTCGGGTAGATGGTCAGCCAAATTGCACCGTACTTGGGGGCCTGTCCGCCGTTGTAGCGCAGCACCTCGTCATGCCATTTTTGATAAGTGGCTGAGCCGGATTTTTTCAGCGCTGCGTTGACGCCAACAGTTTGCACACTATAGCCATCGCCCATTTCCCAGCGCAGGTCATTACAGCTGACAAATTGCCCGAGCCCAGGGTGGAACGCCTCGACGTGGTAATCCTCGAGGTAGACCTCGATGAAGGTTTTCCAGTTGTAATCGCAATGATGGATCTCGACGTGGTCGAGCATATAGCCATCAAAATTTAGATCGCGCGCGGCCACCATCGATTTCAGCATGTTGGGCACGTCGAGGCCGTTCTGATCGAACAGCAAACCATTCCAATGCTGTAGCCCGAAACGGTTTAGATTCATGCAGGGCGTATCGGCAAAATGCGGCGCGCCGATCAGTTCACCCTTCAGGTCATAGGTCCAGCGGTGCAGCGGGCAAATAATATTGGTGGCGTTGCCGCGCCCGCTCAGCATCTTGGCTTGGCGATGGCGGCAAACATTGGATATCAACTCCAAACCCTGGGCGTTACGCACCAGCACCCGGCCATCGTTCTCCCATGGCAGGGTAGCGTAGTCGCCTTCATTCGGCACCATCAGCGTGTGGCCGGCGTAGCGCGGGCCTTGCTTGAATAACTTCGCAGTTTCTTGCGTGAGCAAGCCCTGATCGAAGTAAACGCCTACCGGCAGTTGCGCATTCGAGCGCATGAGTTTTTCGAGACCGGCCAGATCGGACATCCTCAACCCCAAATTAATTTGCACCAACCGAAGAGAGAAAGCACCCGAAATAATCGGACTCGATACAGTGTGAGCCGGTAGCTTTTCGGGCGAGCCGCGGATTATACCCCTCCCCACCGCTTGGGTCAGCGGGGCGGTGTGGCGAATTTTTCAGACGTTGAGTGCGACGATTAAGAATTATCGAAAAGATAATCTTATGTGAGGCCGCAGCATGATTACGCCGCCGATTTCGTCGATACAGCAACTTCATCGACTAGAATGGCAGGCCATTTTGCATGTTGACTGTGATGCCAAAAAAGAATCTTCCCGATCAGCCCGCCACGTCTTTTGAGCAGGCCATGGCGGAATTGGAACTTCTGGTCGAGAAGATGGAATCTGGCGCTTTGCCGCTGGAAGCCTCGCTTGATGCGTACAAGCGCGGTGCCGAGTTGGTCAAATACTGCGCGGCTCAACTCGAGCGAGTCGAGCAGCAAGTGAAAGTACTGGAGGGCGAGATGCTGACGCCCTTCGAGGACGATCAGGACGAAGGCGAGGGTGACGAGGAATGAGCATGCCGTTCGCTGCTTGGGCGAAGCAAGTTCAGGCGGATATGGAGGTCGTGCTTGATCGCCACCTCCCGCCCCCTTCAAACTCGCCTTCCAAGTTGCACCAGGCGATGCGCTACGCCGTGCTGGATGGTGGCAAGCGGGTTCGACCCCTGCTGGTGTTTGCGGCGGGGGCAGTATTTGATGCGCCGACCGATGCGCTGGAGCGTGCCGCTGCTGCCGTCGAGATGATCCATGCTTATTCGCTGGTGCATGATGATCTGCCCTGCATGGATGACGACGATCTGCGGCGGGGTAAGCCCACGGTGCACCGTCAGTATGATGAAGCGACAGCACTGCTGGTCGGCGATGCTTTGCAGTCGCAAGCATTCTTGGTGCTTTCAGAGGGCGCGCTGGGTTCTGACCGCAAAGTAGCGATGTTGTCGCAGTTGGCGCAAGCGGCGGGTTCATGCGGCATGTGCGGTGGGCAGGCGATTGATCTGGATGCGGTGGGTATTGCCTTGTCACTGCCCGAATTGGAGCAAATGCACCGCATGAAAACCGGTGCGCTGCTGCACGCGTCAGTGTTGCTGGGTGCGTTGGCAGGGAAGTCGCTACATTCATCCGAACAAGCTGCACTGGATGCGTACGCAGATGCCATCGGGCTGGCATTTCAGGTCGTCGACGATATTCTCGATGCGACCGCAGATTCAGCGACCTTGGGCAAGACTGCTGGCAAAGATGCTGCTCAGAATAAGCCCACCTATGTCTCGATACTCGGGCTTCAGCCCTCGCTTGCTCTTGCAGAGAAGTTGCGGCAGGATGCTCACCATGCTCTGCAGCCGTTCGGGGAGGCGGCAGTCAGGCTTCGGGAACTTGCCGATCTGATCGTGCAGAGGAAGGCATAACCATGGAACTATTACAAAAAATTAACGATCCAGCCGACCTGCGCGCTTTATCGCGCCCAGAGCTGCATAAGCTGGCGGGCGAGCTTCGTACCTATCTGCTCGAGTCGGTATCCAAAACCGGCGGCCATCTTTCGTCGAACTTGGGTACCGTCGAGCTGACGATCGCGCTGCATTATGTGTTCAACACACCGCACGATCGGATTGTGTGGGATGTCGGTCATCAAACTTACCCGCATAAAATTCTGACCGGTCGCCGCGAGCGCATGCCATCGCTGCGACAGCTCGGTGGTCTGTCCGGCTTTCCGCGCCGAGACGAGAGTCCTTACGATACGTTTGGTACTGCGCATTCTTCAACATCGATCTCAGCCGCGCTCGGTATGGCGCTGGCGGCGCGCACCAAAGGTGAAAACCGTCACGCGGTGGCAGTGATTGGTGATGGCGCGATGTCAGCGGGTATGGCCTTCGAGGCGTTGAATAACGCGGGTGTGTATGAGGACATCAAGATGCTGGTGGTGCTGAACGACAATGACATGTCGATTTCGCCGCCGGTGGGTGCCTTGAATCGTTATCTGGCGCGACTGATGTCGGGTAAGTTCTACGCTGCTGCAAAGAATGTCGGTAAATCTGTGTTGCCACCTTCCATGCGCGAATTCGCCAAGCGTTTCGAAGAGCATGCCAAGGGCATGCTAACGCCTGCGACGATGTTCGAGGAATTCGGCTTTAACTATATCGGCCCGATCGATGGGCATGATCTGGAAGCTTTGGTGCCGACACTGCAAAACCTGAAGAATCTTGATGGACCTCAGTTTCTGCATGTGGTGACCAAGAAGGGCCAGGGCTACAAATTGGCCGAGGCCGACCCTGTGCTGTATCACGGCCCGGGCAAGTTCAACCCGGCCGAGGGCATACAGCCGGCGGCGGCACCTGCCAAAAAAACTTACACCCAAGTGTTTGGCGAATGGTTGTGTGACATGGCCAGCGCTGATGACAAGCTGATTGGTATTACGCCAGCGATGCGTGAAGGTTCGGGGATGGTGACCTTCGAGCAGCAGTTCCCGGAACGCTACTACGACGTCGGTATCGCCGAACAGCACGCGGTCACCTTTGCAGCTGGCCTGGCATGCGAGGGTTTGAAGCCAGTGCTGGCGATCTACTCGACCTTTCTGCAGCGTGGCTACGATCAATTGATTCATGATGTCGCGCTTCAGAATCTCGACGTTACCTTTGCGCTGGATCGCGCCGGGTTGGTCGGTGCTGATGGCGCAACCCATGCGGGTAATTACGACATTGCGTATCTACGCTGCATTCCGAATATGGTCGTGATGACACCAAGCGATGAGAACGAGTGCCGGAAGATGCTCTCGACCGCATATCGCTTCCCGGGCCCGGCGTCGGTGCGGTATCCGAGGGGTGCTGGTCCAGGCGCGGTAATCGAGTCTGACCTTGATCCGATCGAAGTCGGTAAAGGCGTCGTGCGCCGTCAGGGCCGTCAAGTCGCCTTACTAGCATTTGGCACTATGGTGGCGCCGGCGCTGAAGGCCGCCGAAGAACTCAATGCGACCGTCGCTGATATGCGTTTTGTGAAACCCTTGGACGAGGCGCTGGTGGCGCAACTCGCTGCGTCCCATGAGTTGATCGTGACAATCGAGGAAGGCTCGTTGATGGGCGGTGCCGGATCAGCTGTTGCAGAGGCGCTGTCTGCCGCTGGTTTCGTCAAGCCCGTGCTGCAGCTCGGTTTGCCGGATCAATTTATCGACCACGGCGATGCGCAGCAACTGCTCGCACAGTGTGGGCTGGATGCGCCAGGAATTGTTGCTTCGGTTCGTCAGCGACTTGGTAGCAAGGAATCGCGCTTGGTGGCAAATAGCTAGCTTTCCGCGCTTCGACCTTTTTCCCACATCACGTCGCTGCCGCCCGCGTGGCGGTTTAGCACTCTTGCCAGTACAAACAACAAGTCAGACAGCCGGTTGACGTATTGACCGAGCCGGGCGTGGATTTTTTCTTCGCGCCCCAAGGCAACGATGCTGCGCTCGGCGCGCCGACACACGGTGCGGCATACATGGGACTGTGCAGCGGCACGCGAGCCTCCTGGAAGAATAAATTCTTTCAAGGGCGGCAGTGTGGCATTGTATTTTTCCAGTAGTGCATCCAGTCGGGCGATTTGCCCGTCATTCATCATTACAAAGCCGGGGATGCTGAGTTCACCGCCCAGATCAAACAGGTCGTGCTGTATCGTCACCAGCTCGTCGCGCAATGTGTTCGGCAAATCGTCACACAGCAACAAGCCGAGTTGCGAGTTCAGCTCATCCACATCACCCATTGCTTGCACCCGCAGCGCATGTTTGTCGGTGCGGCTACCATCGCCCAAGCCGGTGGTGCCGTCGTCCCCAGTACGGGTCGCAATTTTCGAGAGTCGGTTGCCCATGATGCTGTATCTATTGAAAACAGGCGAAGCATACGGCAAATGGCGCGAATCAGCCGGCACACCGCCTAGAGCGGCGAGCAAATGCCCCTGCTGCTCGGAGTACAATGTCGTTGCCTCGGAGAAATATCATGAATTACCCCGCCCCCGCATTTTTCAAGCGCGAGCTACCTGCTGATTTACTGGCCGCGCTACAGGCGCGTTTTGCCGATCGCTTGTCCACCACGCAGGCCATGCGCGAGCATCACGGACGTGATGAGTCGTCGTACGACCCGATGCTGCCGGATGCGGTGGTGTTTGCCCAGAATATCGACGATGTTGCGGCAGCAGTGGCGCTGTGCAACCAGTACCGCTTTCCGGTAATTGCGTATGGCACCGGTACCTCGCTCGAAGGCCATATCTTGGCGGTGCAGGGCGGCTTGTCGATTGACTTGTCACAGATGAATCAAGTGGTGGCACTGAATGCCGAAGACCTGACTGTGACTGTGCAGCCGGGCGTCACCCGTAAGCAGCTGAATACCGAGATCAAGGACACCGGCCTGTTTTTCCCGATTGACCCGGGCGCTGATGCCTCCATCGGTGGAATGGCGGCGACGCGTGCCTCCGGCACGAATGCGGTGCGCTACGGGACGATGCGAGAGAACGTACTGGGCTTGACGGTGGTGACAGCCGAGGGCAAGGTCATCAAGACGGGTACGCGTGCAAAAAAATCCTCCGCGGGCTACGACCTGACACGCCTGTTTGTTGGTAGCGAGGGTACCTTAGGCATCATTGTTGAGATCACGCTGAAGCTGTATCCGCAGCCAGAAGCAATCTCGGCGGCGGTGTGTTCGTTCTCGAGTATTGAGCGCGCGGTCAATACGGTGATACAGACCATACAGATGGGTGTGCCAGTCGCGCGGGTTGAATTTCTTGACGAGACCAGCGTGCGCGCTTTGAATGCGCATGACAAATTGAGCTTGCCTGAAAAGCCACTGCTGCTGTTCGAGTTTCACGGCAGCGAGTATGGCGTCAAGGAACAAGCCGAGCTGGTGCAGCAAATCGCAGATGAGCATGATGCGACCGGTTTCGAGTGGGCCACTCGACCCGAAGATCGTTCACGGCTATGGCAAGCGCGTCACAACGCGTATTTCGCATTGCTTCAGCTTCGACCCGGCAGCCGCGCGATTTCTACGGATTGCTGTGTTCCGATTTCTCGCCTCGCCGAGTGTTTGTTAGCGACCAAGGAAGATATTGAGCGCGAGGGTGTGACCCACGGCATCATCGGCCATGTAGGCGATGGCAACTTCCATGTGCAAATGATCATCGACCCCAATGATCCCGCTGATATAGCGCGTGCAGAGGCAGTCAATGCACGCATGGTCTCGCGTGCAATTGCCATGCAGGGTACGTGCACCGGCGAGCACGGCATTGGCTTGCACAAGATTGATTTCTTGGTGCAGGAGAGTGGTGAAGCGGCAGTCGATGTCATGCGCACGATCAAGCATGCATTAGACCCGCACAATATATTTAACCCAGGCAAGGTACTGCGCTGGTAGCGCAATTCATCGAGACTACACCTACATGGCGACACGCATTCCCCCGGTTCATGCCCTATCAGCCTTCGAGGCTGCGGCACGCCATGGCTCATTCGCGCTGGCAGCTGAAGAATTATGCATCACGCCATCCGCGCTCTCGCATCGTATTCGCCTGTTGGAGGAGTTTGTCGGCGAGCGATTGTTCGTGCGTGATGGGCGTAATGTTGGTCTGTCCGAATTCGGTCGCCGCTACCTTGATGTGGTTCGACAGGCACTTCGTACCCTGACTGACTTTCCGATGCCGCGGCGCGCTGCCTCAGTACAGCCGCGACTGAAGATTACGGTGCCGCCCACCTTTGCGCGCTACTTGTTGGTGCCCAACCTGTCCTCTTTCACGGTTGCGCATCCCGAGATTGCGGTAGAGATCTTTCTGTCGGTACCCCTTTACGACTTGGCACTCGCGGAGAGTGATCTCGAGGTACGCTTCGGCCCCGGGCGCTATCCGAATCTGCAGTGTGAGTTGTTGTTTTCCGAACCGACCTTTGCGGTAGCGAGTCCTCAGTACCTCGCGCAAATTGAGCCGCTGAACGAGCCTGCCGATCTGAAGAACGCGACATTAGTACGTTCAGCACTCGAGCCTTGGCAGCCCTGGTTCGAAGCGGCAGGGCTTGATTGGCCCGAGCCTACCAGCGGTATCCGTGTCGATGACCTTGGGTTGCTGCAAGAGATGGTGCGCCATGGACACGGCATTGGATTGGCGCGCGCACACTTCGCGCGCGAATTACTTACTTCAGGTGAGTTGGTGCGCCTATTCGATGTGCAGACGGTGGCACCACCGCATGCCTACTATGCCGTATACGAGAAGCCCGTACTCGAGCGTCCAGAAGTTGCTGCATTCCTGCAGTGGATGAAGGATACGTTTGGAAGCCTCTGACAATCTGTTCGATTACCGGTCTTTGTGCTTCATGATGAGTTTGAACGCTCGCTAGCTCACTGCACATCGCTACTAGCAAGCCCTCAAAAAGAACCTCACTGAGATCCCTGCCACGAAGTTTTGCTTGATGCGCGCATTTTGCGTGCACATCGGAACTCGGGAGATTTCAATGAGTATTAATTTGGGTGGCGGCCAGCCTCCTTTACCTAACTTACCCAACAACCTCAACCCCGAAGCTGTACCCGCGGTACAGCAACCCAATTCAGCGGTACGTGCGCCAGTAGTGAGTCCGGCAGAAAGTACGGTAGCAAGTACGGTATCGTGGCCAGCAGTGCCAGCGTCTGCCGACGAGATGGTTGGGACAACAGAGCCTAAGCTCTCATCAAGAGATGCATTGGCGATCGGCGGGAATAGACTGAATGATTGGCAGATCGTCCAACAGGCGATTAAGCGCGGCGATATTCGTTTGGTACATGAAATGCTGAACCGAGGTCTTCAGCCGAGCTTGGGGGATAAAGACGATACAGGCCAAGCATTCGATTCCTTCATACCAAAAGAAGTTTTCAAGGAGTTGCGGGATATTGAATTGTTCGATCGTTTCATTGAGTTATTTATTCAGCATGGAATGCAGGAAAAGCTGTATCGCTATACCTCGGCAGTTGGCAATGGCATCCTGCTGAAACGCCTGATACAAAGCGGTGTCGAGGGCTGGTCTGAGCCTAAGAAAGATCTAGAGAATGGAATGATCAAAGCGATCCATTCGAGTGATAGCACGCAATTAGCGGCGTATTTTCGGATCTGGAAAGAAAACTGCCCCATATGCAAACCTGATTGGGGAAAAATCTTTGGCGAGGGCTTGCCATCTACTAAAGAATTTCCCGATACCGAAGTTCTGAGAGTGTTGATTCGCGAACTGGATCCATCAAGACTCTGGACGTTTTTAATTGTGAAGTTGTTTAACTGGGCGATCGTAGCAAAAAATGAGATTGCAGTACGTGATCTGATTACTTGGATGGGTGAGGATTTCAATAATTTTTTATCCTGCCGCGACTGGAAGGAGGTTCGGTGCAAATATTCGCCCGACCAACGCATCTTGCTAGCGCAGTGTGGCTTCCCGCCGTATGCCATCGCATTGCCACTACCTTCGCATGAGAGCGCCATGCAATTCCAATTGGCTTTGTTCGGGCCGGGACTTTCCAAAGGGGCATTCGCGACTATGCTGCGTGAGCCCACTTGTTCGTCGTTAGATATTGTGGACTTTATTAGTAAATCTAATATTGACCTGACCAGGTTTTCGTCCCCGTGTATCAAGCCCAAGGACTATACGTGTAGCGACCTCGATGTGATTGCCTTCGAATTATTCAAGCAGGGCTTGGCGCCATCGCTGGCATCTAAGTTAGCCCTCGCGGTATCGGCGTACGGAGACCTGAGAAATACGAACTTCTTAAGCGACCATCGGCTCAGTCTGCTTGCCTGTCTGAACGAATGTGTTCATCCAGATGCATTTGAGTTGTTGCAAGAACCGATATCGATCGAGCAAGCGCGAACGATCCATGATGCAGTACTGGATTTGATTACAAAGCAATTCGGCGATCCTGCTGCATTCTTTGCTGCTGCACTTGCCTGTGTTCAGGCAGATGGCACGATCGATACCAGAAAGCTTACGCTGATCTATGGCAAAGGTATGGGCCTTCCATCTGCAATCGTCAGGCAGATAGGCATCACACTGCAAGCCCTATCTAGTGAGGTGATGATCAGTACTGTGCCGCCGAATCTGGTGAAACCGGGGATGCGGGGTGTCGACCTTCAGAAAGCCTTCCACGACTGGATTCTTCAAGGAATCGCTCGCTTGATGATTACCCGCCTGCCGCATGACATCGGCATTGGCATCGCCCGGCGTGACCGCATGGAGATGGATAAGCAGGATATGAATGAGCAAGCGGATGCTTGGTTCGAAATCGCCGCACCGATCAATTATTTGGTCACATCGGTGGTTAGACAGTACGGACAGACACTCGCTCAGGATGGCGATGGCAGTGGCGCTGCAATCCTCGAGGCATTCCGAGCGATACCGGCGGATGCATTCAAGTTCCCTGCGCCTGTGATCCTCGATGATAGTTCTGACGATGAGGGCGAGGCGGAGCAGTCGAGCTCGGATTCTAAGTCGCCGTATCCGTCCTCTTCTGCCTCGGATGATGAAGTAGATGCCTCCGAGGATTCGGCATGAACTAGTCTCCGGCCCCTCTGCGGGCCGTGGCTTCATGCGTAATCAAGCGCTTATGCGCCCTGTGTAAAAACTTTCAACTTTCCCGCCAAAGCTTTTCAGGCCAAAACCCTTTAATTCATCGTTTCAAGGCGGGGCCATTCGATAGACTAGGCGGTCTTGTCCATTAGCAGCGAAACTTTGTTTCGCTGCGACTTGTCTTGTCCACATGAACGCTCTATCTGAACCGGTTTCCTTGCTGGCACGTCAGCGTCAGGTCGTGGCTGCGCTGAAAGCGTCGCTGCCAGCGCATGCCGTGCTGTACCAGGAGGAAGACACGCGACCTTATGAATGCGATGGCTTGTCGGCTTATCGCCAATTGCCCATGGTGGTCGCGTTACCGGAAAACGAAGCACAAGTGATTGCTGTGCTCCAAGCATGCCATCGGCTTCATGTACCGATTGTCCCACGCGGTGCAGGTACCGGCCTTTCTGGCGGTGCGACGCCGATTGCTGACGGTGTGGTGTTGTCGACTGCGCGATTGAATCGAATTGTCAAGCTGGATCCGTATGCACGCACCGCGGTTGTACAGCCCGGTGTCCGTAACCTCGCCATCTCGGAGGCTGCCAGTTCACATGGTCTCTACTATGCGCCCGATCCCTCGTCGCAGATTGCTTGCTCAATTGGTGGCAACGTGGCGGAAAACTCCGGCGGTGTGCATTGTCTGAAATATGGTCTCACCGTGCACAACGTGCTTCGGGTACGCATGGTCACGATCGAGGGTGAGGTGGTTGAGTTAGGTAGTGAGGGCCTTGATGCGCCGGGTCTTGATCTGCTTGCGGTGTTTATCGGCTCCGAGGGCATGCTGGGTGTGGTGACCGAGGTGACCGTTAAGCTGGTACCTAAGCCGCAGCTAGCGCGCGTGATCATGGCTTCATTTGACGACGTGGTCAAAGGCGGTAATGCGGTGGCGAATGTCATTGCCGCCGGGATTATTCCAGCGGGTCTGGAGATGATGGATAAAACCAGTTCACGCATGGTCGAGCCTTTCGTCAACGCTGGCTACGACACCGAGGCTGAGGCGATCTTGCTGTGTGAGTCGGATGGCACGCCGGAAGAAGTCGAGGAAGAGATTGCACGGATGACGGAAGTGATGAACGCGTCCGGTGCCACTGCGATTGCAGTATCCAGTAGTGAAGCCGAAAGGATCCGGTTTTGGTCGGGTCGCAAGAATGCGTTTCCGGCAGCGGGTCGTATCTCGCCCGATTACTACTGCATGGATGGCACGATTCCGCGCAAGTATCTGGCCAAGGTGTTGCTGGGAATCGCTGACATGGAAAAGACTTATGGTCTACGTTGTGCGAACGTATTCCACGCCGGTGACGGCAACCTCCATCCCTTGATTTTGTTTGATGCAAATACGCCGGGCGAATTTGAGCGTGCAGAAAAATTTGGCGCCGCCATCCTTGAGCTTTGCGTCGAAGTAGGTGGCACCATCACTGGCGAGCATGGTGTTGGGATCGAGAAGATTAATTCAATGTGCGTTCAATTTGCGCCGGAAGAGCGCGAGGCGTTCTTCGCCGTCAAGCGCGCATTTGACTCGGCCTTTTTGCTAAATCCCGACAAGGCAATACCCACGCTTCAGCGTTGTGCGGAATACGGAAAAATGCACGTCAAACGCGGCGAGCTGAAGTTCTCCGATCTGCCGCGCTTCTAAGATCTCTGGCAAAAGAACCAAACAATGGATCAGGTATTACAGCAATTCCGTGATCGTATTGCATCCGCCTCGGCGAATGGGACGGCGCTACGCATTCGCGGCAACGGTACCAAGGACTGGTACGGTCAGGAGCTCAACGGTGAAGTGCTCGACACCACGGAATTCAGCGGCATCGTCTCTTATGACCCGACTGAACTAGTCATCACTGCACGGGCTGGCACCACGTTGCGCGAGATCGGAAAAGCATTGGCCGAGAAGAAGCAGATGCTGGCATTCGAGCCACCACGCTTTGACGGGTTGGCGACGATTGGCGGAATTGTTGCCAGCGGACTCTCTGGCCCGCGGCGTCAGGCGGTGGGATCAGTGCGAGATTTCGTGCTGGGTACTGTACTGATGGATGGCAAGGGTGAAGTGCTGAACTTCGGTGGTCAAGTGATGAAGAACGTCGCTGGCTATGATGTGTCGCGCTTGCTGACGGGATCACTCGGCACGCTTGGTTTGATGCTTGCAGTATCGATCAAGGTGTTGCCGCGTCCTTTCGCGCAGCACTCGCTGAAGTTTTCGATGAGCGAAGAAGAGGCGCTGCACCAATTGAATATCTGGGGCGGTCAGCCACTACCGCTCTCTGCGTCCTGCTGGGTGAATGGTCAGTTATATGTTCGCTTGTCTGGTGCGCAGGCTGCCGTCGATGCGGCGATCGCGAAGATGGGTGGCATTGAGTTGCCGCAGGCAGAAGCATTCTGGGACAGCGTGCGAGAGCAAGATCATGAATTTTTTCAAGCTGCGCCGGATGGGTTGTGGCGCATATCGGTACCCACGACGGCAAAGCCATTGCTCTTGCCTGGCGAGCAAATGATTGAATGGGGCGGTGCTCAGCGCTGGCTGAAGACTAGTGCCGATGTTGCCACGATACGCGCCGCCGCAACTGCAGCCGGTGGCCATGCCACGCTTCATCGAGGCGGCGATAAATCAGTCGGCGTTTTCCAGCCTTTGGCGCCAGCAGTCGCACGGATTCATCGTAATTTAAAGAACACTTTTGATCCGGCCGGTATCTTCAATCCACGCCGTATGTACACCGATTTCTGACGATGCAAACCAATCTCGCCGACTTCATCAAGGACACGCCGCAGGGCAAAGAAGCAGACGCCATTCTGCGGAAGTGTGTGCATTGCGGATT
Organism: Oxalobacteraceae bacterium; assembly: GCA_027485795.1. Classification (GTDB taxonomy): domain Bacteria; phylum Pseudomonadota; class Gammaproteobacteria; order Burkholderiales; family Burkholderiaceae_D; genus Pernthalerella. Next base: position 46,006 of record JAIXQK010000182.1, read on the forward strand.
CTGTACCGCGACTTGCCCGACCTATCAGCTACTTGGCGACGAGCTTGACGGCCCGCGCGGGCGCATCTATCTGATCAAGCAAGTCCTCGAAGGCAAGCCGGCAACTGAAAAAACGCAATTACATCTCGATCGCTGTCTCACCTGTCGCAATTGTGAAACCACCTGTCCTTCGGGTGTGGATTATGGACGGCTGATCGATATCGGGCGTGATGTCGTTGAACAGCAAGTACAGCGCCCACTTGCGCAGCAATTGGTACGTACCGCGCTGAAGGAGGCATTGCCGCGCAAGCCACTGTTTGACACTGCGATGAAGATCGGACAGGTTGTGCGGCCATTGCTTCCCGAGGTGCTCAGGAACAAGGTGCCCGAGGCACGCGCGGCAGGTAAGTGGCCATCCCGTTCACATACGCGAAAGATGCTGCTGTTGGATGGATGTGTGCAGCCGGCGATGTCGCCTAACATCAATGCGGCTACGGCGCGTGTACTCGATGCACTTGGCATAGAGCTGGTGGTCGCATCACGAGCTGGGTGTTGTGGCGCGATTCGTTATCACTTAAATGACCAGCAGGGTGGGCTTGCCGATATGCGGCGCAATATCGATGCCTGGTGGTCTCATGTAGAAGCAGGTGCTGAGGCGATCGTGATGACAGCCTCAGGCTGCGGCGTGACCGTGAAGGAATACGGGCACTTGCTCGAAGGTGATCCGGAATATGCCGACAAGGCGAGACGCATCTCCGAACTGACGAAAGATTTGTCGGAGATCATGCCCGCGTTTGAGAAGGAACTGGAGCAAAAGCTCGCCGGGAAGATCGGCAAGCGCGTCGCTTACCATCCGCCGTGCACGCTGCAGCATGGCCAGCAGATTCGTGGAAAGGTCGAAGGCGTGCTGCGCGCCTGCGGCGTCGACGTAAAGCTGTGCGCCGATAGTCACCTGTGCTGTGGCTCGGCCGGTACCTATTCGGTGACGCAACCCGAGTTGTCTTATCAACTAAGGGACAACAAAATAAAAAACCTCGAGGCGGTGAGCCCCGAGGTCATCGTCTCAGCGAATATTGGGTGTCTGGCGCACTTACAGTCAGGTACCGCAACACCCGTTAGACATTGGATCGAGTTGATCGATGATGCTCTGTAGAAAATAGCCAAGCCTGATGCTCCGCTTTGTAGAAGCCTTCCGATTAGAAACCAACGTAATCTGGCTTGGCGTTTCCGACCCATTCTTCATCGTCTGTCGTTTCATCCCCTTCAGGTGCTGAGACGACGGCAGAGCTGTCTTCGCTGCGTTCGTCATCGCTTGTTTCATCTTCGCTGGAGGCTGTAACGAACGCACTACTATCGTAGCTACTGTCTTCAGATATCTCGTCGCCTACATTGACAATTACGTCGCTTTCATCATTTCCAGCTATTCCGTGAAGTGATACTTCTTTGACTGCTGGAGGAACCTTCGCGGTATTTGTCGAAAGCGTCTGGCTGCTAACCTTGGTATCCGACGCCCGTCCGTTGACAAAAGCCTGAAGCACAGCGCGTACAGCGCCAGAGACGAGCGGACGCCCTGTCCATCCTGGAGGAAGTATCAGCAAGACAGATGGGATTGCATATCCCAGAAATACTTCCAGCGGGTTAGCACTATTTCGCCATGATGCAGCCAAATGGCCCACCGCGGAAGAAGGCAGAAGCACCACAATGCGGGCAACGATCTCGGCAATCGAATCAAGAATCGCGTCCTGATTAGAGAACTGCGCCATGATCTCTTGCCGAAGTGTGCCGAGAAAACCGGATCTTCGCTCGGCAGATGCAAGTGCTTTTTGCGTCCTTGCGATTGCTTTCAATAGTTCACGTTCAGAAAGCTCGCTCGGGTTCTGTTTGAGCTCTGTGCGTAAGTTTGTGTGAGCCAAAGTCAGATCCGTGACTAGGCTACGCAAAAATTCGGCTTCAGCGGCAGCTATTGTCGAAGAGGGGATGGGTATCTTCTTTGCGCCGGGTATACCGCTGCGCTGTTTCTGTATGAACAAGCTGGTTTCGGCCCCTGAGATCCAGCCCATCGGGAGGTGCATCGCCCCTTCAATCCAGTTTGAGGCCGAGGCGCTGAGCGGAAGATAAGGAAGCTGCGCAGCAGACCAACTTTTAAGCACATAGTTGACCATAAAAGAAAAATATGGCAATTCTTCAACCATGAAACGGTTATAGAAAAGCTCTCCCCAAAAATCTTTTTCTTCTGCAAGACGTTCCGTGATGTTGAGAGGCTCTAATTTTTGCGGGTTTTTACTTGGATACTTCGCGATAGTCTGTTCACCCCGCCACCAGTCTCCCCAAGATGCACCGACAAGTTTCCAGTAGTTGTTGTACTCGGACAGTGCAGGTGACGTCCATGTCTCGCGCATCCCTTGTTTCAGAATCGGAAGGGTCAGTATTGCATGAAGTGAGCCAGAGACAGCGGCACCGGTATAGGCTCCTGGAATTGGATGACCGTAGCCGCCTAGTACCCGTGTTACAGCGCTGCCGATCGAGAATGTCGAAAGATTGGCAACCGCACCGCTAAGCATAGTTAGCAAGGTCGTGCCAGACTCATTTTCTTTGATGTAATTCTGTAATGAATCTTTATACTTTTTTTCAAGAGCCGTGGTCCTTTCTGATTTGAATTTCTCTACCAGCGTATTGTATCGATCGTCTTTTTCTTTCATAGATGGCGGCCTCGAATCATCGAGGTGCCGATTTTCATACACTTCAGTTTTTTTGATGATGCGATTGAGTTTCAGATATTTTGACGACAGGGCCTTATTGATCGCATCGAGTTCTTCTGAAGGTCTTTTTTGTTTCTTTGGCAGATCTTCTGAGGCAATGCTATTTTTTATAATATTTTTTTTGTCATTTAACTCATCAATCTCATCGCACAGTTCGTCGGTAGCGGACGAAAGACCTTTAACCTTATTTTTCTCCGCAGGGTTCAGCAGGGCATGAAGTTCTTCTCTTGGATAAAGAGTGCTGTTCCGCGCCGGATTTTCCGATCGCTTCATAGGCGCAGGTTCGTCCTGATTTTTTTGTCGGCGTGCTGTTAGATTCCTAACGAGATCGCGTGTCGGGTGCTTCGAAGCCGGCTGAGTGCTGGATGCTGCTGGCTCGGATTGATGTGCAGGGCTCGTTTCAGGAATCGGATCACTGCGAGAACCGTTTTTTAGTTGTCTCAGCAGTTCGTCGAGCGTTTTTATCGTACCTTCCGTGATTTGGATATTTTTTATCGCTTCATCAGTCGCATCAGAATTGCCCCCCGCTTTCTGCAATGAGGCAATGTTTTCAATGAGCTCACCTTTATCTCGCACCAGATCGCTGAGTAAACTTTCAACTGCGGCAATAGGATCTGCATGCGATTTTCCAGTTTCAAAAATTGGTATCGGACTTGATGATCCAACTGGTGCCGGATCAGCATAATTTGAATCTTCTCCCAAGCTGGACTTAATCTCGTCTATTTTTCTCTGAAGGGCAGCAGCTTCTTTTTCTTTTTCGTGTTTTATTGCTATTTCTAATCTTTGCTGATAATCGGTAAGCAATTCTTTAGAATGATTGCATGATGACTCCGATTTCTTTGACTGGGAGCGATTTTTTTTCCTGAGATCAGATCTTTCAAAATATAGTGATTCCAATTTTTTTTGTAAATTTTCCGAAAGTTTATGATCCTCTTGTTTTTTTGCTTGGATCAAATTCTTCTTGGATATTTTTATTTCATTATCCAGGTCGCGTAGGCGCGTCAGGATCTTTTGCTTTTGAATATTTTCTTCTTTCTCTCTATTGGCATGAGCGGTATTCGGATAAATCATGGAAGACGAAGCTGAATCAACAAGCTCGGATGTCTTTCGCTCTGTAGTCTTCTGAGTCGTCGCTGACTGCCCCTGATTAGCTTTCACGGTATCCGTGAGAGACTGCTCTATGGACCGTGTTCCGGAATTTCCTTCAGGCGATATGGTTAAAGAGCGCTTGGATAACGAATTTGACTGCATCTTATTCTCCTAGGCGAAGTTGACACTACTCTGCTGTAGCGATTGCTCCAGCAAGTCTGTCAAGGGCGAGGTGTTAAAGACATCGAGGAAAGTGTTCCGCGCGTTCTTCGCGTGCGCTGCATATCCAAGAAGAATTTCTGCGAATATTTCGCCTGTGAGTAAGTCGGGATAGAGGAAGTGCTGCACGAAGATAATCTTGTCGCGTATGCGGTCAAGGCCATACACTCCGGAAGTCTTCGTACCGCTTAGCAGGTTGATTGCGAGGATTCTCTCGAGGATTTCTTCGCGATCAATGTGGGGTACTTCGCCGATATCGATATAACAGGCAATGCGATCTTCAACGTTGATGGCATCAAAGAACACGGCAATATCGACACCGTCTACGGCGATCTGATGTCGGCTTTTCAGCGCGTTGATATCAGGCTGGTTGAGTGCCAAGCATGTGTCGCGACAAAGCTGTTCGAAGGCTGTCTGATCCATGGTGTCTCCACAGTAGTTATCAATTCTCTTTTACTTCTGCAGTGCGCGTCAGTGCGAGGATTGTGTAACTTGATGCGAGACCCTAGTTCAGTGAGATTTTTAAGAAAAAATACAAGTCATTGTTGTTGACCTATACTTGATGAAACTCAGGATAAGCAATTGAGGATTGAGATCGAGAATCAGATCAGGAAATTAAATTGACAAGATGCTGCTCGATCTTCTCCGGCGAGGTGATTGAACCGAAGCGTGAAACGACCTCGCCTTTTCCATCAATCAGGAATTTAGTGAAGTTCCACTTGATTCCCTCGCTTCCCATTAGCCCCGGCGCCTGCTGCTTAAGCATCTCGAACAGGGGGTGTGCATTCGGGCCGTTGACATCCACTTTTGAGAACATTGGAAAGCTCACCCCATATTGTCGGTCACAGAAACTGGCAATCTGTTCATCGCTGCCCGGCTCTTGCGCGCCAAACTGGTTGCACGGGAAACCTAGCACGACAAATCCGCGCGCCTGATATTTTTGGTACAAGGCTTCCAGGCCGGCATATTGCGGCGTGAAACCACATTGACTTGCTGCGTTGAAGATCAGCAGGACTTTGTTCCGATATTCACCCAGGGTAGTCTGACTTCCATCGATTCGGGTCAGAGCGATGTCATAGAGGCTTTTCATAAGATTGTCCAAGTTGGTCGATAATCGAACTTTATAGTGAGCGATCAAAACACGAGCAAAAATGTTCGATAGGCGATAATTCTGAATTATGTCCATTACATCAAACCTCCAGCAAGTTTGGCAAGCCGTCAATTTGGCGACCGCACAGGCGGGGCGAGATCCTGCGTCAGTCAGTTTGCTGGCGGTATCAAAGACCTTTGGGCCCGAAGCCGTGATCGAAGCTGCGGGTGCTGGTCAGACGGCGTTCGGGGAAAATTACCTGCAGGAGGCGATTGATAAACAGCAGGCGGTTCACACAGTCCGGCCTGATTTGGTGCTCGAATGGCATTTCATCGGTCCGATACAAAGCAATAAAACCCGTCCTATTGCTGAAAATTTCGCATGGGCGCATGCGGTCGATCGTGAAAAAATTGCGCGTCGATTATCGGAGCAGCGGCCGACAAACTTGCCGGCGCTTAATATTTGTCTACAGGTAAATGTGAGTGGTGAAGCGAGTAAGAGCGGTGTCAGCCCGGAAGATTTGCCGGCGCTTGCGCAGGTGGTAGCAACACTGCCGAATCTTAGGCTGCGCGGCCTGATGGCGATACCAGAACCCGCTGCCGATTTTGAAAGCCAGCGTAAGCCCTTTGCCTTATTGCGAACCTTGCAGCAGCAACTCGCTGCTATCGGCATCATTACTGATACCTTATCGATGGGTATGTCAACCGATATGGCCGCTGCAATTGCCGAGGGAGCAACGATCGTGAGGATCGGTACTGCAATATTTGGAAAGAGAGATTATGTATAGCGACTTGAAAATTGCTTTTATTGGCGGCGGTAATATGGCGCAAGCCTTGATCGGTGGCCTTGCAGGAAAGCTGACCGATGGAGCGAATATTCACGTTATTGATGTCGTGCCTGAGACATTGACGCAACTCACTGAGCGCTTTGGTGTCACCACAGCGACGGGTCCATCGGATGTTGTGGCGATGTCCGAAGTCATTGTCCTCGCCGTCAAGCCGCAACAACTACGCGACGTAGCGTCCAGCCTCAGGCCGTACCTTAAGTCGCAGCTGGTGCTGTCGATTGCCGCTGGCATTCGTGCGGCCGATTTGTCGCGCTGGCTTGGCGGTTATCAGGCGATTGTGCGCACCATGCCGAATACACCTGCGCTCGTTGGCAAGGGTGTGACAGGTGCGGTGGCGATGGCAGGGGTGTCGGAGAAGCAGCGGCAAATTGCAGATGCTATGTTGCGTGCAGTTGGAGAGACAGTTTGGATTGCCGATGAAGCGCAGATCGACGCCGTCACCGCGATTTCGGGCAGCGGTCCGGCGTATGTATTCTATTTTATCGAGGCCATGCAGCAGGCAGCGCTGGAGTTGGGGCTTACCGAACAGCAGGGTAGGCAATTAGCACAGGCGACTTTTGCCGGTGCTGCCGAGTTGGCGCTTCGTTCCGATGAGCCGGTATCCCTACTACGTGAGCGCGTGACTTCCAAAGGCGGTACGACGTATGCCGCGCTTAGCTCGATGGAAGCGAGTGGCGTGAAGGCAGCATTGGTCAAGGCGCTGCATGCGGCCGCTACGCGTGGCAAGGAACTTGGCGAGGAATTTGGCAAGGATTAAGCCCTGCCATTTCAGATTTATAGGATTTCCAGACCGCGGATCCTGGGGTCATGACTGGTATTTGTGCCGGTTTGCCGGTGAAGTTTGATCGCGAGCCGCAAATCATTCATTGAATCTGCATGCCTGAGCGCTTCATCGACACCGATACGCTCAGCTGCAACCAAATCAAATAACGCCTGATCAAAGGTCTGCATACCGAGCTCACGCGATTTTTTTATCGCTGATTTGATTTCATGAACCTGTCCTTTGCAGATCAGGTCCGCAATCAAAGGCGAGTTGATCATGATTTCTACAGCAGCGCACCTGCCCTGGCCAGATTTCAAGGGTACTAGGCGTTGTGAGATCAACCCACGCAAGTTGAGCGATAGATCCATCAATAGCTGTGACCGACGTTCTTCGGGAAAGAAATTGACGATACGATCAAGTGCCTGATTGCTATTGTTGGCGTGCAGGGTGGCGAGGCAAAGATGACCTGTCTCGGCAAATGCAATTGCATGGTCCATGGTTTCACGGTCGCGAATCTCGCCAATCAGGATGACATCCGGCGCCTGTCGCAACGTATTTTTCAGCGCAGTGTGCCAGTCCAGAGTATCGGTACCTACCTCACGTTGTGTAACGATACAGTTGCGGTGTGGGTGAATGTATTCGATCGGATCTTCAATCGTAATAATGTGTCCATAGCTATGTAAATTGCGGTAACCGATCATGGCTGCGAGCGTGGTGGATTTTCCCGAGCCAGTGGCGCCCACCATAATTACCAGTCCTCGTTTGTGCATCACAATGTCTTTGAGTTTCTCTGGCACACCGAGTGAATCAATCTCTGGAATATCGGTTGTAATTGTGCGGACGACCATGCCGGTTTTGCCCTGCTGTATGAAGGCAGATACACGGAAGCGTCCGATGAGTTCAATACTTATCGCGAAATTACACTCTTGGGTACTCAAGAACTCCGAGCGTTGACGCTCATTCATGGTGGACAGCACCAGCGCACGACTCTGCTCGGCGGATAAAACCTGTTGTGATACGGGTGTCATCTTGCCGTCGATCTTGATAGCGGGTGCATATCCCGCAGTGATAAATAGATCCGAGCCGCCCTGCGACCGCATTGTCGTCAGTAGTTGGCTTACATGAGGCCACGCTTGATTCATATCCATACTCAGCTCGCAAAATTTTCAGGTATCTTGGCTGCGGCTCGTGCGCTTGCTATCGAAATTCGTCGACGTCGAACCAGATCCCGCAGACTTGCATCCATAGTCTGCATACCGATTGCTGCGCCAGTTTGTATGGCTGAATACATCTGCGCAACCTTGGACTCTCGAATCAGATTCCGGATCGCGGGTGTTCCCAGCATGATCTCGTGCGCGGCGACACGGCCGTTACCATCAATGGTCTTTAGCAGCGTCTGTGAGATCACCGCTTGCAATGATTCGGACAGCATGGCGCGTACCATCTCTTTCTCTTCGCCCGGAAATACATCGATAATCCGGTCGATAGTTTTCGCGGCCGAGACGGTGTGTAGTGTCCCGAACACCAAATGGCCAGTTTCTGCGGCTGTCAGTGCCAGTCGTATGGTTTCCAAATCGCGTAACTCACCGACCAGTACAACATCAGGATCTTCTCGTAGCGCCGATCGAAGCGCGGCTGAAAATGATTGCGTGTGTGGTCCCACCTCCCGTTGATTGATGAGTGCCTTCTTGGATTTATGAACGAATTCGATCGGGTCTTCTATCGTCAAGATATGTGCATACTCGTGCTCGTTGATGTGATTCACCATCGCTGCCAGCGTGGTTGACTTGCCAGAGCCTGTCGGGCCAGTGACGAGTACCAAGCCGCGCGGTTTCATCGCTAGCTCAGCAAAGATTCCCGGGGCACTGAGTTGCTCGAGGGTCAGGATGGTCGAGGGGATGGTGCGGAGTACAGCCGCTGCGCCGCGATCCTGATTGAATGCATTCACCCTGAAGCGTGCTACACCCGGTAGCTCGAACGAAAAATCGATTTCCAATGTGTCTTCGTAGCGCTTGCGAAGATGATCGCTCATCACCTCGTAGATCATCGCGTGTACTGCTTTATGCGGCATCGGTGGCAGGTTGATTCGGCGTACGTCACCATGTACACGAATCATCGGCGGCAGACCTGCTGATAGATGCAAATCAGAGGCGTTGCTTCTGACTGCAAAGGTCAATAACTCAGTAATGTCCATGGTACTCGTGCGCTTTGAGAATCAAGGCCACCATGCGGTAGCTGCAGCGCGCGATTATCTGTTGGCGTTGCGCTTGTACTCAAGCGTCATACGCGGGATGGGCTTGGTTTGTTGTATGGATGCGGCAGATCAGCAATGAAGCGGATCAGCCAAGTGCGACGCCTGCGAACACGGCAGCGCCGAGCCAGTTGTTGTGACGAAATGCGGCGAAACAGCGCATGCGATCACGATCTCGAATCAGCAGGTAATGATAGGCCGCGATAGCAGCCGCAATGATGATGCCGAGATAAAACAACGGACCAAGTTGATAGCGGGCGCCCACCAGTGCGACCAGTACAAGGTGAATGCCGTAGCACAGCATGACCGCGATCACATCGAAGCGGCCGAAGGTGATCGCCGACGTACGAATCCCGATAAGTAAATCATCATCACGGTCGACCATAGCGTACTCGGTGTCATAGGCCAGTGCCCAAAACACATTGGCGATCAGCAGTACCCAAGCCTCCAATGGCACTGTCGCCTGAACGGCGGCATACGCCATCGGTATACCGAAACCGAATGCGATACCGAGATACGCTTGGGGCAGTGCGAAGAAACGTTTGAAGTAAGGGTAAGAGGCGGCGACCACCACGGCGAGTACCGACAGCTGTTTCGTCAGGCTATTCAAAGGCAGTATCAATGCAAAAGACAGCAAAGCGAGTACGCCTGCAACAACAATCGCTTCCCACGCTGCGATGCGACCTGAGGTCAGCGGGCGTTCGGCAGTACGCTTGACGTGTCGATCGAACTCGCGATCGGCGAAGTCGTTGATAGCGCAGCCCGCTGATCGCATCAATACGGTGCCCAGACTAAAAACAAGAACCAGCATCGGATCTGGGCGGCCGTTCGATGCCAACCACAGCGCTGAGAGCGTTGGCCACAGCAACAGCAAGCTACCGATGGGTTTGTCGAGCCGGACAAGCTGCGCGTAGAGTTTGAGCTTTGGCAGCAGATGGGTGGTCGTGATCATTTGCGCTAGTGTAGCGCGGGACGATTAGTGCTCGGCTTGACGCGCTTCTGGCAGCATTGTGACGCCATTGAGTGTGCAGGACAGCACGATCTTGCGGATCGCATCAATCGCACCCTGACGTGTGAAGCTTTTGCGCCAAGCGATCACCACACGACGTGATGGCGGTGGATTATCGAAGGGAAGGTAGCGCAGGATATCGTCGGCACCTGCGCTCGCGGGTACCGATGCCTTGGGCAATACGGTGATACCGATACCGGAGGCGACCATGTGACGAATGGTTTCCAGTGAAGAGCCTTCAAAGGTGCGCGCGATACCGCCACCCGAGGTCGAGTAGCGCGACATCTCGGGGCAGACCTCTAGTACTTGATCACGGAAGCAGTGCCCAGCGCCTAGCAGCAACATCGTCTCGTTCTTCAGTTCTTCTGCGCTGATACTTGCCCGATTACACCAGTGATGATTGCGCGGAATCGCTACCATGAAGGGTTCATCGTAGAGCGCTTGCACCATCAGGCCCTGATCATTGAATGGCAGCGCCAAGATAGCGGCATCCAGCTCGCCTGAGCGCAATAATTCCAGCAGTTTGACGGTGAAATTTTCTTGTAGCACCAGTGGCATCTGCGGCACCTGCTCGATCAGCTTGGGTACCAGCTGCGGCAGCAAATAAGGTGCGATGGTGTAAATCACCCCAACCCGCAGCGGACCGACGAGAGGGTCTTTATTCTGATTCGCGATGTTCTTGATGTAAGACGTTTGCTCCAGCACATGCTCGGCTTGCGCAATGATTTGCACCCCGATCGGGGTCACCGTGATTTCAGAGCCGCCGCGTTCGAAAATAGGGACGCCCAGTTCGTCTTCTAGTTTCTTGATTGCTACCGAGAGTGTGGGCTGGGCGACGAAACAAGCCTCAGCGGCGCGACCGAAATGCTTCTCCCGCGCCACTGCAACAATGTATTTCAGTTCCGTTAATGTCATGCCTTAGAGTGTCGCATAAATTTATAACCATACTGAAGCTAAGAATCATTTAGACGCGTAAAAATTCTTCCCGCGCACCCAGCCAGCGCGCTAAATGCGCCTCTGCCACGGTGGGTTGCTGCGCTAGCAGCGTCGTCGCAAGGTCGCGCGCACGCTCGACCAGCCACTGATCTTTCTCCAGGTCCAAAAAGCGCAGCATGGCTTGACCAGACTGGCGTGCACCAAGGAACTCGCCCGGCCCACGAATCTCGAGATCGCGCCGTGCGATCTCGAAACCGTCGCTGCTCTCGCGCATGATCGTGAGTCGCTGCTTTGCGATGGGGCCGAGCGGGCCTTGGTACATCAACAGGCAGACGCTGGCGGCTGCGCCACGGCCGACCCGCCCCCGAAGCTGATGAAGCTGTGACAATCCGAAGCGCTCAGCATGCTCGATCACCATCAGCGAAGCATTTGGCACATCGACGCCGACCTCAATCACTGTGGTGGCCACCAGCACGTGAATCTGGCCCTGTGCGAAGGCCTCCATGGTTGCCTGCTTTTCTGCTGGTTTTAGACGGCCGTGCACTAGCCCAACACGCAGATCTGGCAGTGCCGCCGATAACATTGCATGTGTTTCGGTGGCTGTTTGCAGTTGTAGCGCCTCCGACTCTTCAATCAAGGGGCAAACCCAGTACACCTGCCGACCCTCGAGGGCGGCAGCGTGGACTCTTTCTATGACCTCTTCGCGTCGCTCCTGCGCCACCAGGCGGGTCACGATCGGCGTGCGACCCGGCGGCAAGGCATCGATCACCGAGACTTCGAGATCTGCAAAGTAGGTCATGGCCAAGGTACGTGGGATAGGCGTGGCCGACATCATCAGCTGATGCGGCACGCTGGCGATACCCTTGTTGCGCAGCGTGAGTCGTTGGGCGACGCCAAAGCGATGCTGTTCGTCGACGATGACCAGACCCAGCTGGGCGAACGCCACCTCTTGCTGAATCAGCGCATGCGTACCAACCACCAGCCTTGCTGCACCGGATTCAATCTCGAGCTTGGCCGCTTCCTTCTCGCGCTTGCGCAAGCTGCCCGTGAGCCAGGCCACCTTCACACCGAGCGGCGTTAGCCAGCCCTCGATCTTGCGAAAGTGCTGCTCCGCCAAAATTTCGGTCGGTGCCATCAGTGCGGCCTGGTAGCCGCTATCAATCGCTTGGGCGGCCGCGAGTGCAGCGACAACGGTTTTGCCGCTGCCGACGTCGCCTTGCAGCAGCCGCTGCATGGGGTAGGCCTGGCGCAAGTCTGCGCGAATTTCTTCCAGCACGCGTTGCTGAGCCGATGTCAGGCTGAAGGGTAGTGAACGAAGCAAAGCCTCGGACAGTGCGCCCACCAGCGGCAGCACCGGCGCGCCCTGTTGGCGTCGCGCGGCTTGCGCCCGCTTCATCGATAACTGCTGCGCCAGTACCTCATCGAATTTCACACGTGTCCATGCCGGGTGGGTACGTTCCAGCAGGGCGTTGGCATCGATATCGGGTGGCGGGTTATGCAGCAACCTGATGGCGGATTCGAACTCCATCAGCTTGAGCGACACACGTAGCTGCTCGGGCAGGGAATCCTGCCAGTCGATACGTTGCATGGCGTCGGCGATGGTTTTGCGTAGTACTGACTGCGACAAGCCCTCGCCGGCAGCGTAGACTGGGGTCAGCGCTTGTGGCAGCGGTGTGCCGGGCTCGACGACTTTCACGGTGGGGTGCACCATCTCATCACCGAAGAAGCCATGTCGCATCTCGCCACGAATCCGCAGTCGCTTACCGATGGCCATCTGCGTTACTTGGCTACCGTAGAAATTCAGAAAGCGCAGAGTGAGCATGCCGCTGTCATCTCGGACTTTGACGACTAACTGCCGGCGCGGGCGGTACTGCACATCACAGTCAGTCACCACTGCTTCCACTTGTACGGTCGACCCATGCAGCCGTGCAGCGTCGTGGATGCTCAAAAGTTGCGTTTCGTCCTCATAGCGCATGGGCAGGTGCAACACCCGAGCGCTGTCGGTCGATAGACCCAGACGTGCCAAGCGATCAGAAAGACGCAGGCTCTTCTGGGGAGACGTTTTTTTCTTGGCGTTGGGCATCGGTGCAGTAGGCAAGCGAAGCGTAGAATACCGGCTTTTACAATACCTACCCTGGCGAACCACCGTATAGATCCGTGACCACTGCCGGTCTCACGCTGCTGATGACCCTACTGCGCACGGTAATCGGATCTACACTCAGCGCTGTCGCCATGTTTTTCATTCCCAATGTACGCGCTATCCGACTTTGATTTTGATTTGCCGAGCGAGCTCATTGCGCAGATCCCATTACCCGAGCGTGCCGCTTCGCGTTTGCTGCAAGTTGGTCGCGAACAGTTTACCGATCGCGTGTTCAGCGAACTCATCGATTTGCTGCAAGAGGGTGATGTGCTCGTGTTTAACGATACGCGCGTCCTGAATGCACGCTTTTTGGGTGTCAAAGAAAGTGGCGGCAAGATCGAGGTACTGGTCGAGCGGGTCATCGATACGGTGACGGCGCTGGTACAAATTCGTGCTTCGAAGTCGCCGGTGCCGGGTACCAAGTTGCGCCTGGCGGATGCCTTCGAGGTCACCGTTGGTGAACGCAGCGGTGAATTTTTTATCGTGCATTTCCCATCCGATGCGATTGAACTCATCGATCGCTACGGTCAGCTGCCGCTGCCACCCTATATTCAGCATGCTGCAGATGAGGTAGATGCGCAGCGCTATCAGACGGTCTACGCAAAACACCCGGGTGCAGTCGCCGCGCCCACCGCTGGGCTGCATTTTGACGATGCGCTTCTGAAGCGATTGCAAGACAAAGGCGTGGTGCTTACCTGGTTAACGCTCCATGTCGGTGCTGGCACTTTTCAGCCGGTCCGGACTGAGAATCTCGCCGAGCATCGCATGCACAGCGAGTGGTATCGCTTGCCACAAGAAACCGTCGACACCATCGAGGCCGCTCGTCGTGCCGGCAGAGATGTGGTGGCAGTGGGTACTACCAGCCTGCGCGCGCTGGAGTCCGCTTCGCAGACGGGTACGCTGATAGCAGGGAGTGCCGATACTCAGCTATTCATCACGCCCGGCTATCGTTTCAATACGGTCACTCGCTTAATCACCAATTTCCATTTACCAAAGTCGACGCTGATGATGCTGGTATCGGCTTTCGCGGGCGTCGATCGAATTCGCCAGGCTTACGCGCATGCGATCGAACAGCGCTACCGTTTCTTCAGCTACGGTGACGCCATGTTGCTGGATCGGGAGCCGGGCGCGTGAAATTTACCCTGCTGAAGACCGATGGCCATGCACGGCGCGGTCGCCTCGAGCTGGCACATGGCGTGATTGAGACGCCGATTTTCATGCCGGTGGGTACCTATGGCTCGGTGAAGGCCATGTCGCCTGACGAGTTGCGCGAGATTGATGCGCAAATCATTCTGGGTAATACCTTCCACCTGTGGTTGCGACCCGGCTTGGAGGTTATTCGCAAGTTTGGCGGCTTACACCGATTCATGGCTTGGGACCGTCCGATTCTGACGGACTCTGGCGGCTTTCAGGTGTTCTCGCTGGGCGCGATGCGCAAGATCACCGAGGAGGGTGTCAAGTTTGCGTCTCCGATCAATGGTGATCGTTTGTTTCTCTCCCCCGAGATCTCGATGCAGATCCAGCGTGTTTTAAACTCGGATATCGTAATGCAGTTCGATGAGTGTACGCCCTATGAAATCAATGGCGAGGTCGTGACGCGCGAACAGGCGGGGCAATCGATGCGGATGTCACTGCGCTGGGCTAAGCGGTCTTTGGATGAGTTTCAGCGTGAGGCCAATACCAATGCCTTGTTCGCCATCGTGCAGGGCGGCATGTATGAAGACTTACGGGATGAGTCCCTTGCCGCACTTGAGCAGATGGATTTCAATGGCGTAGCGATCGGTGGCCTGTCGGTCGGTGAGCCGAAGGAAGATATGCAACGCATACTTCAACATACTGGCCCAAAGCTACCGGCGCACAAGCCGCACTACCTGATGGGCGTTGGCACACCGGAAGATCTGGTGGAAGGTGTTGCCAACGGTATCGATATGTTTGACTGTGTGATGCCGACGCGTAACGCTCGTAATGGCTGGCTGTTTACACGTTTTGGTGACCTGAAGCTACGAAACGCACGCTACAAGGATGAAGATCTTCCGGTTGATGAAAGCTGTGATTGCTATACCTGCCGTCATTTTTCGCGCGCCTATTTGCATCATCTGCACCGTGCAGGCGAAATTCTGGGCGCGCGCCTGAACACCATCCATAATCTGCATTACTACCTGCAGCTGATGCGCGAGATGCGCGCCAGCATTGATGGCGGCCAGTTTCAAGCCTTTCGTGTCCGGTTTGCCGCCGACCGCGCGCGCGGAATCTAGCCTTTTGGGTTCGGTCAACACGAGCGCTGGGCGTCACCACGTGGACTTGGCCCTGAGGGTTTCCCGATGCTAGCGGGGCAGCGCGTCGAGCAAGCAGCCGATGTTAAAATCGTGGGTTATTAAAAAATTCTTTGCAGGAGCGATTCATGTTCATTTCTAATGCATATGCGCAGGCGGCCGCACCGGCGGGCGGCGCGGGCGGTGGTCTGCTGGGTCTGTTGCCGATCATCCTGATGTTTGTGGTGCTGTATTTCCTGATGATTCGTCCCCAGATGAAGCGTCAGAAAGAGCAGAAAGCGATGATCGACGCGCTGGGCAAGGGTGATGAAGTGGTCAGTGCTGGTGGCGTGGTTGGTCGGGTGACCAAAGTCGGCGATGCCTACATCACGCTGGAAGTGGCAGAGGGTACCGAGATCATCCTGCAGAAGGCGGCAGTGACGCTGCTGCTGCCGAAAGGCACGATCAAGACGCTCTGAGCGTCGGTCTTATTCCCAGTCCGGCACAGGTTGCCGGATTTTTTCATTTTAAGTAGCTCACCATGAATCGTTATCCCCTCTGGAAATACTTGTTGATTGCGCTGGTGCTGGCGATGGGCGTGCTGTATACCGTGCCCAATTTCTTCGGTGAGTCACCGGCGGTGCAGATCAGCAGCGCAAAAGCGACTTTGAAGCTGGGCCCGGATGCAGTGGGGCGTGTCCAGCAGGCGCTGGAAAGCGCGGGCGTGCGTGCCGAGGGTTCCTTCTACGAAGATCTGGGTAACAACGGTACCGTGCGTGTGCGTTTCGCCAATACCGATCTCCAATTCAAGGCTAAGACCGTTCTTGAGCAGGCCTTGAACAAAGACCCAGGTGATCCGAGTTATCTGGTGGCGTTCAATCTGCTGCCAAACACGCCGACATGGCTGCAATCCTTGCACGCACTGCCGATGTATCTGGGGCTCGATCTGCGCGGCGGCGTGCACTTTCTGATGCAGGTGGATACGCGTGCAGTCACTGCAAAGCGAATTCAATCAACCCAGATTGCCGTGCGTTCGCAGCTGGTCGAGAAAAAGCTTCGCTTTGCCGGTATCTCGCGCATCGGCGATGTGATCGAGATTCGTTTTCGCGATCGTGAGACCTTGGATGCAGCGAGCGGCGTACTGAGCAGCCAGATGCCTGAGCTGGCGCTGGCCGAGGAGTCGGATGCGGAAGCTTTGAAGCTAGTCGCTCGTCTTAGCCCGGTGGCGATGAAGCAGACACTGGAAGAGGCTGTACAGCAGAATATCTCGACGCTCTCGAAGCGTGTCAACGAGCTTGGCGTGGCCGAGCCGATTATCCAGCGACAAGGTGCAGATCGTATCGTGGTGCAGTTGCCCGGTGTGCAGGATGTGTCACGGGCAAAAGACATCATCGGGCGTACGGCAACGCTTGAGGTTCGCATGGTGGACGAGTCCGTACAGCGCGGTACCGAAGAAAGTGCAGTAGTGGCACCAGGCTCCGAGCTATTCAAAGTAGGCAAAGGTGCGCCGGTGGTGTTGTACAAAGACCCGGTCATCACCGGTGACTATATTTCCAATGCGGGTGCAGCATTCGACCAGAACCAGCAGCCTGCGGTAGGGATCGACTTGAATGGTGATGGTGGCCGCAAAATGCGCGAGGCTACCCGCAACAAGATCGGCAAACTGATGGCGATCGTGTTGTTTGAAAAAGGTAAGGGAGAAGTACTGACCGTCGCCAGTATTCGCGACGAACTCGGTTCACGTTTCCAAATTACCGGTATGGAGTCGCCGGCTGCCGCCACTGATCTGGCGCTATTGCTGCGTGCTGGCTCACTCGCTGCCCCGATGGAGATTATCGAAGAGCGCACCATAGGACCACAGCTCGGCGCTGAAAACATCGCCAAGGGGTTCAGCTCGACGCTCTACGGATTCGCAGCGATCGCGGTGTTCATGATGGCGTACTACCTGTTGTTTGGTGCATTCAGTATGTTCGCCCTTGCAGTTAACGTGATGCTGCTGATCGCGCTGCTGTCGCTACTACAGGCAACCCTGACCTTACCGGGTATTGCCGCGATTGCGCTAACGCTCGGTATGGCGATTGATGCCAACGTACTGATCAATGAGCGTATCCGAGAAGAGCTACGTAACGGGAACAGCCCGCAAGCGTCGATTGCGGCCGGCTTCGAGCGCGCTTGGGCCACTATTCTCGACTCGAACGTGACGACGCTGATCGCTGGACTTGCCTTGCTGATTTTTGGTTCGGGCCCCATTCGCGGTTTCGCTGTGGTGCACTGTCTCGGTATCCTGACCTCGATGTTCTCAGCGGTCGTGGTGGCGCGTGCGCTGGCCAACTTGTGGTACGGACGTCGCAAGAAACTTAGCAGCATATCGATCGGACAAGTCTGGAAACCGAGCGAATAATTCGCGGCGACCAAGGAGACCAACATGGAATTTTTCCGGATTAAACGCGACATCCCTTTCATGCGCCACGCGCTGGTGTTCAATGCCATCTCGGCGCTGACCTTTGCGGCGGCAGTATTTTTCTTGTTTGCGAAGGGCCTGCACCTGTCGATCGAGTTCACCGGCGGTACGGTGATGGAAGTGGCTTACACCAAGCCTGCCGATCTCGAAGCGATTCGCAAGACCGTGACCGAACTTGGCTATGCCGATAGTCAGGTGCAGAGTTTTGGTACCGCGCAAGATGTGCTGATTCGCTTGCCTCTGCAAGGAGGCGCCAGCTCAGCCCAAGTCAGCACCAAGGTAATTGATGCGTTGAAGGCGGCTGATCCTACAGTTGCTTTGCAGCGTGTCGAGTTTGTGGGGCCACAGGTCGGTGAAGAACTTGCACATGATGGCCTGACCGCATTAGCCTTTGTGGTAGTCGGCATCATGATTTACCTCGCGTTTCGTTTCGAGTGGAAATTCGCCGTCGCCGCAATCATCGCCAACTTGCATGATGTGATTATCATCCTTGGCTTTTTCGCTTTTTTCCAATGGGAGTTTTCGCTCACGGTATTAGCCGCAGTGCTAGCGGTATTGGGTTACTCCGTGAATGAATCAGTGGTGGTGTTCGATCGAGTGCGTGAAGCATTCCGCGATCGCCGCTTCGGTAAACTCAATACACCCGAGGTGCTGAATCACGCCATCACCAGCACAATTTCACGTACCGTAATCACCCATGGATCGACACAGCTGATGGTGCTATCGATGTTGATCTTTGGTGGACCAACCTTGCACTATTTCGCGATGGCGCTGACTATCGGTATCTTGTTCGGTATTTACTCGTCAGTTTTCGTTGCGGCCGCAGTCGCCATGTGGCTGGGCGTGAAGCGCGAGGATCTGCTGAAACCAGTGAAGGTTAAGGACGACACCGACGGCGCAGTCGTCTAAAGCTGGCCAAAAACGTCGCTGGCGTTGTTGGTCGCGCCTCGCCGTACGTCAAGTACTGTCTTCGACGCGCCCGCCTAGCCAGCGACGTTCTTACGCTGGGAGAGGAGTCGCTGGCGTTGTTGGTCGAGCCTCGCCGTACGTCAAGTACTGTCTTCGACGCGCCCGCCTAGCCAACGACGTTCTTACGCTGGGAGAGGAGTCGCTGGCGTTGTTGGTCGCGCCTCGCCGTACGTCAAGTACTGTCTTCGACGCGCCCGCCTAGCCAACGACGTTCTTACGCTGGGAGAGGAGTCGCTGGCGTTGTTGGTCGCAGCTCGCCTTACGTCTTCTTTAGATATCTTTTGCCAGCTGTGCGGCGAGTCCAACGTAAGTCGCTGGCGTCATGGCGAGCAGGCGATCTTTGGCGTCCTGCGGGATGGCAAGCCCTCGAATGAATTCATGCAGTGCCGCTTGTGAGATGCCTTTGCCGCGCGTCAGTTCTTTCAGCTGCTCGTAGGGATTTTCAATACCGTAGCGGCGCATGACGGTTTGTACCGGCTCGGCCAGCACTTCCCAGTTTTGATCGAGGTCTTCAGCCATGCGTGCCGGATTGACCTCGAGTTTGTTCAGGCCGCGCAGGCAGCTGTCGTACGCGAGCAAAGTGTATCCAAAGCCGACACCGATATTTCTCAGCACGGTTGAATCAGTCAGATCCCGCTGCCAGCGTGACACGGGCAGCTTCTCCGCCATGTGCCCCAGCACGGCATTCGCCATACCGAGATTGCCCTCGGCGTTTTCAAAATCGATCGGGTTGACTTTGTGCGGCATAGTGGATGAGCCAATTTCGCCTGCCTTGGTTTTTTGCTTGAAGAAACCGAGCGAGATATAGCCCCATACGTCACGGCAAAGATCAATCAGGATCGTATTGGTACGCGCAATCGCATCGAATAATTCGGCGATGTAGTCATGCGGTTCGATTTGTATGGTGTATGGGTTGAATGTCAGACCGAGTCGTTGCTCGACTACCTCTCGTGCAAACGCTTGCCAGTCGACGTTGGGATAGGCAGACAGATGCGCGTTGTAATTACCGACCGCGCCGTTCATCTTGCCCAGTATCTCAACCGTTGCGATGGCTTGTTGTACGCGGCGCAGGCGCGCCACGACGTTCGCGATCTCTTTACCGATCGTGGTCGGACTCGCCGGCTGGCCGTGGGTGCGCGACATCATCGGTACGTCGGCGTGTTGATGCGCGAGCTCGCTCAAGCGTGCGATGAGCTTGGTCAGTGCCGGCAGCAATACCGTGTCGCGTGCTGTTTTCAGCATCATGCCGTGGGAGGTATTGTTGATATCTTCCGAGGTGCAAGCGAAGTGAATGAACTCCGATGCGGCGACCAACTCAGGGTGTGCCTGGACTTGCTCTTTGAGCCAGTACTCAACGGCTTTCACGTCATGGTTGGTGGTGGCTTCAATCGCCTTGATACGTGCAGCATCTTGCTCAGTGAATTCGGCGGCGAGTTTTTGGAGTACCGCTTTGGATTCGGCGCTGAATGGCTTGAGCTCATCCAACCCGGCTTCCGACAATGCTAGTAGCCACGCAATCTCTACCTTGACACGATGGTGCATGAAACCGGCTTCGGACAAGATTGGCCGGAGTGAATCGGTTTTACTGGCGTAACGCCCATCGAGTGGTGACAGGGCGGATAGTTCGGTGAGTGGCATTGGGTAGGGGCGGGCGCATCGGCCAGGCGGGATTTGTATCGCGACCGATTTTATCATTCGGATCAGCGCTCAAAATTTTGCCAATGATATAATTTTTGCCTAATCCACAAGTGTGATCCGCGATGAAGCTGATTGGTTCGCTGGCGAGTCCTTATGTGCGCAAAGTGCGCGTGGTAATGGCGGAAAAGAAGCTCGACTATGAGTTGGTGCTGGAGGACGTTTGGTCGGCCGATACCACCATTTTCCAATCAAACCCCTTGGGTAAAGTGCCTTGCCTGGTGATGGAAGATGGCGGGGCGATGTTTGACTCACGCGTGATTGTCGAATACCTCGACACCATGTCGCCGGTTGGCAAGCTGATTCCAGTGGCAGGCCGAGAGCGCGCTAGTGTCAAGGTGTGGGAGGCCTTGGCGGATGGCGTTGCGGATGCTGGCATTCTCGCGCGTCTGGAGCGCATTCAACGCCCCCCGTCTCAGCAAAGCGAGGCCTGGGTTCAGCGGCAGCTCGATAAAATTCGACATGGAACACGTGCCATGGCTTTGGCATTGGGCGATCATCCGTTTTGCGCCGGTAAGCAATTCTCGCTGGCTGATGTGGCCACGGGCTGTACGCTGGGCTGGATTGCTTTCCGTTTCCCTGAAATCGATTGGCGGGGTGAGCACCCGAATTTGGCGCGGCTGTTCGATAAACTGTCTGAACGTCCTTCATTCAAGGAGACTGTGCCCATTGCCTGAGCACGGCTTGCATGAAAAAAAGGAGCCTCTGGGGCTCCTTTTTTGTTGCTGCTTTTGTTGGCGACGCTGGTATTTAGGCATCACCCATCTGCGATTGCAGATAGTTTTGCAGACCCACTTGCTCAATCAGTTCGATTTGCGTTTCTAGCCAATCGATATGCTCCTCGGTGTCGTCGAGAATATGCTCGAATAATTCACGCGAAATATAGTCACGAGCTTGTTCGCAAACCGAGATACCTTCTTTCAGTGTTTTCTGCGACGCGTATTCAAGTTGCAGATCGCAATTCAGCATCTCAGGAACATTTTCGCCGATCATTAACTTGTGCAAGGCTTGCAGGTTGGGCAGACCATCCAGCATCAGAATGCGCTCGATCAATTTGTCGGCATGCTTCATTTCACCGATGGATTCTTCGTACTCTTTCTTGCCGAGTTTCTCGAAACCCCAGTGACGGTACACGCGAGCGTGCAAGAAGTACTGATTGATTGCGGTAAGTTCGTTGGTGAGCTGTTCGTTGAGCAGCTTGATGACGTTAGCGTCGCCCTTCATGAGTGCCTCTTGCAAAGAAATTAAAGATGCGCGATGTTAACTCAGCAAGGGCCATTTGTTACCAAGGATGATTCATTTTGTTATTGGGAATCATCCTCATTCGCATATGCGCGACATTGCATCAGAGGATGTTGTGATGCTTGCGCAAGTCGATTGACTCGGCGCGTCACAAAAAGGGGGAGGTAATACGACTTGAGGGACGACAGCGCCTTGAATGGCGCAGTGGGTGGCGCGCTACTAAGGGGCTTTAGGCGACGACGACGCGCCGGACCTCGGTGAACTGGCCATCTTCGACATGTGCGCGTACCAGCGTTTTTGCAAACTCATTGCATTTGCCGCAGCAGCTGCCCACGTTGAGTTGCTGTCGAATGTCTTCCATGGATTTGGCACCGGCATCAAGTGCTCGACGAATCGCTTTGTCGGAGACGTTATGGCATACGCAAACGATCATGGTGACGCCCCTCCAGTCTGGGCTCGCCGCTGTCCGAGTGAGTGTCGGTAGGGCAGAGCTGATAAATTCAAATGAGAACGATTCGTGTTTAGATTATTCGCGAATCATCGCTGGAGCGCAAGTTCTTTTTGGTGGTGAGATGGGGGGGGCGCGGGGAAGGCGCGCTGGCGCGGGTGTTTGCCGGCGCTGCGGGGTGCTCAGGCGGCCTCGGCCCGCTCGATAATGCCGCCACCGAGGCAGACGTCGCCGTCATACAGGACGGCAGACTGACCGGGTGTCACCGCCCACTGGGCTTGTTCAAATTGCAATTTTGCTTCTGCGCTTCCGACGCCCAGTAGCGCACAGGCCACATCCGTCTGCCGGTAGCGGGTCTTGGCCAGCAAGGGGCCATCGGCCGGCGGCGCGCCGGCGACCCAGCTCATTTGGCCTGCGACCAGAGCAGTCGATAAGAGCCAAGGGTGGTCGTGACCTTGCACCACATACAAGGTGTTTGTTTCAATGTCTTTGCGGGCGACATACCAGGCTGCGTGGTTGCCATCTTCATCGCGATGCGCGCGCTGTCCCCCTAAGCCGATGCCTTTGCGCTGTCCGAGGGTGTAGAAAGACAAGCCGACATGCTCACCGACGATATCGCCTTCAGGCGTTCGCATTGGGCCTGGCTTGAATGAAAGATATCGGTTGAGAAATTCACGAAATGGTCGTTCACCGATAAAGCAAATGCCAGTAGAGTCTTTTTTGCGGGCATTCGGAAGCTGGAGCTCATCCGCGATTTTGCGTATCTGCGACTTGTGCAGCTCGCCGAGCGGAAACAGCGTGCGCGATAGTTGTGACTGGGTTAGCCGATGCAGGAAGTAGCTCTGATCCTTGCTCGCGTCCACCGCTTTCAGCAACTCATGCTGGCCGTCTCGCTCGCGTACCCGGGCGTAATGGCCGGTGGCGATATGGTCCGCACCCAGTTGAAGCGCGTGATCTAAAAAGGCTTTGAATTTGATCTCGGCATTGCACAACACATCAGGATTGGGTGTGCGCCCTGCCTGATACTCGCGCAGAAACTCCGCAAAGACGCGATCCTTGTACTCGCTGGCGAAGTTGACCGCTTCAATGTCGACGCCAACAATATCTGCAACGCTGACGGCATCGAGCCAGTCCTGGCGTGTCGAACAGTACTCGTCATCATCATCGTCCTCCCAGTTTTTCATGAATAGGCCGATCACTTCATAGCCTTGCTGTTTCAGCAGCCATGCAGCGACAGAGGAGTCGACCCCCCCGGACATGCCAAGAACAACGCGGGCTTTAGTCATCAGCGGGGAGGTGAATACTGGGGTGGGTATAGAGAATCGACAGTGGGAAGCGCTGTCCGGCAAGGTAGTCTTCGACGCATTGCAACACCAGCGGACTTCGGTGTCGGTCCTGAGTTGCCCTGATTTCCTGATGCGACATCCACACGATACGCAGAATGCCTTCATCTAACGGGCGCTGATGGGCATTGCCGAGGGCACCCGTGAAGGCAAAGCGCACATGAGTAACATCTTCATTCATCCGACTCGATTGGTAGCGTGACAGGTACACGCCCACCAGCGAGTCGGGAATAAATTCATGCGCGGTTTCTTCGAGCGCCTCGCGCGCCGCCGCCGCTATCAAGGATTCACCCGGATCGAGATGGCCGGCGGGTTGGTTGAGTTTGATTCCCTCCGCAGTCTGCTCTTCGACCAGCAGAAAGCGCTGATCACGCTCGATGATGGCAGCGACAGTGACCGAGGGTTTCCAAATTGATGACATATCGCCCTTAAAAAACAACATTCTACTGTTTTGCGTGAGACAGGCCGGAGCCGGATCGCGGCAAATTGCTGCAAATATGCGGAAAAATTGGTGCGTTGCGAAGAATCGAGATAAATAGTATCTTTGCCCCTTTTTTCGGCGAAGCAACCCGGGCCTATCCATTCGTCAGCCTCGCCTTTCCTTACCAAAGTCCTAACGTGCGGATGTCGCACCGGCGCCAATGCTTTTTTGCTGGCGTCTGGCCTCATTCATTTTCAATGTGGAGAACACCATGAGAATCGGCATTCCAGCCGAGACCCGTCAGGGCGAAACGCGAGTTGCCGCCACGCCGGAAACGATCAAGAAATTGATCGCTGCCGGACACAAGGTCACCGTTCAATCCGGTGCTGGCGTTGCTGCCAGCCTGCCCGATGATGCGTTCGCGGCCGTTGGTGCAGACATTGGCTCTGCCGCAGATGCTTTCGGCTGCGATATCGTGTTGAAAGTTCGTGCGCCGTCCGCCGATGAGCGCGCTTTAATGAAATCAGGCACTGCACTTGTTGGCATGCTGAACCCGTTCGATGCCGAAGGTATTGCGGGCATGGCTTCGGCAGGCTTGTCGGCCTTCGCGTTGGAGGCGGTACCTCGCATTACTCGCGCGCAGTCAATGGACGTGCTGTCCTCGCAAGCCAACATCGCTGGCTACAAAGCTGTGCTGATGACTGCCAATATGTATCAGCGCTTCTTCCCCATGCTGATGACCGCAGCAGGTACGGTCAAAGCGGCTCGAGTATTGATCATGGGTGTTGGCGTCGCTGGTTTGCAAGCGATTGCAACTGCCAAGCGTCTTGGTGCTGTTATTGAAGCATCCGATGTGCGCCCACCGGTCAAAGAGCAAGTGGAATCGCTTGGCGCGAAATTCATCGACGTGCCCTACGAAACGGACGAAGAACGCGAGATCGCCCAAGGTGTCGGCGGCTACGCGCGTCCGATGCCAGAGGCATGGATGAAGCGTCAAGCAGCCTTGGTGCATGAGCGCGCAAAGTTAGCCGACATCATCATTACGACGGCATTGATCCCGGGGCGCAAAGCGCCGGTGTTGATTGGCGAAGACACCATCAAAGCAATGAAGCCGGGCTCGGTCATTCTTGATATGGCGGTAGAGCAGGGTGGTAATTGCGAGCTTTCGGAACTGGGCAAGACGGTGGTCAAGCACGGTGTTCACATCATCGGCGAGGCAAATCTTCCCGCATTGTGTGCTGCAGATGCTTCCGCACTGTACTCACGAAATGTGCTCGATTTTCTGAAGCTGATTTTTGACAAAGACGCAAACCTGACCATCGATCAGGCTGATGAGATCATTGCTGCCACCTTGGTTTGCCATGGTGGTGCGGTGCTTCGCAAGTAATGACGGCGGCATACGGCGATGGAAAGAATCATGCTGCGCGCGAAGATTCATCGCGCCACAGTAACAGAGTGTGTTTTGGATTACGAAGGCTCGTGTGGGATCGATGAAGATCTGCTCGACGCTGCTGACATTCGAGAATTCGAGAAGATCGATTTGTACAACGTTAGCAATGGCGAGCGATTCTCCACTTACGCAATTAAAGGGAAGCGCAGCAGTGGTGAGATCTCCCTCAATGGTGCGGCAGCGCGGCTAGCGCAACGTGGTGATTTGCTGATTATTTGCACCTACGCGCCTATGAGCGAAGCAATGGTTGTGGATCACCACCCCAAAATCGTGTTCGTAGATGGCAGTAACCGTGTCTCCGGAATAAAAAAGTAAAGCTACCAGTAGAGGACATCATGGAAGTTAGCTACACCATTACCAACCTCATCATTTTCGTCTTGGCGATTTACGTGGGGTACCACGTCGTCTGGACGGTGACGCCAGCATTGCACACGCCGCTGATGGCCGTGACGAATGCGGTGTCAGCCATCATTATTGTGGGTGCCATGCTTGCCGCAGCGCTGACTACCGGCCCGGTTGGGCAGTTCATGGGAACGTTGGCGGTTGCGCTCGCAGCAGTGAACGTATTTGGTGGTTTCTTGGTGACGCAGCGGATGCTGGAAATGTTCAAGAAAAAACAGCCCAAGGCGCAGAACAAGGAAGGGGCGTAATTCCATGAGCATGAATCTTGTCACTCTGTTGTATTTGATCGCCTCGATCTGTTTCATCCAGGCGCTGAAGGGTTTGTCGCATCCGGCTACAGCAAGACGCGGCAACGCGTTTGGTATGACCGGCATGGCGATTGCCGCGTTAACGACGGTGGCCCTGATCATGAAGCTGCAAGCCGAGGCGACTGCGCCTGGTAGTGGCTTTAGCTTGCTGCTCGGCGGATTGGTGATTGGCGGCGGGATTGGTGCTGTGCTCGCCAAGCGGGTTGAAATGACCAAGATGCCCGAGCTGGTTGCGGCCATGCACTCCTTGATCGGTATGGCGGCAGTATGTATCGCCGTCGCTGCAGTTTCCGAGCCGAAGGCTTTCGGTATTGTTGCCAGCACCACTGACCCTATCCCGTTTGGTAACCGGCTTGAGCTGTTTATCGGAACCTTTGTTGGTGCAATTACATTCTCAGGTTCGGTCATTGCGTTCGGCAAGCTTGCAGGTAATTTCAAGTTCCGACTGTTCCAGGGTGCGCCGGTGGTATTTCCTGGTCAGCACCTGATCAACCTGCTGATGGCGGTTGTGATGGTCGGCGCTGGGCTGATGTTCGTTGTGGCCGATGGTGCCGAGCCTGCGTGGGTACCTTTCCTGGTGATGACGGCGATTGCCTTCGTGCTCGGTGTGATGATCATCATCCCGATCGGCGGTGCCGATATGCCGGTGGTGGTGTCGATGTTGAACAGCTACTCTGGCTGGGCTGCAGCAGGCATTGGCTTCTCACTGAATAACTCGATGCTGATTATTGCGGGTTCATTGGTGGGCTCATCTGGTGCGATTCTGTCGTACATCATGTGTAAGGCGATGAATCGCTCGTTCTTCAGCGTGATTCTTGGTGGCTTCGGTGGCGAGGCATCTGCAGTTGGCCCGGGCGGTCAGCAACAACGGAATGTGAAGGCGGGCTCGGCGGATGATGCAGCCTTCATCATGACGCATGCCGAGACGGTGATTATTGTTCCGGGTTATGGCTTGGCAGTGGCGCGCGCACAGCATGCGCTGAAAGAACTGACCGATCAGCTGACCGACAAAGGTGTGACCGTGAAATACGCGATCCACCCGGTGGCTGGACGTATGCCAGGCCACATGAATGTGTTGCTGGCCGAGGCTGAAGTGCCCTACGACCAAGTATTCGAGATGGAAGACATCAACAGCGAATTCGGTCAGGCCGATGTGGTACTGGTGCTGGGGGCGAATGATGTGGTGAACCCGGCCGCCAAAGATCCCAACTCGCCGATCGCGGGCATGCCGATTCTCGAGGCATACAAGGCGAAGACTATTATTGTGAACAAGCGTTCGATGGCGTCAGGTTACGCTGGCTTGGATAATGAATTGTTCTATCTCGACAAGACCATGATGGTGTTTGGTGACGCTAAAAAGGTCATCGAAGATATGGTCAAAGCCATCTAAAGCCTCTCACACAATGTCGCTGGCATTGTTGGGGGCGTCTCGCCGTACGTTAAGTACTGTCTTCGACGCCGCCGCTTAGCCAGCGCCCTCGTTGCTCATTTTGTTAAAAGCTTTGATGGCTTTTGACAAAATTTCCCTGGCGTTGTGATTGGCCCTTGTAGTGCGTCATCGGGTGATGGCTTTATCGCCAACCGTACATCATCTGCTCCGCCAGCAAGCGTTTCGCAGGCGGCACGAAATCCAGCGCGCCCAAGGATAGTCCCAGCAGTCGCTGTGAGACTGATCCATCTGAATCATTCGCAAACACACGCGCCATCAGATCGGTGATCCGTACCGTAGTGGATCTATCGCCTTGGCGCTGCCGCTCGAATGCGGTAAGCGTGTCCGCCGATAGGTCGCGAGCCAACATCTTTGATAGTACTGCCGCATCGCGCAGGCCCAGATTCAATCCTTGGCCCGCGACTGGATGTAAAGTTTGTGCGGCATTTCCGATCGCCACGGTACGCGCTGTGGTGTGTGGCGCGGCGTTCAGCCCTAAGGGGTAATGATGGCGCGGCCCGATGCGGGTGAATGTGCCTACTCGCTGACCAAATACGCGCTGTAGTTCAGCCAGAAAATCATTATCATCCAGCGCCAACAGCCGCTTGGAAGTGATCGGGCTCACGCACCACACCATGGCGTAGCCATCGGTTTGCGGCAGTAGTGCGAGCGGCCCTTCAGAGGTAAAGCGCTCGTAAGCTCTACCTGCGGAGGGCGCGGTGGCATGGATGGTCGAGGTAATCGCCACCTGTGTGTAATCGCGGTATTGGGTTTTGGCGCTTTGCTCGCTGAATACACCACCCTCTGAATGCACCACCACCGAGGCGGATACTTCGATGTCATCCGACAAAGTGAGTACGGCACAGTCATCTCTTGGCTGCAGCCTGATGACTGTCGCAGGTCGAATTGAATGTAGACCTATCGCCATACAGGCATTGAGCGCATGCACCAGATCGCCATAGCGACACACATAACCGAGTGCCGGTAGCTTGTAGTCTTCGCTTTCAATCAGCGTGCGACCAAAGCTTCCTCGACGCGAGACATGAATTTGCGTAATTGGTGTCGCAACCGTGGGCCATGCGGATATCTTCGAGAGCAGTTCGTGGCTGCCGTAGGACAAAGCAATCGATCGCGGATCGGCCGCTGCCAGCGTAAGCGGTTTCGCATCCAGTAGCGCAATCTTGTTGGGGTCGATGCCTTGCGCGACCAGCATGGCAGCGAGCGACAGACCGACCGGTCCACCCCCCACGATCGCGATATCGACCCTTGTAGGCATCATCAGCCTCGCATCAGCACTTCAATGTCGGCGACGCTTTTCGGGGCCTTGTGCGTCAAGATGTGGCATCCATCCGCCGTGATGAGTGCATCGTCTTCAATACGAATGCCGATATTCCAGAACGCTTCGGGCACGCCCTCAGCAGGGCGAACATAAATCCCCGGCTCGATGGTCAGCACCATGCCGGGAACTAGGGTGCGCGATGGTTTTTCAGTGGCAGATACAGCAGGGTCTCGATAATCGCCGACATCATGCACATCCATGCCCAGCCAGTGGCCCGTGCGATGCATGTAAAACTGTCGGTAGCTATCGTTCGCGATCACGTCATCCAACGTGCCGACTTTATCCTGATTGAGAAGCCCGGTGTCGAGCATGCCTTGTGCCAGAACACGAACAGCGGCTTCATGTCCATCGATGAAGCGTTTACCCGGGCCGGTGGCCTTGATCGCAGCGTGTTGTGCTTCCAGTACGATCTCATACAGTGCTTTTTGAGGGCCGCTGAATTTACCGTTGGCAGGAAAAGTACGGGTGATGTCGGATGCATAGCTATCGAGTTCGCAGCCGGCATCAATCAATACCAGATCACCGTCACGTAACTCGGTATCACCAGCACGGTAGTGAAGCACACAAGCGTTGGCACCGGTCGCCACGATCGAGCCGTAGGCGGGGAACTGGGAGCCGTTGCGGCGAAATTCGTGCAGTAGCTCGGCTTCGAGATGGTATTCACGTAGACCTGGCTTGGCACACCGCATCGCGCGTGCATGCGCCTCTGCAGCGATATCTGCAGCGCGTT
Organism: Oxalobacteraceae bacterium; assembly: GCA_027485795.1. Classification (GTDB taxonomy): domain Bacteria; phylum Pseudomonadota; class Gammaproteobacteria; order Burkholderiales; family Burkholderiaceae_D; genus Pernthalerella. Next base: position 75,577 of record JAIXQK010000182.1, read on the forward strand.
GCATGGTCGCGATCTCGTGATCGTCTTTCACGAGCCGCATCTCGTTGAGAATAGCGCGGATATCAAAGGCGGCGCTTGGTGCGCTGACGCCAGCACGTACCTGTGCACGAACTGTATTCAGCCAGCGTTGTATTTGCTCATCCAGCTTGGCCTGGCTGCCCAGTGCGTAAAACAGTGCGGGTGCATTGGCCATCAGCTTGGGTAGCTCCGCATCAATGCTATCGATCGTGAAACAGGCATCAAGGCCAAAAGCTTCCTTGGCACCGGCGGGGCCGTAGCGATAGCCATCCCATATCTCGCGCTCTTCGCTTTTGTCGCGACAAAACAGAATAGACCGGTCTTGTTCACCGGCGATCAACACTAGCGCGGCTTCAGGCTCAGGGAAGCCGGTCAGGTAATAGAAGTAGCTGTCGTGGCGGTACGGATAGTCTGCGTCGGCATTACGCATGACTTCGGGTGCAGTCGGGATGATCGCCACGCCACCGCCTTGCGCACGCATAGTTTCGATCAGTGCAGCGCGCCGATGTGCAAAGGTCGTGATGTTCATGATCCGGTTCTCAAGGGTGCATTTAATTGTTCGAGACGCTCTATCGTGCCGACATCGGTCCAGTCGCCGCGGTAGACCTCACCCCCGATTTTGCCCTTGTCGGCGAATTCGCGCAGGATCGGGGCGAGTTTTGCACTTTCGCCCGCTGCCACGGTGTCAAACAGTTCCGGGCGATAGACGCCAATGCCGGAGAAGGTATAGCGTGGCTCGCCGTGATTGCTGATAGAGAAGTTCGCCAAAGCAAAATCTCCTTCCGGATGATGCGCAGGATTCTTCACCAAATAGAGCCACGCCAAGTCACGCTCGCCCACTGGGTAAGGCTTGCCCCACGGATCGGATTCCTCGAGCACATCTTTCACCTTGCTAAAATCGAAATGCGGACAATAGATATCGCCCGCGACTGCAAGGAAGGGCGAATCGCCAAGTAGATGGCGCGCCTTGGCAATACCCCCTGCGGTTTCCAGCGCGGTTCCCTCGGCGGAGTAAACCAGTGTTGCCCCGTATCGACTGCCATCACCCAGCGTCTCTTCAATCATATGACCAAGGTGTGCGTGATTAATCACGATCTCGGTCAGGCCGGCTCGAACCAGGTTCAGGATATGCCAGACAATTAGCGGCCGACCACGCACGGTCAGCAAGGGCTTGGGACAGGTGTCGGTCAGCGGCCGCATACGCTCACCACGACCTGCAGCGAAGATCATGGCCTTCATATCAGAAGGTGTAGCCAATGCCTGTCTGCTTTTCTTCCAGCGTATCAAGCAGTCTTACCAACGGCGAAAACTCCTTGTAGCGGTAAGCAGTTTTGCGGACGTATTGCATGACCAGCGGCATATCATTGAGATAGCCATCTTTGCCGTCGCGGTGATAGAGGCGCGCAAAAATACCGAGTACTTTCAGGTGGCGCTGTAGTCCCATGAACTCGAAGTCGCGGTAAAACGTGTCAATGTCAGCGGCGACGGGAAGACCGGCGCGACGCGCCAATTCCCAATAGCGAACCGCCCAGTCGAGCACCATCTCTTCATCCCATTCGATGTAGGCATCGCGCAAGAGTGAGACCAGATCGTAAGTGATCGGCCCGTACACCGCATCTTGAAAATCCAGTATGCCCGGATTACCGGTGTGCAGCACCATCAGGTTGCGTGAGTGATAGTCGCGATGGACGAAAACCTGCGCTTGCGAGAGATTATTGGCGAGCAGCGTATCAAACACACGGGTGAGATCTGTACGCTGCTTGTCATCCAGTACTGCGTTCCTATGCTTGCTTAAGTACCAATCAGGGAACAGCATGAGCTCGCGTTGCAGTAGCTCACGATCGTACTCGGGCAACTGGCCGGGCGCGCTGTGCACTTGAAGCTGTACCAGCGCCTCGATGGCATCTAGGTAGAGTTTGTGCGCGGTATCTGCGTTTAGCTGGGTGAGATAGGTGGTGTTGCCAAGATCTGTCAACAGCAGGAAGCCTCGTTCACTATCGCTGGCCAGAATAGTCGGCACCGTCACTCCGGTCGTCGCAAATAATGCCGCAACTTGAACGAAAGGACGCACATCCTCTTGTGGTGGCGGCGCATCCATCACGATTAGGGTGCTGCCCTCGGTAGTGTCGACCCGAAAATAGCGCCGAAAGCTGGCATCCGAGGAGGCCGGACGTAGGCTGGCAGGCAGAGTTTTGGGGGCTTCAAGTTTGGCAAGCCAGTCGGTCAGTTGCGACAGGCGGAGTTCGTTATTTGCGGGGGTGCTCATAGGGGAGGAATAGGGGTATATAGCGGCTCAAGGAGCTTGGGCAGCCAGTGAGATCCCATATAATAAGGGATTCGCCTGTCGTCCGAGGCGCGTCCCCGCAGAGTGTGCATTTTTCATGGCTTGGAGATTTTCCCGCGCGCTAGCCCGGACTTTTGCCCGCAAAGTTCTATGCCTGACGGTGGCTTGGGGATTGTTTTCGACCATGGTCATGGCGCAGCAACCTGTAGTCGCCGACCGGTTTAAGGAGGAGGAAGCGACTACCATCGTCGAGGGTCAGCGTCTATCCGGACGACCAGACCACGAGATCCGTATCCAAAATGAGGTCGAGATAACGCGTGGCTCAACCACCGTGAATGCAGACGAGATTTATTACGATATCGTCGATGATCGCATCGAGGCCAATGGAAACGTGCAGGTAATGCGGGGCGGTGATCGATTCAATGGCGAAGTGCTAAAACTGAAACTTGATACCGGTGTAGGGTACATGAATAGTGTGGTGTACCGGCTGCTTAGACGTAATGCGCAGGGCCGCGCCGAGAAGATCAGCTTTGATTCTGAAGACGTTGCCACTGTGGTCAATGGTGTCTACACGACCTGTAGTGGCCCCGACCCTGATTGGTACCTGAAAACAGGTCGTTTGACCTTGGATGAGGGGGCAGCGATAGGCGAGGCGCGTAATGCTGTGCTGGTATTCAAGGGTGTGCCTGTGATGGGTGCACCAAGCGTTTCATTTCCTCTGGATGATGGCAGGAAATCGGGCTTTCTTGCCCCCACCATGACGACTTCCACCACCACAGGTCTTCAGATTACCACCCCCTATTTCTGGAACATCGCCCCGAATCGGGACTTGACGTTTTTCCCACGGTATTTTTCGAACCGCGGCCTCATGCTGGGTGCGGATGCACGTTATCTGGAACGAGAGTTCGCGGGCGAGACGCGATTCGAGTTCATGAATGATGCCGAGTACGATGGTCTGAGGCGGTATGCGCTCAGGACGCGTCATAACCACACGCTCGCGCAGGGCCTAGGTCTCGCGCTGGATTACAACCGAGCTTCAGACGACAATTACTCAAGAGATTTCCCGCTCAGCCATGTGTTTGATCGCCCGGGGGTGAACCGTCGACTATTGAACCAAACAGCGACGCTGAGCTACAGCCCGGGTGGACCCTGGAGCGGTACATTTCAACTCGCAGATTTTCAGGTACTGCAAGATCCCAATGCGCTGATTCGCGAGCCATATGCCCGCCTACCCCAGATCAACCTCAACTACTCGGACTATAGCGATAGCGGTTTCGCGCTCAGCATGCCATCCCAGTACACGAAGTTCGTACACCCAACCGCCGTGCAAGGCGATCGCCTGATTGTCAATCCGCGTTTGACTTACAACATGTTGCAGAGCTCGGGCTTCTTTATTCGCCCCAGCCTCTCCGCGCATGGGACCTTGTATAACTTGAGCCAGATCAGCGATCCGGCCATGACGGCTCCCGGTCGACTGGTTCCTACGATGTCGCTGGATTCCGGGCTTGTATTTGAGCGAGAGACGCGTTTCTTCGGCAGGGATGCCTCTCAGACTCTGGAGCCACGGATGTTCTATGTTTACACGCCATACGTGGCACAGAACGGCGGGCTCTACCCGAATTTTGATTCGACTATTGCCGACCTCAGTTACGGCATGATGTTTCGGGAAAATCGGTTTATTGGGAACGATCGGATCTCGGATGCTAATCAGGTAACGCTTGCAATAATTTCTCGTTACCTTGAGGTAGATGGCGCGGAGCGCCTGAGGATGGCGGTTGCTCAGCGGCTTAATGTGAAGCCATCAAGAGTGGGGCTTGGCAATGATCTTGCCACCAACACGGAGGAGAAATCTGATGTCATGGTGTTGGGTACTGGCCGCGTGACCCGGGAAACGCGAGTCGACGCGAATTTCCAATACAACCAGGACCGGGCAGAGATAAATCGAGTGAATTTGGGTGTCTACTGGCAGCCAGAGCCCTTCAAGGTACTGAACATGCAGTACCGTCGTGACTCTCGCAATTTGGCAGATATCCCGAACACTAAATATGAGTTGGTGGATTTGTCTGGCCAATGGCCAATTTCAGCGCGTTGGTCTGGGGTGGGCCGTATCAACTACTTGCTGGATGAAAAACGGATTGGTCAGTCGCTGTTGGGCTTCGAGCATCAAGCAGATTGCTGGGCATTTCGTATGGTCGGGCAATTCATACCGACCGCGGTGGGAGTAACGAATACGACTATTTTTGTTCAACTCGAATTCAACGGCTTATCGTCATTAGGAACTAACCCGATGCGGGCTTTGCGTATGAATATTCCTGGCTATCAGTCACACAGTCAGGCTTCGATGCCGATGCAATAGGACATTTGCAGAGACCGAACCAGAGTGCTGGTTGGATCCAGCGTTTCAAATTTTTACTTGACCACTATGCAAAAAATTAATTTGATTGTCCCGATCAAAACTTGCTTTATCGCTACCCTGGCAATCGCGCTTAGTGGTTCGCCCTCTATCCAGGCGCAGGATAAAAGTGCCTCCTCCCGCCAACCCGAGCTGGTGGATACCATCGTTGCCGTTGTCAATACCGATGTGATCACGCTGAAGGAGTTGAACGAAAGAATAAAGTCGATCGAGCAGCGCATGTCTCGTCAGAAGATGCAACTACCACCACGCGAGTTGCTCCGCAAGCAGGTGATTGAGCGCATGATTCTGAACCGTGCCCAAATTCAACAAGCGCGTGAATTTGGTATCCGAGTCGATGATCTGGCATTGGATCGTGCGATTGCCCGTATTGCCGAGCAAAACGGTATTCCGGTACAAAACCTGCGTGACCAGCTTGAGCGTGATGGCGTCTCCTTTGCGCGCTTTCGGGAAGAGGTTCGCGAAGAGATTACCCTGCAGCGTCTGCGTGAGCGTGAGGTCGACAACAAATTGCAGATTACGGAATCTGAAATCGATAGCTTTCTGGCCTCTTCAGCAACAACTAGTACCGACGCTCAACAAGAGATCAATATTGCGCAGATACTCGTGCGCGTTCCCGAGAATGCTTCTGCGCAGCAGATTGCAGATCGCAAGAAACGTGCGGAACAAGCGATAGAACAGCTCAAGTCGGGTGGTGAATTTGCAAAAGTCGCTGTTAGTTTCTCGGATGCTGGAGATGCCTTGTCGGGCGGCGATCTAGGATGGCGTAGCCCGTCGCGATTGCCACAGTTATTCGTTGAAGCGACGGAGAAGCTCGCGGAGGGTGAGGTAGCGCCGTTGGTGCGCAGCGCCAATGGGTTTCATATACTGAAGCTAGTTGGTCGCCGTGCCGTGGGCGCAGCTAAATTGGCCGCCTCGAATACTGTGCAGCAAACTAGGGTGCGTCACATTCTTATCAAAGTGAACCAGATCGTCTCTGCACCCGAGGCGCGGCGTAAGTTGCTTGAGTTGAAGGCTCGTCTAGATAATGATGCTGCAAAGTTCGAAGACTTGGCGCGGCTCTACTCGAACGATGGCTCTGCAAGTAAGGGCGGTGAACTTGGCTGGATATACCCAGGGGATACCGTACCCGACTTCGAGCGCGCCATGAATGCACTCAAGCCAGGAGAGGTGAGTCAGCCCGTTGAATCTCCTTTTGGATATCACCTGATCGAGGTTCTCGAGAGAAAAACGGAAGAGTTATCCCGCGAGCGTCAGCGCATGGTGGCGCGTCAGGCTTTACGCGAGCAGAAGCTCGAAGAGGCCTATGAAGATTGGCTTCGGCAATTGCGCGACCGCGCTTATGTCGAATACCGATTGGATGACACGGCGCGCTAGTCCAGCCGTACGGCAATGACACGACCACGAATTGCGATCACCTGTGGCGAGCCAGCAGGCATTGGCCCGGAGATTGTGCTGCGTGCGGTGCTCGAAGTAGGTGATGCTGATTGTCTACTGATCGGGGATGCTTCGCAAATCAAAGCGCTGGCAACCCTGATCGCACCGGCTAGGGTATTGCGGACGGTTCATTCTGCCGCTGAGCTGGCGGCCCATCAAAACACGCTTTGCGTGCTGGACGCTCCACTCGCCACAGCGCCCATTCCAGGACAATTGGACGCCCGCAATGGGCTTGCTGTGTTGAAGATGTTGGACCTGGCGATTGATGCTGCAGTGGCGGAAGACGTGGATGCAATTGTTACCGCTCCAGTTCAGAAGCGAACCATCAATGATGCTGGTCATGCCTTTACCGGGCATACCGAGTATTTGGCCGAGCGTACGAATACTGACCATGTTGTGATGATGCTCGCCGGTGATACCGACGACGGTATGCTACGCGTCGCGTTGGCCACGACCCATTTGGCGCTGGCAGATGTTCCAGCAGCTATTTCAACAGGCAGTCTGATGACGACGCTGACGATCGTGCATGACGATCTTGTACGTCGATTTGGTATTCCTGATCCACGGATCCTTGTTACAGGACTTAACCCGCACGCCGGCGAGGGCGGGTATCTAGGGCGCGAGGAAATTGAGCAGATCACGCCTGCCATTACACGGGCGCGTGATCTGGGATGGCAGGTGAGCGGACCTTATCCGGCAGATACCCTGTTTCAGCCCAGATATCTACGAGACGCAGATTGTGTTCTCGCGATGTATCACGACCAAGGTTTGCCAGTGTTGAAGCATGCGACCTTTGGCCATGGCGTCAACATTACCTTAGGCTTGCCCATCATTCGTACCTCGGTGGATCACGGTACTGCACTGGATCTGGCAGCGGCGGGCTTGGGTCATGCCGATCATACGAGTATGCATGAGGCGATTCGCGTAGCGTGTCAGATGGTGCGCGCGAGCCGATGAGACATCTTCCGAAGAAAAGATTCGGACAGAATTTCCTGCATGACGCCGGCGTGCTTCAGCAGATTACCGAGGCCATCGCACCGGAACCTAACGATCGCATGATCGAAATAGGACCCGGCCAAGGCGCCATGACGACTCGCTTGCTTGCGCACCTGCATGAGCTACATGTCGTCGAACTAGATCGTGATCTTGTCACGCTGCTGCAAAAAGCATTTGCCAATCGGCCATTGATAATTCACTCAGCAGATGCCTTGCAATTCGAGTTCGATCAATTACGCACGGATGAACGAAAGCTTCGGATCGTCGGTAACCTTCCGTACAACATATCGACCCCTTTAATGTTTCATTTGGCGCAGTACACGCCCATGGTCAAAGATCAGCATTTCATGCTGCAAAAGGAAGTTGTTGAGCGCATGGTGGCGGCACCCGGGGGGCGTGATTACGGCCGACTTTCCGTCATGCTGCAATGGCGCTACCATATGAGCCAGTTGTTTGTGGTGCCGCCGCAGGCTTTCGACCCGCCACCCAAAGTCGAATCGGCGATTGTGCGCATGATCCCGATCGCCCAGCCACTTGCGTGCGAGCAGCGATTTCTTGAGCAGGTCGTGACGACCGCTTTTTCCCAGCGTCGCAAGGTGATTCGTAATAGTTTGGGTAGTCTGTTTTCCGAGTCGCAGCTGATAGAAGCGGGAGTTAATCCCCAAGCGAGACCAGAAACTATCGATTTAGACGCATTTGTCCACCTGGCGCGGAAGCTCGAGGCGTAAGGAGTGCGTAGTTCGCGCAGTACGGAAATTCCGTGACTGACAACGGCGAGTAGGGTGATGAGGGCTAAACGCGAGCGCAGGTCGTCAGAATTTCGGTAACAGCGAAGGCTCATGATCGCGCAGTGCCTTGCGTGCCTGTTCGAATTCCGGAAAAACCGATTGCACAGTCGCCCAGAACTGCGGGCCGTGATTCATCTCGCGCAGATGAGATAGCTCATGGGTGACCACGTAATCAATATTGGGTAGCGCAAAATGCATGAGCCGCCAGTTCAGACGAATCCTGCCGTCTGCAGTGCATGACCCCCATTGAGTGGATGCCGACGATAGCGCAAAGTTCTTGTAGCTGACACCGAGTTTCTCGGCATACAGTGTCAGTCGTTCCGCAAATACCCGTTTTGCCTCACTCTGCAGCCAGCCTTGTACACGATCTTTCAGTTGCTGCTCGGTAGCAGAGTTCGGCAGACTCAGATGTAGCTCGCGTGTCTCAGCATTGAAGTAGGCGCCACCAAGACTGCCTGATTCAGCGATACGCAGGGTGATATCGACACCAAGATAAGGCAGGATCGCGCCATCGCGCCAAACCATCGCTGGCTGCAGTCGCCGTACCGAGCGCTCCCGCTGTTCGTTCATTTTTCGGAAAATCCATTGCTGCTTGCTGGCGATCGCTGCTTCTATCTCGTTCATCGTGATCCAACGCGGCGCGCTGACACGCAAGCCATCATCATCAATCAGAAATCCAATGGTCTTGCGCTTCGAACGTAGCAGCCGATAATCAAGGTTCAGGGTATCGAGGCGCAGACGTCGATGCCCGACGGGGATTGGCGTATCGGGCACAGTGGAAGCAACAGCAGGTGACGGGTGCGTATCGCTGAACAGATCATCCAGCGAGAGCTGATTCGGATCAGGAATCCGCTTTCTGAGTAGTTTGGTCAGTGGCATCAGCAATATAAGCAGCGTATCAACTACGCGTAAGCCCCAGGGGTAATCACGCGCATCTCGGATTCTATCCAATGTTCGACCTTTTCCATCAACTGACTCGCGGTCAAGCCTTGTGGTGAGATAGGTTCGCCAATCGATACGATGATGGTACCCGGTTTTTTGATGAAGGCATTGCGCGGCCAGCAATCACCTGAATTGACGGCGATCGGGACGACCGGCGTATCGGTACCAATCGCCAGAATCGCACCACCGTTCTTGTATTTTCCCTGACTCCCAACGGGTGTGCGCGTCCCCTCGGGGAACATGATGACCCACTGGCCATCATTCAGCCTGCGCTTGCCGGTCTCGATCACCTGCGCCATTGCCTCACGGCCTCGGCTACGATCGATCGCGATCATCCGCAACATGGCGAGTCCCCAGCCAAAAAAGGGTATGTACAGCAGTGATTTCTTGAAGACGAAGATTAGCGGACGTGGCATCACCCAGCAATAGAAAATGGTTTCCCACGCCGACTGGTGCTTGGATAGCAAAATAACCGGCGCATCCGGAAGATTCTCGAATCCTTTGATCTGCCAGCGGATACCACAAACATATTTGGCAGCGTAGCTGATGAAGACATTCCAGCGAATGATCATCCAGTAACGCTGCCGATAAGGCAGCAAAAGGAAACCAAAACAGCCGATAGCCCAGACCACGGTTGCGATCACGATCAGCACAGCGAACACGAGCGAGCGGGCAAACAGCAGTGGACGAGCCATCATGAATCCAGGAATACGATTTCTTGAAAGCGCAGCACTAATGGTCAGCGCTTTGGGGTGAGTGCAGAGCGCGCAGCCTCAGTGGTTTCGCTGATCAGATGCGCTGTTTGCAGTAATTGCTCGACGACCGAGGCAAGATTATCAAATACTTGGGTACCCGGCGGTAGTCCGCCGGTTTGAAGGGTTTTCTCGCCCTTACCGGTGCGAACCAAATAGGGCGTGCAGCCAACTTCGAAGGCGGCTTGCATATCGCGCAGCGCATCACCGACCATGGGCACACCCTTCAGCCCAACGCCGAAGCGCTTGCCGATTTCGGTCAGCATACCGGGTCGTGGCTTACGACAGTCGCAGAACTCGTCCACCGCGTGAGGACAAAAGAATATTGCATTGATGTGCGCACCAACTGCCAGGGCTGACAAATGCAGCTTCTGATGGATAGCATTCAACATACGCACATCGATCAGGCCACGCGCAACAGCTTGCTGATTCGTAGCAATCGCGACCTGATAGCCATGCTGATTCAGTCGTGCGATCGCTTCCAGTGAACCCGGAATGGGTCGCCATTCATCCGGTGACTTGATGTAGTCTTCGGAATCAAAATTAATGACGCCATCGCGATCCAGAATAACCAGTTTTTTTGGCGTCTGCATGCGTGATGACTCAGGCGGCGAGTTTAGAAATATCGGCAACGCGATTCATCATGCCGTGAAGCGTATTCAGCAGTGAGAGACGGTTGGTGCGGAGTGATGCATCCTCAGCCATCACCATCACATCATTGAAAAAAGCATCGACATCATCACGAAGTGCAGCCAGTGCTTTTAGCGTACCAGTGAAGTCACCGGCAGCGAATGCTTTATCCACTTCATTGCGGGTATCGGTCAGTGCGCCATACAGACGTTGCTCGGCACTTTCTTGCAGCAGCGCCGGATTGATCTCGCCGAAAGCATTTTCATTCTTCTTGAGAATATTGGTGATTCGCTTATTGGCAGCAGCCAGCGACTGAGCTTCCGGTAAGGTCGAGAAGGTTTTTACCGCGTCGAGCCGCTTGACGATATCGTCCAGGCGGTCCGGTGCTTGCGATACGACTGCCTCGACCGTATCTTGTGAATAGCCTCGTTCACGTAACAAACCACGCAGTCGATCATGCAGAAAAACTATCACCTCATCTACCGGTGAAGAGAAGTGCGTATTGCCCTTGAACGGCTCGGTGGCGACTGCAAGCAGATGTGATACCGATAGATTCAACTGTTGCTCGATCAGCATGCGTAGGACACCGAGAGCATGCCGACGCAATGCGAATGGATCTTTATCACCGGTAGGTGCAAGACCAATACCCCATATGCCGACCAGCGTCTCTAATTTGTCGGCCAGTGCGACGATTGTACCTGTGCGCGTCGAGGGTAAGTCGTCACCTGCAAATCTGGGTTGGTAGTGTTCGCCGATAGCCGTCGCTACTTCTTTATGCTCGCCATCATGACGTGCATAGTAAGTTCCCATCACGCCCTGCAGCTCGGGAAATTCACCCACCATGTCGGTAAGCAGATCCGCTTTCGATAGCAGGGCCGCGCGTGCTGCAAGCTGCGCATCTGAGCCAAGCGATTTGGCGATTGCCACAGCCAGTGCGACGACGCGGCTATTGCGTTCGGCTTGGGTGCCTAGCTTGTTGTGATAAACCACCGAGTCCAAGCCGCCGACGCGATCGTGCAAGGAGCGCTTGCGATCTTGTTCAAAGAAGAATTTTGCATCCGACAGACGCGGACGAATCACCCGCTCATTACCGCGAACAATGTTGGTCGGATCGGAGGTTTGAATATTAGACACAATCAGAAAGCGTGAGCGCAGCTTGCCGGCTTTATCGGTCAGCGCGAAATACTTCTGATTGGTTTGCATGGTCAGAATCAGACATTCCTGCGGCACAGCGAGGAATTCGTCATCAAACTTGCACGCATAAACCACCGGCCACTCGACTAGCGCGGTCACCTCGTCGAGCAGTGCGGGCGGCATCAGGATGTCATCATCACCCGCAGCAGCGAGCAAGTCGCCATGAATTTTTTGTTTACGGGTATCGAATGCGGCAATCACCTTGCCTTCTTCCCGCAGTAGGTCCACGTAGTGATCGGCGTGGGAAATTGTCAGCTGCGATTTCTCTGAGAGGAAGCGGTGGCCCAGCGTCGTACGGCCAGAGGGCAGGCCGAGTATCGATAGCGGTATGATTTGATCGTCGAGCAGCGTTACCAATCCATGAACCGGCCGAACGAATTGTACGGTCTCACCGTCGGGACGCTGGTAGCTCATCACCTTTGGAATCGGTAGCTTGCTGATGCTGTCTTCAAGCGCCGCCTGAAGTCCAACAGCGAGTGTTTGCCCCGGCGCGGTGTAACTGAAAAAAAGGCTTTCTGCTTTACCGTCCGAAGCGCGTTCAAGCTCGGGCAAACCAATGCTGTCGCGTCCAGCTTGAGCGGCCAGGGATGCCAGTTTTTTTTGTAGCGGTGCAGTAGCGTTGCCATCTTTGTCGAACGCGACGCTCACCGGTAACACTTTTTCGCGGATCGGTTTGTTCGGTGAGGCGCTACGAACGGCGGTGATGTGTACTGCTAGCCGGCGTGGGGTGGCGTAGGCAGTCGCGATTGCACCAGCCTCGAGAAAGTCACGCGTCGCGAGTCCGTCATGGATCAATGTAGCGAAGGTATCCCCGAGGCGCGCCAGCGCTTTGGGCGGCAATTCTTCCGTGAGTAATTCAAGCAGCAGTGTGTGTGTCATTGGCAGCTTCTCGGCATGCAGTCAGCGGGCATTCAGGTGGAAGTACTTCAAGCGGCTTTGCGCGTATCACCCAGCATGGGGAAGCCTAGCGCCTCGCGCGATGCGTAATACGCTGCGGCGACGGCACGCGCTAAATTACGAATCCGGCCAATATACGCAGCACGCTCGGTGACTGAGATTGCGCCGCGCGCATCCAGCAAGTTGAAAGTATGCGCGGCCTTCAGGACCATCTCGTACGCGGGCAATGCCAGCTTGGCTTCCATCAGCCGCTTGGCCTCTGACTCATAGTTTGAAAACAGCGAGAACAAGAACTCGGCATTCGAGTACTCGAAATTGTAGGTAGATTGTTCAACTTCGTTCTGGTGAAACACATCGCCGTAGGTCAGCGATTTTTTCACACCGTTTTCTTCCCATTCAGTCCAAACAAGATCAAAGACGTTTTCAACGCCTTGCAGATACATGGCGAGTCGCTCAATGCCATAGGTGATCTCACCCAGCACAGGTTTGCAATCGATACCCCCGACCTGCTGGAAATAGGTGAACTGTGTCACCTCCATCCCGTTCAGCCAGACTTCCCAGCCCAAACCCCAGGCACCCAGCGTGGGGTTTTCCCAGTCATCTTCGACGAAACGCACATCGTTTTCCGTTAGCTTGAGCCCAAGCGCTTCGAGTGAGCCGAGGTAGAGATCCAGAATATTTTCGGGTGCTGGTTTGAGCACGACCTGATACTGGTAATAGTGCTGCATGCGGTTCGGGTTTTCACCATAGCGACCGTCCTTGGGGCGGCGCGATGGCTGCACATAGGCGGCACGCCATGGCTCGGGCCCGATCGCACGCAGAAAGGTGGCGGTATGCGACGTACCCGCGCCAACTTCCATGTCATAGGGCTGCAGCAGTGCGCAGCCGTGGGTATCCCAGTAGTCCTGCAGTGTCAGAATGACTTGTTGGAAGCTCAGCATTGGATATAGAACCAATTCGCCAAAACCCGCGATTTTATCGGGTTTTATCAGAGCTAGGCCCATCGCTCCGCGAATATCGTCAGAGCCCGTCTCGTTAGATTGATGGCAAGGTGGCAGTACCGCAGACAGTACACGACGTACGGCAAGGTACTGCCGACGCAGCAAGCGGCCTGAGGTGGCCTGCGCTTAGTCGTAGACTGAGCGGCCGCGTGATTTAAGCCAGAGTAGTGCCACGACCAGCACACCCAATCCGACCGGCAGGCTATTCCCGATCCGTACATAGGGCGTTAGGCCTTGCGTGCCTTGCACGCTCGCCTCCAGCGACCCTTGTGTGAAAGGGGGAAGTTGCGCGACGACCTCACCTCGATGATCGATGACCGCGGTGGCGCCGGTGTTGGTCGCGCGCAGCATGGGTCTGGCGCTTTCCAGCGACCTCATCTGCGAGATTTGGAGGTGCTGTGGCAGCGCGACAGTATCGCCGAACCATGCAATATTTGAAACATTCAGCAGTACGCTTGGCACAGGTGCGTGACGGTCTGATGCTGCAAGCAGTTGTGCCGCAATCTCCTCACCAAATAGATCCTCGTAGCAAATATTGGGCAGTACCCACTGATCCTTCACGTGAAAGGCAGGCTGATGAAGATCGCCGCGCCCGAAGTCGCCAAGTGGCATACGCATCATGTCGACAAACCATCGGAAACCGATCGGGATAAATTCACCAAACGGGACCAAGTGATGTTTGTCATAGCGATAGCCGACACCATTGCCAATTCCAATGACGCTATTCAGGTAGATACCGGGTGCTGTGCTCCAGGGTGCGCCAATCAGCAAGCGGCTGTCATTATCTTTGGCAAAAGCCGCAAGCTGATCGAGATAGTCGGGTGGTAACTGTGTTGATAGCAGCGGCAATGCGGTCTCGGGTGTGGCGATCAGGTCTGCGGGCTTCGCAGTGATCATTTCCCGATACAGTGCTAGTGAGGCTTCGATTTGTGTAGGCTCGAACTTCATCTCCTGCGGCACGTTCCCTTGCAGCAGACGAACGGATATTGGCTGACCCAGTGGTGCGGCCCATTGCTGATCTTTCAGTGCATTGCCGCCGAGCGGAATCACGACCAGTAGGACGACCGCACCCCATTGCGGTCGACGCAGCATGATGATTAGTGCGATACAGCCGGCAAGCACGTTTGCCAGTAAGCCAATACCGAATACACCGATCAGCGGCGCATAGCCTGCAAGGGGACTGATGTTATGGGCATAGCCAGTCACCAACCAGGGAAATCCGGTGAATATCCAACCGCGCGTCCAATCAGCCAGCATCCAGCACAATGGCATCAGTAGCATCAGCGTCATCGGCCATTGCAGAATAATCGTGATACGTTTTGCGAGTCCCAGTGCACATCCGTAGAGCAAGCCCAAGCTTGCCGCAAGAAGGAAAATCGCAAGTGAGGCCATCCAGAAAGGCATGCCTCCAAAATCATGCAGGCTGACATACAACCAGTGTGTACCGGCCGCGATGGATGCTGTACCAAACGCCCAGCCGATCCGGAACGATGCCTTGCTTGACTTGGAGCGGTGCGCGAGGATGAAAAGCAAGGCGAGCGCTGCGATCTGAATTTGCCAGTACCCGAACGGTGCGAACGCAAACACCGTTCCCGCACCTGCGAGCAGCGATAGCACAATGGGGATAGAGATTAGCCGCATAACTGGGCGCGGCAGGGGGTTAGATTCTTCCGAACGACTGTGGCCCGCATCAGCCCGCGTCGCCGAACAGACGTTCGGGTAGTTTCTCGACCATCAGCACATGTACTTGACGCGCATCGGCCCGCAGCACCTCGAAGCGTAATCGTCCAATATTGAACTGTTCACCCTTGCGCGGCATTCGTCCAAGATGCTTGGCCACCACGCCACCCACGGTATCGACATCACCATTGGGTAGGCTGGTCTCGAGTGCTTCATTGAATTGCTCGACCTCGGTGAGCGCCTTGACACGCCAGCGCGGTCCGAAGTCACCGGTATCGACACTCAAGATATTGTCTTCTTCTTCGTCGAAATCGTATTCATCCTCGATATCGCCGACAATTTGCTCAAGTACATCTTCGATCGTAATCAAGCCACCGACCCCCCCGTACTCATCCACCACAATCGCTATGTGATTACGATTGGCACGAAAATCGCGCAGCAATACATTCAGCCGCTTTGATTCCGGAATAAACACCGCTGGTCGCAGCATGTCGCGAACATCGAAGGATTCTTGGGCGTAGTAGCGCAGCAAATCTTTGGCAAGCAGAATGCCAACCACTTTGTCACGGTCGCCATCAATCGCAGGAAAGCGCGAGTGCGCTGTCTCCAACACCATCGGAATCCATTCGTCGATCGGCTTGGCGAGATCGACCACGTCCATTTGCGAACGCGGGATCATGATGTCGCGCGCTGCAAGGTCTGATACTTGAAACACGCCCTCGATCATCGACAGCGCATCGGCGTCGATCACATTGCGGGTATACGCCTCATGCAACAGGGCGAGTAACTCGGCGCGATTCTCAGGTTCGGGAGCAATGAGCGCGGTGAGCCGCTCAAGCAGTGATCGTTGTTGTTTCTGCTCGGCGGGACGACCGCCGGGGGGATAGTCTTGCATCGGGGGCAAAACCGTAGTTCAGGAGGACACAGGATACCGCAAAATACGTCCGTCATTGTGAAATCGACAGCGTGCCATGCAAGGTAAATTGCTGAAATGGAATGAGTTTTTAAGCTTTCCGCATTCCCAATCCGACAAGAATCTCGTCTTCCAGCGCTTCCATCTCGGCGGCCTCATCATCCGCCTCATGGTCATAGCCCTGGGCGTGCAGTACGCCGTGTACGATCAGATGCGCGGCATGCTGCACAACCGAGATCGCTTGTTGTTGCGCCTCACTCAGCAGCACATCGACGCATAAAACAATATCGGCACGCACGATGTCGGTGTCCATGACGACTTCAGCCTCGTCATAGGCGAAGGTGAGTACGTTGGTCGCATAGTCTTTGCCGCGATAGTCGCGGTTCAGTGTGCGGCCCTCGCTGTCATCAACAAAGCGGATCACTAATTCAGCCGGCGCGAACTGCGCGGCCTTCACCCAACGTCGGATTTCAGGGCGGGGCAGGGTATCGACCAGGCGCGGATCGGCATACTGCACGGATAACGTCAGCTTATTTGTGGCCATCGCGGGGATTATTCAGCTGCGCAGCCTCGTAGGCATCGACGATACGCGCCACCAGTGGATGTCGCACCACATCGGCGCTCGTGAAGCGTGTGAACGCGATACCGCGAACTGACTCTAGTACATTTAGGGCGTCGATCAGTCCGCTTTTCTGACCACGTTGTAAATCAATTTGGGTGACGTCACCGGTTACCACGGCTTTACTACCGAAGCCTATCCGGGTCAGAAACATTTTCATCTGCTCCGGCGTCGTATTTTGCGCTTCATCCAAAATAATGAAGGCATGATTCAAAGTGCGTCCGCGCATATAGGCAAGCGGTGCAATCTCGATAGCCTGTTTTTCGAACATTTTTTGGGTGCGATCGAAACCCAATAGATCGTACAGGGCGTCATACAGCGGCCGAAGATAGGGATCAAC
>JAIXQK010000130.1 GCA_027485795.1 Oxalobacteraceae bacterium
AGCGGCGGCGCGGCAGTTTCCGGTGAAAGGATAGGGCTCGGAGGTATTGGGCTGACCGGGGCAGCAGCGACTGCCGCAGGCGCAATGGCTTTCATTTCTACCGTCAAGCTCAGCTCAAGCGCAACATTCACATTGGCTGCTGGCACCAACGGTGCCACGAACATGCAAACCCTGGGTTTTCGAGCGGGTACCTATGGCGGTTCTGCGGATGACACGAAAATCGCTGCGTTGAATATATCCACGCAAACCGGCGGTAGTAATGCGTTGACGGTGATTGATAAAGCGATTGATATGGTATCGTCTTACCAAGCTTTGGTCGGTGCGCAGAATAATGTGCTCGATTACCGAAAAACGCTCAATACCAATCAGTCGACAATTCGCTCGACCGCATACGGCAATGTCATGAATGCCGATCTTGCTGCTGAAGCGGCGAATCTAGCATCAGCGGAGATTCGTAAGAACGCTTCGGCGGCGATGGTGGCGCAAGCTAATTTGATGTCTAAACAGGTAGTGTCTTATCTTCTCAAGCCCTATACCGGCTAGAGCGCCTACTTTTTCGGCTGGCTAATCCCTAGCAACTCGAAAAACCGATCGATCGACCCCGCGCTTGCGTTGATAGCGGTGATCATTTCGGGGAAGGGCATTGCACCCAGCGCCAGCGCGCGCTCGATCATGTAAGGCGTTGGGCTAGTCGGCTCGATCTTTTTGAGTAAAGCCGCAATGTCGGTAAGCGCGGCATAGGCTTGTGCGCGTTGCGCGCTAGGGTCCAGCAATGCCAAATGCTCAGTGGTTGGCAAGTTCGCGGTTGGGTTTACTGTGCCGCTAGTAAAGCCAGCCAGGCCAGCGGCATCCGTGGGGCTTGGCGTAGGTAAGCTGACGGCTTCACTCGGTGGCAGCAGCGCTTGCGCTGCCTGACGGGCGTTGTCGATCGCCGTGGCGAGCTTCGATAGCGAGGGCGATTCATCACGCAGCTGTGAATCCAAAAAATGCGTCAAGCGCTTCAGCTCTGCGCTGGCATTTTCTGCGTGCGAGATGATCGATTGCAGAAATGCGCTATCACTCGCGCGCACCTGCTCGCGTAGTACACGGCGACTGGAACGTGGAGGCGATGAATTCTTGGACTCAGTTTTGGCGTCATCGATCAGCGGCGCGGTATCCCAATCGACTAGCCTCAGCGATTGCTCTCGCTGCAGCGATGCGGGTAGCAGGACTGTACTTAGGCTAATGGTGCGCGGCAGGTTATTGTTCATCCAGATGAAGGGCGCCAATCGACGGTCGGCGTTGTCATCATCTAGCGCAGGCCAGGCGGCACGCCAGAATCGCTCGGCAACGCCATTCAGTAGCTGCAGACCTGTGCACAGTCCTTGCCAGGAATGTGTGCGTATCCAGGCATCGGTCAGCCATGCCGCCACCTGAAAATCTTTGCTATCTTTTTCTAGCAATTGAATACTTGCTTCAGCAACGGTCGCCCAGTTGGCTTTTTGCAGCGGGCGTTCCCAATCCCCCATGGGCAGATTTGGGTCATCTTCCTCACGTAAGCGGCTCAACTCGCTGAAGGACGGCTCGTAGCGCATCCATCGCCCTGCGGGTTCAGCAGCAGAGACCGGTAGGAGCAATTGCTGAAGTAAGCCGTCGAAGTCGATTTCGCGCATCATCGTTCCAGTATGGGTGCGCGCTCGGGGAAGTACGAAGGCCAGGGCAGAGCGGTGGTCTTACCGGGCTCGGATAGCGTGAGTCCGAGGTACACGCGCACTGATCGTGCGCGCGTGGTTGGATCACGTTCATCGGTTTGGGTAGGTACATCTAACCGTAGCAGCGATTGGCGCGTGTCAGAGAGCTCGTTGACACGCATCAGTTGCAGCAGGTCGAACAGAGCCCATGGCCCTTCGAATCGGAAAACAGCGCTCTTGCGGCTGACCTCAAGGTACGGATTATCTGCATCGGCGCGCGGTGTGACCGGTGCATCATTCGCGAAACGCAGGCTGATCTTGATCGGTTCACCGACTCGCCAGCGAAGCGCACGCGGTGTATCGCGCAAACTCAGCGTTTGCTCGCCAATACTGATCGACCAGTCGATGATCTTGTTGCCGTCCTGCTCTGCCTGCGTTTGTGCGCGGAACTTCACACTCAGATCAAGCCCCGCTGCCACAGCAGGATCGCGTGGGAATAGCGGTGTCATCAACTGGCGAACCTGTGCCACTTGCGCAGCGAAATCACGAATTGGTACGACAGCACCTTCCGGTACATTGTTACGCACGAATACGTCAGGTGAAACATTCGGTAGTCGTTGAAGTATCGCGCTGACATCAGCCTGATCAGCAGGTGTAAGCCCACTCAATTCAGTTGCGCGCAGCATGCTGCGATGACCAATAAAGGGACGCCGGCTTTTCAGCAGCTTGTTAAAGTCGTTTGCAAAAGTACGCCATTGTTCTGCAAACGAACGGCGATCCAGCACGAGGCAGCGCCGGCTCAGGCTACGGTGTAGCTCAGCATGGCGCTCGGAAAAATAATTCGCGATGCGCTTCGGTGGTTCGTGGGCTCGCAGTGTCGCTAGACAGGACGGTCCATCGAGTTCGCGCGCTAATTCATTGATGAAGCGCTCGAGTTTGATGATGCTCCCTTTGGGATCCTTGGCATTGTGTAGCTCGATCTCCTTAGCGATACCTTGCCAGCGCGCGAGAACCGCATTATTTCGGGTGTCGGCGGGCAGTGCTGCTCTGATTAGTTGGGCCTGCGACGATAGCGTCTGCAGCGCCGACAGCTGGTTAGCGAGGTATTCAGCAGGCTCATCTCCCTGCGCAAACAGTATCAGTCGGTCACGCTGATCGGTACGTGCCTCGTCCGTGTCTTCCAGAATTTGGTAGGCCTGGGTGCTTTGTAGGGCATCATTCAGCAACTGTAAGCGCGCTGATGCATCGTTAGCCAGTATGGTTTGTAGTGCCACCGCCTCGCTTTCTTGTCCCAGCTCGTGTAGTAATGCTACGAGTTTTTTTATCTGCTGGCTGGCAAGTTCGAGAGAGGCGTTGGAGGCCTGTATCGAGCTGGGCGTAGCACTGGATCGATCGATTTTAGTGTACGCATGTCCAACCAAATCCACGACACGAAGTGCATACTGATAATCGATCAGATCGCCTACTGCTTCTTGCATCATGGCTGGAAATTTTGGGAGGTCGTCAGTCACATACTTGCGGTATCCCTCACCGAGTTTGACCGCGCGCGTGAGCTGTGCAGTATCCCATTGCACTAGTGTGTTGCGAGGTGTCGCCTCCAGTGCATCACCGATCGCTGGCTGCATGAAAGGTTCTGCAAGTAAATGGTCGAGAGCAGCCAGTAAGGCGAGACGCTCGTCTGACATTTGCAAGCCGCCTTGTTTGTTATCTGCTCTGATTCCTCTATCGGTTCCAGAGCCAAATAGGTTCATGAAGCGCTGACGTGCGCGCGAAAAATCTTCTTTGGTGCGACGCTCGATCTCAGCAATCGCAGGGTTACTGATCAAATTGTTATCAGCAAATTGCTTCGTCAGTTTGTCATAGGATGGTCCTAGCTTTAGTTCTTCCTGCCACAGCCAGCTACCTTGCCCGCTAGCCAGCAAAGAGCGCTGCTCATTCAGCGCATCACGTAAGCGCCGGTAGTTTTGGATGGCCTCGCTGCTACCAGGTGCTTCTTTGCCGCTAAATAGCCGTAGAACGATATTACGTGCATTGATCACATTCTCTTCGCTACGTAGCAGTGCATTATCGTCAAACAGTTGGCGGTTCAGTGCCAGTGCTGCACGGGTGTAGCCACAGCTGACTGCGCGTGAGACGGCAGCGCGATCGACCAGGCTAAGCTCTTTCTTGGCGGCCTCCCGAAACAGCATGACACTCGCCTCGAGATCGCCGGGTAATTCTGCGCCGAGTGTGTCGAGTACCAGCATGCGCAGCGATGCTTGGCTGTTCTTGTGTGGTGAGCCAAGGTGCAGCAGGTTGCTGACACTGGTCTCCAGACGGCCCACATCATTGGCATATCGTTGTAGGGCGACGAACTCAGTCATACGCTCGAGCGCAATGGTCGGGGCTGCCCCGGTCATGGTTGATGTGCTTAACAGCTGAGGGCCCTCACAATCCGCGCTGCCGCCAGTGAGCTGGAATGTGATCGGATTGAGCGGCGCGTTGGTCAGCTCGGCAGCGCGTCGGTAAACAGCTTGCTGTAGCGTGCGTAAGCCAAGATCAGCAAACTCAGTTGAGATGCGCTGTTTTGCCCGTGCGCGAATATCATCAAACATCGGCCATGAGCCTGGCATGAATGGATTGATCACGTTGGCGTCAGCCAATGACACCGTTTTAGTTAGTCGACGTGACTGTAAATCTTCCAAGCCAATCATCAGCTGCAGCGCAGTCTTGCGGTACCACTCGAAGTCGATGCGCTCGCCGGTATTACTCGCCTGGGCACGGTACTCGATATCCCGGTTCAGTCCCTCAAGTCCTTCGGCAAGCACCGGTAGGATTCGTTGCAACTGAATCGTAGTGACCACGATACCGAAAGCATAAAACAAGGGTATACCCACTGCCAGCCAGCGACCAACTCGGCTCATCAGTGGCCGTGCTAATTTTTGCGAGTGAGCGGCGCGCGATAAGCCAAATTCTGCGAATACCTTGGACTCCATCACCCCACGCAGGAACATCGGCCGCTCGGCGTTCCCGCTCAGATAAATTCCGCGCAGGAAGAAGGGCTCGTGGTAGGCATTCGGACGCATCAAGGCGTCGAGATAGTCGCGTGCACCCGTGCGCAGCGCGGCGATCTGTGAGGGCAGTAAAAACACCTCATTAGCTGAGCGCAGCGTCGCCTGCGATGCAAACAGCTCGGCACTGCTATCAGTCAGGTTTTGTTCTACTTGGTCGAACGCCTCGTCAACCCATCCGGGTTGGAACAGGGTCGACGGTTGATGGGGTGATGACCAGCCCAGCATGCCATCTTGCATCGAGGGCGGCAGCGCTTGGGCAAAGTCGCTAAAGCCGGGTAGTTGATCGCAACCGGTGATTACCGTGTATACCGCAAAGCGCATCGCGTAGCGATTTTGCGCGATCCAGATTCGGCGGCTAGCCGCATCCGCCCGTGCGCGCAGACGTTCGCGACCTTCGGGGCTGCGATCGGCCAGCATGGCAGCTGGTATGGCGATCACGACGGAATCCAGCGGGCGTTGCGGGCGGTACCTGCCACACAAGGCGATGAAGGCTTCCCAGCGTTTTTCTTGGGTATCGCTGGCGATCGCATCGTCTAGCTGCTCGGCATTCAGCTCGATCACCACGCCGCGATCGAATAGATGCCAATGCAAGCCGGTTTGAGACGGGGCGAGTGGTTCACCCGCCAGCACATTCGATAGTCCGCAGCGTTCAATCGCCGGACGCACTGCTTCATCACCATCATGCAGTAGAACGATCCACGGAATGTCATAGCGCTTGCTACGATCGGCGATATTGCGTTCGATCGTACTGATTGCCTCGTCAAATGACGCGCGTAGACGCCCGATATCCAGTAAGGCGCGGCGCGCCCCAGCTTTATCAGCCTCGCGATCAACGCCTGCGCGTAGCGCGATCAGTAGCACGCCGAGCGCCACCAATAGCAAGCCCACAATCATGGCGATGGTCAAACCGTTATCCACGCTCGCCCTCGCTAGGTGCGGCATGTTTCATGCGGGTTGGTACAGAGGGCTCGAGTGCCTTGCGCACCGGGGCGGTGGTCCAGCGCCATGCCACTTGGGATAGGGCCAGCAGTAGCAGCATGGTGCCGATGAAGGTGAGTGTGCCGAGGTTAAATCGGAACAATCGCACTGGAACGATATTCGACAGTGGGTAGCGATAGGCTTGCGGTGACAGCACGCGCTCGCGCTGATCCGGCTGGCCTGCCAAGCTCGATCCAAGTTGCGCTTCGCGTCGATAGATCAGACGAAACAATGCATCGCGCAGCGGCTGCAGCGCCTCATCTGCGCTCAGGCCACGGTGGCGACCTTCAAAACCGGTCGAAATTGCGAATAAGTACAGCGCTGCCATCGGCGGAGATGCATCACCTGAACCCGCAAGCAGCGCGTCGATACGTTGAAAGATTTGATCGCCTGCCACGCTACTACCAAATAGTCGTGTCTCAATCAGCGTCTCGGTGAACCGAGCTCGTCCGGGCCAGTCACGTGACAGCAGTAGTTCATCTGCCATAGCTGCCATCAGATAGCGCAGTTCATCCGTTGCTGCTTTTGCCGCTGTACTTTCGTGTTGCGACAGATCGAGTGTCTTTGCGCTGATAATGCGGGCGATACGTTCACAAGTCTCTTGCGCTAATTGATGTGTATGCTCGGTAGGCTCATCGCTGGTCGTCGTTGGTGCCGACAAGGTACCGATGACCTGCACTACCTCAGCTACAAAATCGCGTAGCTGTTTCAGCAGTGCGGTGCTTTCCCGATCGCCATGCGCTACTACGGATGAGTTGGTCGGGGCGAGCGTATCCACGGTTGCCATCAGGACTGACGGTGGATTGACGGGTACCGGGAGATAGAGCTTACTCATGATGTTGGTGAGCGCGAATGCCTCAGCGTCCCTGTGTCTGTATGAATAACTGCATACTGCCCGGACGCATCTTGCTCGCAGCACGGCCGGAGGCGCCGATCATCAAGCGACTATCCACCCGCATCAGTTCAGGTCCGGGGGCGATTTCATACAGAATCACGCCGGGTAAACCATATAACTTCATCTCGGGTGCGGCAGCGATACGCGCACGTCGATAACCTAGCACCCGTTTCTCGCGCAGGGCATCTATCAAGTTAGCGGGCCCAATCAGGGCGCTGTCCATCCAATCCTCAATCTCAGCGGATAGTCCACCTTTCAGGCCAACCACCAAACGCTTACCCACCCATTCGGGTCGCAGGGTCAGCTCGAAAGCGCCATTCGCCCAGTCGAAAGTGACTTCGCGATAGTCTTGGCTGATCTCTGCCAAGGTATCTTGTAATTCTTTGAGCAAGGGCAGCAAACTTAGATGAGGCTGTGCATGCACATAGGGCGGCGGTGTGATCGGTAACGCACCGGGACGCAGCAGTGACATCGGACCGAGTAAATTGCACAGCGCGAGATACAGCGGGTAGGGTGGGACCACCATGCTTTGCAGTTGTGCTTCAAGCGCCGGCATGGCAGGTACTAGACAGGCTAGGCGCTGCGTCAGCGCGACCCGCTCACCCCGTTGTTCGGTGGAGGGTAATCCAGCGAGTTGTCGAGCGATGAAAGCTGCTTTGCTACGCAGCGTGTGGCTGAAATCGCGCAGTGCATCCAGTAACTCAGGCGCAGCCTGAAGATCCAGTAGCGCCGGTAGTGCCGAGCCAAGCTTGATCATGCCATCGTCTTCCATCACACTGGCGATCGCCATGCCGATCGCCAGTGGCGGGGGTGCGTCGCCGACCGAGAGTGACAGGTTGGGAATCAGGCGGGGAATATCCGCCGGCGCAGCATCCGAGACTTCATCTTCCAACAGTTCACTCTTGACTGACAAAAAGCGTGCACTGATTTCCGGGGTTTTCATGTTGCGCGACACTGGTAGTGATAGCCACACCGTTTGCGCATGAAGGGCCAGCTGATCGCGTTCCACGTCGAGTTTGAGTGAAAGTTCGGGTACGCGAGTATCTAGTGGATCGAGCATGATCGCGCTGCCATCCGGCAGAATAGCTTCCAGCTCCAGCACACGTAACACGCCAGCAGGTAACAGGGAGATATCGAACTTCAGCCGCTTCACACCCCAGCCGTAGGGGCTGCTATTCAAGGTGTGCCATGCAATCAAGGCATCGACACGTGCCGACTCCAGCTGAAAATGCTGTGGTGACAGCAGCATGCCCTCGTGCCACTGTATGCGATCAGGATACTTCATCGCCAGCCTCCGTACCGGTTTGATTGTGGGCGCATTTATTTCTCCAAACTGTATGCGTTGAATTCATTCGCGCCGAATGCCAGCTGTATTCGTCCGCGTAGGGATTCAATCCGGACGAGATGCGGACCGGGCACGAGGTAATCCGCGAATACGACGGCTGCTGCGACACGCCGCCCTGACCAGCGCTTGCCAGGTACTGTGAGTGATTCACCAGGTGCCAGCTCAAGGCTGTCGACACTGAGTACATCAGGGTAGGTTTTACGCAAGCCACTGCGCGCGCTGAACCAGTCGCGTGCGCTCATACCGAGCAGACGCTGCGCCAATGCCTCGTCACTGACCAGAACCATATCGATCGCGATTGGATAGTCTCGATTGGCACCAGCGGCAATACTCAGCGTGACCGACTCCCAGTCCAGCTTGACACCCGAGGGCATCACATAGTCTTTGACCGTGCTGCATGCCGTTAGCGCGAGTAACACGAGCATCAACAGAAAACCCAGATGCAAGGGCTGTGTACGATGCAGATTCATGCGCGAATTCATTCGCTCTGCCCGCACGTGACTGAGATGCGTAGTCCTCCTCATGGCGCGCTCCTGGAAGCGGCAGGTGCTGCCGGTTCGGTAGGCTGACGGCCAGCGTTATTTGCGGTGTTGGCCGGCGCTATGGACGCTGCGCCATAGACATTCTCGCCATGGGCCTTTGCATATGCCGCTTGGTCTTCATGTGCCTGCCGTAGCCCTAACTCGAAGCCGAGCATTAATAGCAGCAGCACGGCGGCGCTAGCGCAGGCGCTGATGATGACCACCAGCCGTGGCGTGAGCAGGAGCGAGATCTTCATGCCACTGTCACCGTGAATTGTCCTGCCATCGACACCTGAATCACACCGCCCCAATTGCAAGCGAGTGTTGAGCTATCGTTCAGTGCCGGCATGTTGGCGATTTGCACTGTGGGCGAGCCAGGTGCCCACGGCGCGCTGGTGGCCGGTATGCAGGGCATGGGGGTCAGTGCACCGAGTGCCGCCGCAGTCGCCGCAGCGACCATCGGGTTGGCTAAGGAGTTACACATGCCGAATGGCGGAATATTCAACATGGGCACGTGGTCCATGATATTGGCCGAGGGCGCACCCGACTGCACTCGATTGGCGGGTAGTACATTGAGCGTCGACGGCGCTGCGCCGAACGGACACTTCAGCATCGCACCTGAGCAGACGAGATTACTCATGGCGCACCCCGCAATAGTTGCTCGACACGTTTGACCAAGGTTGGGCCAGGTGAACCGAGTGCTTTGCCGGCTTGATCAAATTGACGTGCCGCGCCTTGCATTAGTCCGCGCTCGAAATCGATGCGCTCCATCACTTGCCCATTCGGCCAGTAGCGTAGCGACGGTCCGTGCAGGGCGTTGGCTTGATAGCTAGTCCGCTGCAGTAGCGCGCCATCCATACCGAAGTCGTCGACTGTGCCGTCGAGCTTGCCCGTGCGGTACATCGCACGGCGTACTAGGCGACCCTGTGCGTAGTAGCGTGCTTCACCTTCCAGATGACCCGCGACATAATTCAGCTCAGCGGCGAGATTGCCCGCAGCGTCGAATAATTTTGTAGGGCCATGAGCAATGCCATTCGCAAATTGCTGCTGCATTTGCGGCAAGGGCCCGTTGTAATACTCGCTCAAACCGTGCCGAGCACCGTTTTGATAGGTGGCGCGTTGCAGTGTCCGTCCAGCGGCATCGAAACTTTGCAGTGCGCCGTGCAGCACGCCTTGTTGTGTGCTGATGCTGTGCTGAAGAAGACCGCTGGCATCTCGCAGCTCGAGCAGCGCGCTGTTGATTGTCGGTGAGGATTGGTTATTCATCATCATGCTCAATTGATTTTCACCATGCCACCCTTGATGGTCAGCATGCCGCCACCATCAATTTGACCCGAGGCCGAAGCTTTAGCGGCCAGCGTCAGCGCATCCATTTTCAGCTCGGTACCCGCCTTGATCGCGTAGCTGGTACCGGCCTTGCTACTCAACTCAGTACCCGCTTTCACGTTGATCGCAGTGCCCGCAGTGACATCGGTGTTTTTTCCTGACTTGAAGGTAATGCTGCCGCCGACATCAATCACCAAATTGCCAGTGATTTTCAAGGTGGTGTTGCCCTTGATGGTCTCGGCAAGATCGCCATCCACCTCCAGCGTGTAGTTCTTCTTGATGGTGTGCTTGAAGTTCGCGCTGTCGCTATGGGTCTCGTCACCATGGACTGTTAGGTCGCGCTTGCCACCGACGGTATGGGTTTCGTTACCGAGCGTGACATCGATGCTGCGATTGCCTTTCTTGATCAGGTGTTGTTCCGATCCTTTGTATAGCGTGGTATCGAGGTCGTGTTCAATATCGACCTTCATGTCGTGCTCGGCGTGGAGATAGAGTTCTTCATCGCCCATCTTGTCGTCGAAGCGCAGCTCATTACCATGGATACGACCATCAGCAATTTCAGCCGATTTAGAGCGACCATTGCCGCTCTTGGTCGGACGTGAACGAAATCCCGACTGCATTTGCTTGCTCGGCAGGTTGACGGGCGTTGCTTGCTCGCCGTTGTAGACGCTTCCGGTGATCAATGGCCGATCAGGATTGCCATCGAGGTAGCTGATGATTACTTCCTGCCCGATACGTGGGATAAACAGCGCACCCCAGCCATTACCAGCCCAGGCCTGGGACACACGTACCCAGCACGAGGCTTTATCGTCATGCGCAGCGCTCTGATCCCAGTGAAATTTCACTTTCACGCGCCCGTGTACATCGGTCCAGATCTCTTCACCATCCGGGCCTACCACGAAGGCCGAGTGGCTACCCGCGACGACAGGCTGCGGCACGCTACGAGTTGGCCGAAATGCGAGTGTCGAAGGGAAAGACTCAAAGTGATTGGTATAGCCAGTGATATCCGCACGGTGGGTCACGCTGCGCAGGACATAACGCGTATTGAGTCGTGCATTAGGGTGCTTATCGAGTTTGAAGACACCACCGGCATACAGGCTATTACATAAGCTTTCACCGGCAGCATTCGACGCCTCTGCCTGACTACCTTGTACATGGACATTTTGCTGCTGCTTGCCCGCGCTCACCGTATTGTGCAGATGGGGGTATTCGTAGAACTTGCCGCGACCGGCTTTGCCGGCGGCTTCTGCGGCCAGTGAGGTACTCGGTTTCAGATAATCATAATCACGGCCGTTATAGTCGCGCGTGACCAATCGACCACCCGCTTCGAAGCGCAAGACAGTATCGGGCCAACCACGGGTATCAGCACGCCCACGGTAGATTAATTGGCTGTTGGCGCAATCACTGTGCGCAGATGGGTCATCGCCCAGCACCATGGTGTGGCTACCGTCTGCGAACTGGAAGAAGTAAAAAATACCTTCTTGCGCCATCAGCCGCATGATGAAATCCAGCGGTGTCTCGTCATACTGTACGCAGTATTCACGCGGCGCATAGCTGGATTTCAAGCGATTGTTAAACTTAATGCCGAACGACTGCAGCACCGATTCAACAATCTGTACCGTACTTTGGTTCTGATAGATGCGACGATCACGCGAAAGTGAAAGTAGCCACAGCGAGGGCACCATATCGGCGCTGTACCAGGCAAATTCCGCGTCGATACCCGCTTGCGTAAAGCCGCTGATCAAGCCATGGAAGTAGCGAGTCATACCGTCGCCATGAATCACCTTCACTGTGGCCAGCGTGCCGATGATGGCATCCGGGTCGAGCGCAACTTCCGATGATCTCATCGTCAACGCAAATGCAAAGGGTCGCGACAAGGCCTCGGTGCCAGCAAAACTCTCCAGTAGTAGCTTGTCTTTGCCTAACACGGTCGTGATGGCGATACGTACGTGCTGTTGGGTAAAGTCCTGTCTCATGCGGGCTCCCCAACTTGATTCAGACTGATGCGAAATCCAGTGCGCTGATCGACGCCGAGGGTGACCTGATTGAAATGCTCAGAGGCCGCAATCTTCGCCAATACTTCGGTAGCGAGTTCGGGTAGCAAGGACTGCGTAATGATGTGGTCGATGTTTCGCGCGCCACTCTCGACTTCATGGCAACGTGTAACGATCGCATCGGCAACGCTAGCGTCCCATTGCAATTGCGCAGCGTGATGACGCTGTACGCGCTCTGCCAATTGATCCAGCTTCAGCCCAGTGATACGAAGTAGCTCGGTGTCCGCGATAGGGCGGTAGGGTACGATGATCAGACGACCTAAAAATGCCGCCGGGAACTGGCGCAGTAGTGCAGGGCGCAGCGCAGCGTTGATTTGCTCCAGGCTGGCATCCGCTTGCTGTCGGCAGACGTCAACCACCACCTCTTGTGCTGCATTTGAGGTCAACAGGATCAGGGTGTTACGGAAGTCGATAGAGGTGCCTTCGGCATCTTCCATCGTGCCCTTGTCGAACACTTGATAAAACAGCTCAAGCACATCCGGATGCGCTTTTTCCATCTCATCGAGTAGCAACAGGCTGTAGGGCTGACGCCGGATCGCTTCGGTTAGTACACCACCGCGACCATAGCCCACATAACCCGGTGGCGCGCCCTTCAAGCCAGCCACCGAATGTGGCTCCTGATACTCAGACAGATTAATAGTGACCATGTGCTCACGGCTGCCATACAGCAGCTCGGCAAGCTGATTCGCGGTCTCGGTCTTGCCGACACCACTAGGGCCGACCAGTAGAAAAACACCGACTGGTTTTGCTTCGTCATCCAGTTCGGCGCGATGGCTGCGGATACGACGTGCCATGACTTCTAGCGCTTCATCCTGCCCGATGATTCTTTCCTGCAGACGCTTGTGCAGCTCAAGCACGGTACGCTGCTCATCGGCCAGCATACGACCGAGCGGTATACCGGTCCAGCTCGACAGCACGTTGGCGACCGCTTCAGTGTCGACGCAGGCTTGAGTTTTATCGGTGTTCTGTTGGTGAGTCCTGCTTGCCTTATCGGCTGCGCCGTCGGAAACGCTATGCGCGATACGCGCACAGGCTGTATCCAGCAGGCTGATCGCTTTGTCCGGCAGCTGCCGTGCACGTAGATAGCGGTGTGATAAATTCACCGCATCCTTTACCGCACCCTCAGTGATGGTGACACCGTGGTGCGCTTCCAAGCGCGACACAATCGATGCCAGCATCGCGATAGCGGTATCCGTGCTTGGCTCGGCGACTTTCACCACCTGAAAGCGGCGCGTTAATGCTGGGTCACGCTCGATATACTGCTTGTACTCAGACCAGGTCGTCGCTGCGATGGTACGCAATTCACCTCTTGCCAGCACAGGCTTGAGCAGGTTAGCAGCATCACCCACGCCTTCGCTGCCACCGGCGCCAATCAGCTGATGGGCTTCATCAATAAACAATACAACGGACGGTAATGCAGCTTTCACCTCGAGGATGACGTCTTTGAGACGGCGCTCGAACTCGCCGCGCATGCCGGCACCGGCTTGTAGTAAGCCAAGATCAAGTGCTCGCACTGAAATATCTTTTAACGGCGCGGGCACTGTGCCCTTCACGACGCGTTGCGCAAAACCCTCTACGACGGCAGTTTTACCGACACCGGCTTCACCGGTAAGGATGGGGTTGTTCTGGCGGCGGCGCAGCAGGGTCTCGATCAGCTGATTGATTTCCTCATCACGCCCGATCACTGGATCGAGCTGGCCTTGTTTTGCTTGTTCAGTTAGATCCAGCGTGTACTGATCAAGTGCCGGTGTCTTTTGACGTTCGCCTTGTGTGGACGAAGTGAGTGGTTTCGATACCGTCGTGCTGGCGGCCGAACCCGCACCAGAGGCTAATCCCGACAGACTACGCAACTGCTGGCGCAAGCTTTCGCGCGGTAGGTCCAGCAGGCTGGGCGCAGATTCCAGCAGCATGCCACGCAGGGTATCGGATTCCAACGCAGCGAGCAGTAAACAAGCTGCATCGATACGACTCTCGCCCAGTTGTACCGAAGCGATCAACCAAGCGTTTTCGAGTAAGCGCGGCAGATGCTCGGACAGTACGGGCGTGCGTCCGTTGCCGCGTTTAAGTTGATCGAGTGCGTCTTGTAGCTGGGACTGCGCGCGTGCGCCAGACACTTGAAAATGGCTGAGTAGTCGTTGTAGCGAGCTATCTTTATCGCGTAGTAGCTCTACCAATAGATGCTCGGGGTCGACACTGAAATGCGTCTGCTGCGCGCATAACTCAGCTGCGCGTTCCATAGCGGCGCGGCTTTCATCATCCAGCCGCTGTATCAGGGTGCGCAGTTCAGTGCTCATGATGCGCACAGTCAAATGAGAAACGCGCCGGCGGCGGTGCTTCAGTAGAAGCCGCTGTATCGCGCGCACTGCGCTCTGCTACCCAGGCATTCCAACCTAAACGTGGGCGGCCCGTTGTACTGAAGGATGCTGCGGTGACGGTCTCCGCAGCCGGTGTCAGCCAGACCTCAACGCTGAGTGCCGATGGCATGAAGTCGCGTACCGTGGCTTTGAATGCCTCATGCTGCTCACCACCCGGTAGCAGCTGCATTACACGTGGCAGCGGTAGATCATGGGCGTACAGCCGAATCGCTGCCGACTGATCCCAGGCTTGTCGGCCCAGTAGCGCGTTTTGACC
This sequence comes from Oxalobacteraceae bacterium, assembly GCA_027485795.1. Lineage (GTDB taxonomy): Bacteria > Pseudomonadota > Gammaproteobacteria > Burkholderiales > Burkholderiaceae_D > Pernthalerella. Next base: position 14,474 of record JAIXQK010000130.1, read on the forward strand.
CAGTGCTGGGGCACGGTTTTCATCGCCTAGGAGAGTGAGATCATCCGCCTCGAGCGGCAACCAGCGGCCGACAAATTGCTCACTTCGAAAACTAATCTGGAAACGATCTGCCAGCAAGGTACACAGCGAAGCAATTGAGCGCGGCGCACCCGCAAGTAAACCAGCGTGACGTAGCCATCGGCCTGCATCACGCGGTACTTGTTCAGTGCTTCCGCATAAGCGTCGCGTCGCGCTACCGATGCTGGCTGTATTGGCATCGCCACCGACCGAAGGGCGGTGACGTTTACGACCAAGGTAGAACAAGGACAGCAACCGGTGATGGAAAATATCCAAAAACTCGGCAGTTGCAAAATCCCTGACCGCATTACGCGCGATCACCATCTCGGTAAACGCTGAGGGCATCGGCCCTGCTTGACCCAACAACGAAAGTACCGGTGTACTTAGCGTGTATGGCTCGCCAGTGACAGCACCGCGGCGTGCATCGCGTACATCACTGGCGTCAAAGTCGAGCGAGATATGACTAGATAGCCGAACTGCTTCGGTACCGTGGTCGGTGCCGAGCGCCGCGTGGCCATCGGCCATACCTGCGCGCTCAAGCAGGCTGATGGCTTGGAAGAGATCAAAGCCCTGCGGCTGCTCGAGCAGGGCAGGGATCAACTGCATGTCAGGGTCACGCGCGCTCATCTAGAGCAACTCCTGTGAACCACTCATTGGCGGCCATTGCACCAGACATTCATCACCGCGCCAAATACCCAGTTCGACGAAGGAATTCACGGTGGTGTACAGCGCAAAGAAATGCGCTAACACGGCAGAGAACAACACCGACGAGCTACCGACAAATCCATCCGGATCAATCTCCAGCCGCACGCCTGTGCCACGGCAGACACCACGCCAAGCCTCGTGACCGATCTGCCGCGTCACTGCACGCGCGCTGAGGCGTTGAATACCGCGAATCTGCTCCAGATCACGCTGCTGCTCTGAGCTAAACAAAGAGAGCAATTCACGCAGGTGATCACGACCTTGTGCGGTGTCGATCAAGGACTGATGCTGAAGGTTGAGTAGTGATACCAGACGCCACAAGGTGTCGCTACCGAGTGGTGGGATGCGCTGGCGCGAGGGTTCGCTGACACAGCAGATCTGCAATCCATTCGAGACACCTTCGCCGATTAGCAGAGTTTGCGGTGTGATCTGCTCCGCCAAGCCGCGGTTGGTGCATAAGGTGTTGGCGTACACAACGGCAGAGGGCGCACGCCGCTCTTGCCGTCGATCGACAAACGACAGGTATAAATCGGTACCGGTAATGTCACCTCGCAGACTACGCTCACGTCGTGCGACCCAGAACACATCATCAATGGCTTCGCCACTTTGCATGGCAGCGATATGGCGTAGCTGCATGGGTTGATCCGAGCCAGGCTCAGAAGCGGTGACCTGCTGGATGGAATGAATCTCGGTCGAGGCTTCACGCGCGCGGTCACCTACTAGCATCACCTCATGCTGGGTGTGATCAATCTGAATAGGCTCCGAGGTGCGCGGGAATAGATTGACTGCTACCGTGCAGCCAAGACGGAAGTTATCCGCATTCAGCGCGCGCAGCTTTCGGGATGCGGCACCGACATCTAGTTTTAAGCTGAATTGCTGACCGCTGAGCTTGAGGGCACGAAAGCCGTGAATATCGAAGAAATGGAACTTCGCTGGAAATGCAAAATACTCTTGCAGCAAGCCATACGCCGGATGAGCACCCGGCGCTTGCGGTAGCACCGCATGTTCAGCATCAAAACCAAGGCGCTGACACTGCTTGGCGGCCAAGCTTGCGATCGTCGTTCCAGATGCGTTCGCGACATACATACCCTTCAAGCGAACCGCCATACATTCATATAGCGTAGCTACGGTAACTGCATCACCGGCGAGATGAATGCGCAGGGTATCGAGTTCTAACTCATCGAGTGAGGTGCCGTCGTCCGCCTTGATCACCAGAGCGATATAGCCCTCATCATCGACTTTTACGTCAGCGATATGTAGCGGCCATAGTGTGCTGTCCCATGCGGTACGAAAGCGCACTTCTTCGCCGCTATCAGCGTTAGTGACTAAGGCTGTGTGACGTGGCACACCTAGCCCAGCAGTAACCTTGCCTTGCGCTGCGCCGAGCGACATCTGCACCACCGTCATGGATGGCAGTGGTGCTAACAGCGAAGGGTAGAGGTTTTCCAGTAGTGCGCTGGCGACTTGCGGAAAATCTGAGTCGATATCGCGTCGTACCCGCGCCGCCAGAAATGCAACGGATTCAATCAGTCGTTCGGTATGGGGATCATGTGACTCGCCACCGTGCAGATCTAGACGTGCGCCGACTTTGGGGTAACGCCGCGCGAAGTCGCGCCCTTGCGTACGCAACCAATCCAGCTCGCGTAGGTAATAATCCAGCAGTTCGTTGTCGCCCGCGCGTGAATTCATGCAAGAACCTCTGCTGTATTCGAAGCGGTGTGGGCTATGAGTGGCGTTTCGCCAGCCAGCGTGAAACGCACGCGACGTACGGTATTCGCAATCGGTAGATCGGCATCAATTTGAAATAGTGCAATCGTTATACCGTTGGCAGCACCGAGCGGTGTCACTGTGGCGTTGACAAGTCTCGGCTCAAAATGCTGAATCGCATAGGTGATTGCAGTGGCGATCTGAACTCGATCGGTATCGCTGCGAACTGACAGGGTGGTGTAATCCGGAATGCCGTAATCGCAGACGGTGAGATTTGCTTCAGTGAACTCGGACAGATTGATTCGAGAGCGCGAGTTCAGTAAGCGATGCAGCTCGCGCTCAACTGAGGCCTCGACGCCATCGGCAGAAAGCCCCTGACCAGCTTCAAGCCCGGTCGGCGCAGCGCGCTGGTCGAGCTTGTCGAACAGCGGGATGGGCCCACCCGGGAACAGGAATGACATCGAGCTTCACCTCTATCGTGGCGGATCGCCGGTAACAAGGGATCAAGCTTTTTTGTTGATCGCCAGGTCGTAGCCGAAATCGGTCTTGCCTGCGATCTTGGCGTCGTTATTTTGATGGTGGTATTCCATCTTTATCTTGACGAAATTGAGCGATGCCGTTTCGATCGGCCGAGGGTCACCACCACCAGAGACCGAGTAGTTGCTGACGATAACTTTCTCCATCTCGATTATGATCATCGGCTTGTTCTCTTCATCTGCTTTCCGCAGAATCGTGAGAGTCACTTTCGGGATTTCTTTAGCGGTCGCACACAAACGGAATAACTCAGTTGACGAGATATCCGTTTCTTTCGAGATGGTGATATCGGAGAACATCGGGTTCGCCGCTGTACGCTCGGTACCTGACTTGGTATTACTGCTGGGCTGCACGACGTTGAATGTCCAGGAGTAGCACTCGATTTGGTCGGTATAGTCGGCCAAGGTGCTGCTACCCTTAACGCCTTCGATCTGTAGCAGAATATTGCTGTTGTCCATGGTGTCGTTATCCTTTTATCGGTTCGCGAGTATGCTGTCGCTGTGAGTTATCCGCGTTGACGATCAAGCCGCTGGGGCCGGGAGCTCGGCCACCATCCTGATCGAGGCAGTCAACTCTTCCATCTGGAAGTGCGGGCGCACAAACACGACGGCGCTGTAAGCACCTGGGCGTCCTGGAATCTCGCTCACATCCACCCGAGCACTGGCCAATGGCAGGCGCGCCTTAGTCTCTTGTGGCGCGGACTCGCTCAGGCAAACATAGTCCGCGATCCAGGTATTCAAATAACTTTGCAGGGTGTCGCGGGTCTGGAAGCTACCGACTTTGTCACGTGCGATGACCTTTACGTAGTGCGCAAAGCGCGAGGCTGCCAACATGTAAGGTAGGCGTGCCGAAAGGTTGGCATTCGCATTTGCCAAATCTTTGTTATAGACCTTGGGTTTGTTGACCGTTTGCCCGCCGAAGAAAGCAGCGTAAGTTGCCCCTTTAGCGTTAACGACGCCAATGAAACCGAGATCGTTCAATTCTTTTTCACGACGGTCAGTGATCAGCACCTCGGTTGGGCATTTCAGTGCGATATCACCTTCGTCAGTTTGGTAAGTGTGCGCGGTCATGCCTTCAACTTTACCGCCGCCCTCAACACCACGAATCGCAGTGGTCCAGCCGAACTTGGCAAACGCATCGGTAATCCGCAAACCTAACTGATAGGCGCTGTTCGACCACAGATATTTGTCGTGGTCTTTACCGTCCACGTCTTCTTCAAACCCGAACTGCTCGACAGGTTTGGTCTTGTTGCCGTAGGGCAGGCGTGCCAGATAGCGTGGCAAGGTCAGCGCGACATAGCGCGAGTCTTCACCTTCGCGGAAGGCCTTCCAAGTGGCTAGCTCTGCGCTCTCAAAAATCTTTGACAGATCACGCGGGCCACCGAGTTCGGTGAAGCGCTTCATGTCGAACAATGCAGGTGCAGCTGCCGAGATGAAGGGCGCGTGAGCTGCTGCCGCTACTTTGGAAACACGCTCCAGCAGCGCCATATCTTGTGGGTGGCGGCCAAAGTAGTAGTCGCCGATCAGTACCGAATAGGGATAGCCACCAAAGGTGCCGTACTCTTCTTCGTACACTTTTTTGAACAGTGCGCTGGTGTCATAGTCGACCGCGGTTTCGAGATCATTCAGCAGTTCTTGCTTGCTGACGCTCATCAGGCGAATTTTCAGACGGGTGCTGGTCTCGCTACCGAACACAAAATCGTGCAGACCGTGCCATGCGCCTTCCAGCGCCTGAAACTCCGGGTGATGCATGATGGCGTTCAGCTGCTTGGTGAGCAGATCATCGATCTCGGCGATACGCTCGTTGATCATCGTGACTACGCCCTTGTCAGGGCTGAACTTCATGTCTTCGTCGAGAATCTGCGAGGCGAACTGGCTCAGCATTCGCTTCGCGTACGGCTCTTGCGAAGGCTCGTTGGCCATTTTGCCGTTCAGGACGATCTGGTCCAGGAGGCTACCGGTGCCAGAAGCGCCAGCGCCAGAGGAGGAGGATTTAGTGTCTGCCATGTCGGTCACTCGTCTCGGTCAGGATGCGGAGGATTACCTGCGATCGTTATTGGTTATTCAGCGCTTGGTGCGTCGTCAGACTTCGCTTCGGGCTTATCGTCTTCTTTCTTCGCAGCGGGCTTGTCGTTTGCGCTGCTCGCGCCGCCACCAGCAGCGCTACGAATTTGTTTCAGGCCTTCGGTGTTCTTTACGATTCCTGCTAGCAGACCGTCGAGATCATCATTGCCGTCCAGCTTGGCCAACAGGTCGCGCAGCTCAAGTCGTGCTTCCAGCAGTTTTTTCAGGCGCGGTACCTGATTAACAATGGCCTCTGGGTGGAAGTCGGCAAACTTCTTCGGTGTGAGCTCGATCTTCAGATTGCCGCTACCTTTCATCATGTCCGGTACGCTCATATCGAGTCGCGGACCGATCTTGGCCATGATCTCGTCGAAGTTATCGCGATCGATTTCGACGAAGCGCCGGTCTTTCATTTTGGGTGGCGCACTGGCAGGCTTACCCGCTAAATCAGCTAGCACACCGACGACCAGCGGCAACTCGCGCTTTTCGATGGCATCACCGATCTCGACGTCATAAGTGATCTGGACACGGGGCGGGCGATTGCGGCCAACCCATTTCTGCAGACTCTCAGCCATAGCTTGATACCTCCATTGGTGCGGGCACTACCGGCCACGCAATATTAGTTCTCCGCGGCAATACTAACCATACTTTAGTATTGGTGCAAGTAGAAAAGAAAGATTTTGTCCACCCCGGCTTAGCGCAATTTATTCAGCAGCTTGTCAGCCATGACGGACGCCAGCTGGCTGCGCAAACGGGTCACCGACAGCCGCTCCTGCTCGATGCGGGCGGCGTCCTGAATCTGGTCGATCACGCGCGCCTTGGCCTTATCGATCGCATGCTGGGTCAGCTGCAGCTCGGCGCGTAGCTGCTCGCGCCGCTCAATTCTTTCGGCCAGATCGCGCAGCGCTTCGGTGATGCCTTGCCAGGGGCCGTCGCCATCGCCGACCCCTTGATCCAGCTGCGTGAATAACTGACTGAGGCTATCGCCTAGCTCTGCCAATGTCTCTGCCGGGCTGCTCTGGCCGGGCTCGGCGCTAATCGATGAGATGGCGCGATCGACCAATAAATTGGTCTCGCTGAGTTGGCGCGCCAGATCGCCAAAGCCGGGCGGCAGGCGACCCAAGCCGAGGTCTTCGCCCATGCTAGCGCCGGCGTCCAGTCGCGAACTGCTCGGCGTGCCTGTACGCGGTGGTGGTGAAGCTGGCCCATGGAATGCGCGCCCAAACGGGTTGCCGCTGCTGCGGCCGCGCGCATCCTCTGGCGCAGTACTTCCCCACGTATCGCTGGGCTCGCCAAAGGGCGGCTGCGGTGGTTTTTGCATCGGCTTGATTGCTCCTTTGGCTACGACTAGCACTCACACTAAAGTATAATACAGCCCATATCTTGCGGGAAACATGCTGATGCGAAATTTTATTCAGCCACAGCAGTGGTCGGGCGCGCAGGAGGTCTCGCGTGGCTGACCTGGCGGCGCTACTTCCCACGATGACGCTCGCACTGGCCGTACTGCTGATCGGCTTGCTCCTGACGGCGCTCGCGGTTTGGTTGCTGATTCGGCAGGTACGTGAGCAGCGCCGCCGCCGCCGTATCGACGACATGCTGCAAGAGCTGGCTGAGCGTCGCCTGGCTCTGCGCGATACCGAGGTCGATCGGTCTCGCTTTCTGGCGGCATTCAGTCATGACCTGAAGCAGCCGATGCAGGCCATTAATCTCTACTTGGGTAGCGTCGAGCGCAGTCTTGCGCATGCCTCACTGGATACCGCCGAGCGATCACGCGCTACCGAAAGCCTGCTGCGTCTGCGGCAAAGCATGGGCTATATGAACGATGTGTTCGACAGCATGCTGGATGTCAGCCGGCTCGACAGTGGCGCGCTGGAGGTATCGATTGAACGTATCGATGCCCGCGAATTCTGCGAGCGTATGGTGGCGCAGCATCGTCGTATGGCAGAGGATTTAGGTCTTACGCTGACCCTGCGCGCTCCCGAGCATGAAGCGCTTTTCTTGCAAACTGATCCTCGACTGCTCGAGCGCATCTTGCGCAATTTCATCAGTAATTCGATGCGTTATACCCAGCGTGGTGGGGTTCGCTTACGGATCTCACGACGGGGAGGGCGCTGTCGTATCGCAGTGATTGATACGGGTGCTGGTATTGCTGCCGGATTGCGTAAAAAAATCTTCGACGAATTCACGCGTGGCGATCATGCTGCCATGACGACGCAGGGTGTGGGGCTGGGTCTGGCGATTGCACGTCGACTTGCCGCCCGGATTGGTGCCCGTATCTCACTCGGTAGTCATGTGGGTATCGGCTCGGTATTTGCGATCGATCTACCATTGGTAACCGAAGCGATTACCGGCATCGAACAGGTGGCGCTAGCTGAGACTTACTTGATTGAGCGTTTATTGCCGCAGGTGTTGTTCGAGCCACCCGAGAATACCTTGATGGTATGTATCGATGCCGACCCGGATGTAGGTAATGCACTTCGCCTGCTAGCCCCGGGTATTGGCATCTCAGTCATCGTGGCGGGCAGTAGCGATGACGCCATACGACAACTGGCCATACAGGGCGGTATACCTAGTTTGCTGATGGTGGATGCGCAAATGCAATCCGAGTCAGTCGCTCAAGTCATTACGCGTATGAATGATGAATTTAACAGCAACATACCGGTGCTGTTATGCAGTGATGAATCACCGTTTAGCGACCTGCAGCGACAAGTAGGTTCACGAGTGACTTTGCTGCAGCGTCCGTTTAGTACTGAAAAGCTACGCGCAGCGATTAATGCCACTCTCTTTACTGAGCCAGAATAGAACCTATCTGGCTAGTGATACAGGTTAAAAAACATCCCAGCAATGTTGTCGGTGGTACTCATCATTTAATGGTTGTTCACGAACAGGCCAAGCTTTTGAGCCACCAGGACTGCTTGGGTACGACTGGCTACATGAAGCTCGCGGAAGATGCCGCCGACATGCGATTTTGCGGTTATCTCGGTGATGCCGAGTTGATCGGCAATCTCGCGATTGCTCATACCTTGGCAAATCATCGACAGTACCTGTACCTGTCGCTCGGTGAGTGCGATTCGGGTGAGTGCCGAGCTATCTGCCAAGCCACGCGCCGACAACCAGGTACCTTTGAGTAGCGTGCCCTCCACCGCTTGCGCCACGATGGTAATTGCATCATCGGTGGGTGCTGCTTTACTGATAAAGGCAGCGGCGCCAGCGCCCAAGCATGCGCCGACTTGCAGCGCATCATCATTGCCTGAGATCGCGATCACTTGTACCGATTCACTCAGCGCGAGTAGCTGCGTGATCGCGGCGAGTCCGCTAATGCCGGGAAGGCCGAGATCAATCAGCACCAACCAAGGCTGCGCTTTGCGCTTCTTGACCTCTTGCTTGAGTAAGACGATACCAGATTCTGCATCACCGACAGCCTCTAGCCGCAAGCGCGGGAATCGTTTGCGCAATGCATCGGCTAGCGCAACCCGAATGATGGGGTGATCATCAATGATCAGCAGGGAGGGGGGAACATGCATGGACGCGATTGTAAATGACAATCTAGCGTAATAAGCTCAATCCCAGAATCAATCCTGCCAGCAGCAGGGCAAGGATCAATGCAATCAGCATGGGCGAACCGCTACGACGTTGCTGCAGCTCAGGTAGCGGCTCTGTAGCCCGCACCGAGGCGAGTACCCTGAGTTCGGCAACCGGTAAATGGCCCCACATGGCGCGACTAATCCCATCCACTGGCGCTGCTTCGATGGGGGGCACGCGCTGCTCAGCAGGTGCATTATCGGTTTGCAAAAAATAGGTCTCGGGTAGGCCCATTGCGATCCCGATTCGACGCGCGCAATCGATACGATGTGCTTCGTCGACGAAGGTATGCGATGCGCCTTCTTCAATTGCGCGAATCTGTGCATCACTCAAGCCGGACAGCATGGCCAGCGTCACAGTGCTCAGGTGATGCTCGCGCCGTACCCGCTCGATCATTTTGCCGAGTACGGTAGTTTGCAACTGTGGCTCGTGCCGGAAGCGATTCATAGCCTCGCCTCACGGCTGGCAGCGTAGGGCGCGTCTGCACCAGTGCGCGACACATCATCCACCAGCGTCATCTGCACGCGGTAGAACAGTTTGTAATCGGGCGTTTTCATTTTTCTGAGTGATACCGAGAGCCCGCCGCCACGTCGCAATAACAACCAGCCATGCGCTTCGTTGGCAGTTGCGATACCGTTTTCCAGATGCGAAATTTCGCTGTCGTTATCCGACAGTAGTCGTAGCTTGTCCCAGAACATGCCGGCGCCAGCATAGCGGTCGATCGGGTCGAGCAGACGGAACCAACCATCTGCCATCGCTGCAATCGCAAAATGATGATCGAGCAGACCGCTAGCTTCGTGGGGCGCATCATTGTGGGTATCCACCAGCAGGCTACGCAGAATGTCATAGTCGAAGGGCAGCTTATCTAATTGCATCAGATGGTAAGACTGTCCGCCGCACTCGACGCTGGTCATGCGGATTTGTACGAGTTCGGCTTGACGATCAGGCCGTTCAAACATCGCGCGTACTTGTTGTTGGCCGATCGGCTGCGCTGCGATGAATAGGTCTTCTAGCAAACGATCTGTGGTGTCGGGGTAGGAAAGCTGACGCCTTGCTTGAGCGCTGGCGAACAGGATGCGACCGTCATCCGCCGTGACCAGCATTGCGGCGGGCAACTGATAAAAAGCTTGTGATACCACCAGCAGATCATTGGTGCTGGCATTGGCTTTATCGACCAGTTGGCGCGCAACGCGATCAAGCCATGCGCTGTGCTTGGCACTGCGCAGAGCGAGTACACAGCTGATAATCAGTAGCTTCAGTAAAAGCCACAGACTGATAGCAGTTGTTGTAAGCGTGCGTACATCTGCCACCTCAGGCGTATTAGGCGGCAGACCGACAGCGACCAGCACCATCATCAATTGCAATAGCGCACCGATACCACACAGCAGCGCAAGCATGATGACGACGCGCTGTGACATTACATGCAAGCGCGCGTGTCGGCTGCATTCAGCGGCGGCCCCCGCAAATGCCGCACACAGGAGCAGGGAGGCCATCAGTGGCCCGGTAACTCCTGCGCCGCGTGTGGGCAGTTGCTGCACGCCGATACCCAGCGTTAGCGCAACCAAGATCACCAAGGGAAAAAATGCCCTACCTCCGGGGATACGACCCGCTGCGGCTGCAGCGATTGTCGCCGCAGCAATCAAATCGAATGCCAAAAATGGCGTCAGATCACCGGTCAGTGCAAATCGTTCGGCAACCAGCATGGCCACTGGATGTGCCAGCAAGCTAAATGCCGCCACCCATACTGCGTAATCCTGTGGCCTCGGTGCGATCGGGTAACGTGCCACATCCAAGGCAATCAGCGCGAGACTTGCGAGAAGGAAGAACAGCAGCAGATCGCTCGACAGGTTCATCAGTTGGATGCTCCGCTGTCGGTAACAGGTGCTTCGGCTTTGTTGAGCGTGTCGGTGGCTGTCTCGTCTTTGTCGAGGATGTCGGCTGCATCGTTAGTTTTAATGCGCTCGAGCTCTAATGCTTTCTTTTCTGGTGGCAGGAATATAGGCACGCCAGCCAGCGTACTTGTGGCTGAAGTTGGGCTTGTATTCGCGGGTGATAGCGAAAGCGTTTGCGTGAATATACGAGCGACCTCATCGTTGCCAGGCCAAAGTGTAGGCCCGAACAATAGCGCCAAAATGAGGCTTGCCGCCAGCGTGAAGCCCGCCCGCACAGGCTTATGCTGGCGAGAGAGCGGCGATCTTTGGCGCCGGGCAGATCTCGTCGAGTGATTAAGTGTTGCACTCAGCATGGCGTGATCAGGTAGATGGCTAGGCGCTTCATCCAAATACCAGCGCGCTACTCGCGTGCCTAACTCCGCTACTTGCGCTTCGCAAGCGAGTGCACTGCTACTAAACAGCGCGACGATACGCAGACGTCGATGACCAGTGCCATGCAGCAGGCGTAAAAGCTGACGCAGCTGTGTCGGCGGAAGGTTTTGTGCATCGGGGATAAACAGCAAACAGTTGTGCAGTGGTCGGCCATGCTGGCGTGCTGCTTGCCCGGAGACCGTCTGCAGCGCGCCGTCAAAACGCGCCAGCGTCAAATCGGCGAGTAGGGACTCAAGCTGCGTCGGGTCATACTTCTCGACCTGCCAACCGCCTTGGTCCGCCAGCCCAGTAGCGATAGCGGCGGCGTAGGCCAGCAGTTGCAGACGGTCGTGACCGATCATGGCCAAATCAAGGCCATCCTGCGCCAACGACGCCCGGACCCGAGAGAGATGCTCCCTGTCCGCTGCAGGTACCAGGGGGGACATACAGCGGATTATACTAAAGTATCAATAGGAAAAACCGCCCGCGGGCTAATCTCTATCAGTCAGGGGTAGAAGGTCGGCTGGGTGCCGCCCGACGGAACAGCGGAAGATCAGTGCTCGCCGCTTGAGCGCCAGTTGTGGAGCTGGCTAAAAGTCTGCCGCATGACCAGCAGAAGAGCGACAAAAATCAGGGCAAAGAATGCGTAGACCATGGTGGTCCTCCATCAGTAAGGGCTTGGACTTCCGATCAGATCGATTCAGGCCAAGCTCATCATGAACCAGATCGCCAGACTGAGCACCACGATGGCGGCGCCACTCAGCGTGTAGATCGCACGAATAAACTCTTTCGGCGTTATGAGAGGGCGGTCGACGCTATGCGGCGCAGTATTGTCAGCGTCAATGGTTTGCGGCTCGTTGGATTGAGCCGATGTTGCTGCGTTGGCTTGGTGTTCCATGGGGTGGGTCCTCCAAAGAAGCCTGCATCATGTTCAGGTGCTGCTAATGAGTCGAGGCGATGGTGATAGCGCGACGGCGCTTGAGTCCTGTGCCACTAGGTCGAAGTCTAACCTTGAGCGGGGTGAGGTGAAAACAAAAAATGATTTTCTATTTTATTAATAATCATCAGACATTCACGGCTGAAGCACTCGTTGGAAGGAAATTAAAAGTTCGACAATCATCGGCTAATAATCAAAGCGCTACTGCCGATTAAGCTTTGGATTGTTACCAAGGTCTGTGGTAGTTTCCGCCTGTCACAGGATATCCGCCCAAGCCGCGCTGTCGGCCAAAGCGACACCCAACGAGCCGGGGAAGCATGAGTACACCCTCCGAATTTTTTATTGACCTAGAGCGCGGCGAGATTTGTGCGCTTGAGCGCTTCCTCGAACGCTCTGTTCCGGTGCTGACGTCCAAGTCCCTCGAGGCCTCATCGACCGTGCTTTCCAGTGCGCTGCAGGCGATGCACAAACCAGTGCAGATCGCGGTTCAACAACTCGACAAAGACGCGCTGGTCAATGAGCTTAGCGTCGCCATGCAATTACGCGAAGAGCAAGCAGACGCCGCAGCGCATGCGTTCAAGCGACTGACAGTCTCCGAACTTGATACCATGCTAGAAGATGAAGAAGCGTCGAACGATGTGTCGATTGCGCTTTGGAAGATTCTGGATGTGATCGGACCCGTCGAAGTCCGACTCTAAAACTCGCCACCAAAAAGCTGCTGGCGTTGTTGGTGGCAACTTGCCGTATCACTCCAACATACACTTATCTCTCGACGATATCCGCCCGCAGTGAGGCCACTTTTTTCATGATTGCGTCGATATCGTCTTGCTCGACTTCGGCTGCGACCAGGGTGTCTGATAGCAGCTGAGCAGCAAGTTCAAATGACGCAGAGGTGACACCAATACCTCGGTGAGCTTCTTTCATGCTGCGGCCCGAGTAGTCATGTGGGGTCTTACCCATCACCATCGATACAAACGCGATCTGATGGTGAATCACGGCCTCTAGCGTCACATTGACAAAATAACGGCGCAGGTTGGGGCGTCGCATGACCCGCTTATAGAAATCCCTGACGATCTCGGTCACAACTGGGACACCACCATATTTATCGAACAGAGTTTGCGACACGTTTTGCATTCAGAGATTACACGTCAGGAGAACCAATTACTTCATTCAAACTCGTTTGATGCTACGCCAAAAATAGCATGGGTATTGCCCGCAATGCTGTAGCGTTCGATGGGGCGACGGGCCCGTAGGTCGACGCCATGATTGAAGTTCAAAGTATGGTGCAAAAAGCATAACGCTTGGGCGGGATTTAACCCTCGGATTCACTTGGGCATCAGGGGTAATTGCGTAAGCCTGCCCTTACCATGGTGCTCATAAACAGTCCGCTTATCTGGGACACTACCGCAGCTGCAAAATGTTTTTGTGGTGATTTTCAGTTGCGGTCCGAAAACCAAGAATGATAGAGACAGATGGGACATTGGGGGCTCCGGTTAATCCGGTGGTGTTTGATCGCACTTCTGCTGCCGACAGCGGCGATGGCGGTCACGCTAAAAAAAACTGATGTCGACAACTTTCTGTCGAACCAGTACCAGATCGGTGAAATCAACCCCAATGTGCCGGTCTGGCCTCTGTTCTCGCGTGATCCAGTCGCTGAAGACCAAAAACCGAGATTAGTTGGTTACGCATTCGAGTCGATCGACTTTGAACCGGTGCGCGGCTACGGCGGCAAACCCATCAATATCTTGGTAGCGATCGATACCGAAGGAAAATTTTTACTCTCCCGTTTAATCGATCACCGCGAGCCCTTGTTTCGATCGGAAGCGGGTATTGCGAAGCTAACGGATTTCGCGAATCAATACGTGGGTATCACGGTTCGACACGAAACCCATATTCTGGATTTTAGGGCGCGTACCTCTTTTGATGAGAAGCGCGCCACCTTCCATGGTGTGCAAGCCGGCACGGTGACAGTTAAGGCGATGGACCGCACCATCATGCAATCTGCTGCTTCGGTGGCACGCGCTCATCTCGAGGCGGCGAGCAAAGGCAGCATTCTTGGTGAAGGTAATGCCGTCTCCCTGACACGCGGCGATTTACTGAAACAAGACGTCCGACCACTCAGTTGGGATCAACTCCTGGCGCGCCATATGGTAGAGCCAATCACACTGACGCGCGGACAAATCGAAAAAGCCTTTGCCAGTACTCGCGCTGCGGGTGCTGATAAAACAGCCGCTTCCAAGCCGGATGAAGTCGCGCTTCAGTTTCATGTAGCGTTAGCGAGTTTACCGTCCATCGGTCGCAATCTGATGGGCGAGGATGGTTGGCGGTTGCTGGTGGCGAATATGCGCGACAGTCAGGCCATTGTCGTCATTGAGAGTGGGCCGCTGCATAACATGATGTACGAGAGCCAGCGCATCGACGATAGCTTGCCATTCATCCTGAAACAGGATGGCAAAGAGATTCACCTGCGTTCGATCGCCTATGACAAATCAATGGCGAAGCCAGGTTATCCAAACGGAGCCCGCGCGCATGTACTGATTGTGGATAGCGCAACGCCGCTAAAACCCGATCAGGCTTTTGAGTTGCGCTTTCGGTTGGGTCGGCGCTTTGGTACGTTTCCGAATCAAGTCGCGTATACCGAGTTTGAGTTGCCGTATGTCTTTCATGGTTGGCGCGCCACATTGTCACGTGGGCTGGAGGCGCCATGGGTTGAGGCTTGGGAACGTCGTGCAGTCGATATTGGCGTCTTACTGAGTGGGTTGGTGGTCTTGAGTATTGCACTGATCTGGCAACGTACCACCGCAGCGAGTAACCGCCGACTACTAGGATTCCGCGTCGGCTATCTGCTGTTCACACTGGGCTTTGTCGGTTGGTATGCACAGGGCCAGCTCAGTATCGTCAACATTACCGCCTCGCTCGATGCGCTTACAACGGGCAATGACCTGAGCTTCTTGCTGGTGGATCCGATGACGGTGATTCTCTGGATCTTCGTCGGTTTCACTTTACTCGTGTGGGGCCGCGGCACGTTTTGCGGATGGTTATGTCCGTTCGGTGCGCTGCAAGAGCTAATCAGTCTTGTCACACGACGTCTGGGTATTAAACCGCGGCGTTTGCGAGCGAGCGTTGATCGTCGGCTGAAATGGATCAAGTACGTCGTACTGGCGGTTGTGATCGGATCGATTTGGGCGGCACCAAATTCAACCGAGCTCGCCGTTGAGGTTGAACCGTTCAAAACGGCCATTAGCTTGTACTTCGTGCGCGACTGGCCGTATCTGGTGTGGGCGATTGCTTTGCTGTCGCTTAGCGTACTGGTATACCGCGGCTACTGCCGCTACATCTGTCCTTTAGGTGCCGCGCTGGCGGTACTCAATCCCCTGCGTCGCTGGGGCTGGATCGCACGTCGCGAGGCCTGTGGTACGCCGTGTCAAACTTGTCGTCACCGTTGCGACTATCAGTCGATCTCACCCGCTGGTCAGATCAGCTACAGCGAATGCTTCCAATGTCTGGACTGCGTCGCTATCTATCAGGATGACAAGCGCTGTCTGCCACTGATTCAAGAGAAGCGCCGTCCTGTGATCCAGATTCTTGCGAGCTAGGCTATTAATCCGGCAGCCGCCGGAACTTCTGTACGCGTTTACCGCTATCGACTTCGCCGGTGTAAATATTGCCTTTCGAGTCGGCGGCGATGCCATGCACCCAGTGGAACTGGCCTGCCTGACGGCCACTACGGCCGAAAGCACCAATGGGTTCGCCGGTTGCACGCAAGAGAATATGCACTTCATTATTCGAGCCATCCGCCACATACATGTAGCGCTGCTTGGCGTCTTCAGAGAAAGCAATATCCCACACTGAACCTACATGCAGTGTTGTAGGTTCGAGAAAATATTCCTTCACAAAGCTACCGTCACGCTGAAATACTTGTACGCGGTTATTCAGCCGATCGCACACGTATACCAAACCCTCCTTCGAGATCCGCACACAATGTACCGAGCCACGAAATTGTTTCGCGGGAGGTGCAGTAGGATCATATTTGCCGAGGTCGGTGTCGTCGGGTCGGTTGCCGTACGCACCCCAATGACGTTTATAGGCACCTGTAGCAGCGTCCAATACCAACACCCGTCGATTGGCATAACCATCGGCGATATACAACTCGCCAGTCGGTGTGTCGACGATCGCCACTGCGGGTCGGCCCAGATCAGTTGGACTATTGCTACCGGAGATTTGACCAGCGCGTCCGATCTGCTGCACAAAGCGACCGTCACGCGTGAACTGCAGTACATGCGCATCCGTGTTGCCATTGCCCGCGATCCAAACATGATCCTGCGCATCGACAAAAATGCCGTGCTCGCGCTCTGGCCATTCATAGCCGGGACCTGGCCCACCCCAGGCAGAGATCAGATTGCCGTCGGTATCGAACTGCAACACGGGTGGCGCAGGACGGCAGCATTTCGTGCTGGGTGGCTCGTGTGTTGCGCCGCGCTCATCTTCGGTTAGCGAACGGGGGCGCTGATACACCCAGACATGGTCGCGTGAATCGACCGCGATACCACCGATGTCTCCCAATAGCCATTGGTTCGGTAGCGGCTTGGGCCAGCTGCTGTCGACGCTAAACCGTGGCACATCGGCCGCTTGTACGGCGCCAATTAACAGCCACATGCTGAGCCAACTGCTCGACAACCAGCGGTAAATATTCATTCTGATAATCATCGATGTTCTCCCGAGGCGAGTCGCGCGTCCGTTGCGGCTGCATGCTACATTGAGTTCGCTAGGTCGATGCAGCAAAACCCTGTCACCAGATCTTGCGGGTGTCTTAGGTAATGCCGTTCACGATGTCCAATCCACCGGTGCCATTGATGGCCCTGGTATCGATCAATGAAGGATGCTGAATAATGCGCTGTACCCATCTCCCTGCCGGTAGGCGAGTGCGATGAAAATCGGCGCCGTATTACTGGCGGCGGGCGCTGCTTCGCGTATGGGTAGCCGACCGAAGTGCCTGCTCGAGCTGGGTGGTGTGCCCTTGGTGAGGCGCCAATTAATCGCACTCGCAGGTGCTGACGTCGATGAGGTGGTGGTGGTACTAGGCCATTATGCCGAGCAGGTGGAAGCCGCTGTGGCGTCATCGCCGGTCACTCTAGTGCGTAATCCCGCGCCGGACGATGGACAGGCTTCCTCGGTGCGGCTGGGCTTGCGAGCCCTCTCATCGCGATTGGATGCGGTGATCGTGGCATTGGCGGATCAGCCCATGATCGACGCGTCGGATATCACGGCACTGATCAGCGCCTACCGTCATCGGGGTGACAAGTCGATGGTCGTGCCGCGGGTGAGTTCGCCCGATGGCAACTGGGTGCCCGGCAACCCAGTGATTTTGAGTGCCGATTTACGCCAGCAGTGGCTGGCCGCAGAAGATGACGGGATGTGCCGTCGTTGGCGTCAGCAGCATCCTGAGCAGATCGCATGGCTGGAGACCGACAACCGCCATTACGCGATGGACCTGGACACGCCAGAGGATCTGAAGCGGTTCGAGACCGATACCGGGCGGGCTTTGGTGTGGCCGTCAGCGAGCCTTGCCTCACCCGATGGCCCGATAGGTGCCAAGTAATTGCCTGTTTACAACTTTTCCAAAAGTTGCCAGAATACACGTTCGAGATGTGACGGTGTATTTCGTCTAATGCGATTCCTTACCGCTCGTCGTGCCACAGCCTTTTTGCTCATTGCGGGCATGTCTGGTTGTGCGAGCCATTCTGAGCAGACTGCGATCTGGCTCGACCGCAGCAATCCCAAGTTCAAGACACAGGGCTGCCAAGATAGCCTGGCGGCTGCGGAACTGCACCGAGATATCAAGACCACCCGCATGGTCGCCTCACCGGTACTTCTGTTTTTATCGGGCGGCTTGCTGCTTCCGGTGGTGGCCGCAAATGCCGGGCTTGATACGGTGGATCATGTAGATGCCGCCAAGATGGCTGAAAACTGCGGCGGTGTTAGCAAAAGCAATGCTGAGATAGCCGGCGAAGTCGCTGTGGGCGCGGCGGTTGGCTTAGCTACCAGCGGTTTGACAGGAACCGGCCTTACATCAAAGTAAACGCCACCATGGCCACTGCGCCCTAAGCTAAGGCCTTGCTTGCGTCGTGTCTGCCGCTGAATCCACAGGATCTACCCGTACAGCGCGGCTAGCAACATGGCCGATCGTGAGCCCCTGCATCAAGATTGAGAACACTACGATGCCATAGGTCAGGGTCAAGACCACATCACGTTCTGGCCCTTGCGGCAAGGACAGTGCAAGGGCGACCGAGATACCACCACGTAGTCCGCCCCAAGTCAGTACCACGCCAGCACCTTTGGGTAGTTTGAAATATTCGGGTGCCGCAGTGACCGGCAGCCAAACCGTGAGCGCGCGCGCAAGCAGCGTCATGACCACCATGATCAGTGCTGCCACCATCAGATTGAACGAAAACGCAATCAGCAGTACTTCCATACCGATCAGCACGAACAGTACGGCGTTCAGAATATCGTCGATCATTTCCCAGAACATATCGACGTACTGACGCGTGGTGTGCGACATGGCGAACTCGCGACCATGGTTACCCACCACTAGCCCTGCAACCACCATCGCCAATGGGCCAGAGACATGCAATTTACTCGCTAATAGATAACCGCCCATCACCGCGGCGAGTGTGATCATGACCTCGACTTGATAGTTGTCGATACTGGCCAGCAGACGAAACGTGATGTAGCCGAGTATCAGCCCGTATAGCAGCCCGCCACCCGCTTCACGTGTTAGCAACCCGAGACCCTCGTCAAAGCTCGGGACTTTACCCATCATCAGCATGCCCACCAGGATGGAGAAAATCACGACACCCACACCGTCGTTGAACAAAGACTCGCCGGCAATCACCAGTTCGAGATTTTTGGGAATACCTGCCGATTTCAAGATACCCATCACGGCAATCGGATCAGTGGGCGAAATCAATGCACCAAACAGTAGGCAGTAGAGCAGGGGAAGTTGTATGCCGATCAGTGGTAGCACCAGCCAGGCAGCGATCCCCACAATAAAGGTGGATAGCAGTGTCGAGAAAAATGCCAGCCCAAGCACTTGCCAGCGGTAGGCTTTGAGTTCGGATAGATCAATATGCAGCGCACCGGCAAACAGTAGCAGCGAGAGCATGCCCTGCATCAATACGTTCGAGAAGTCGATCGCTTGCAGCATCGCTTCCATTCTTTGGTGCATACCGAAATCGATCCCCGCAAAACCTAAGGTCACCACAAGCAGGGACAGGCCAAGCGACGTTGCCATCACGCCGATGGTGATGGGAAGGCCAATGAATCGGAAATTAAGATAGGCGAGTAGTGCGGTGATGACCAGGCAGGTCGCGGTGATTTCCAGCATGGGGATGAGGTCGAAGAAAAAGTATTTATTGCTCTTGTTGAACGGCGAACCGGTGCAACTGCACCGAGTATGGGGGCTCGATTATCTCGTCGCCACTATTTGGCTTTTATTTTGCACTATTTATTCAATCGCGCGGGTATTGAATGCCGCAGGTGGAATACTGCCTTGGGAAATCACTTGTGTAAATGCCTGGTCTGGCTGGGGTACTCGGTTGCTCAGCTCATCGTTGCCGGTAAATCGTTTTAGCGGCTCGGGGCTACCGGAATCAGAATTTCATTCCGTCTTCGCCAAGGAAGAGTGAACGGGTCGTTGTAACGCGCAACTTGCGGCGGCCCACTGGCGTCGAGTTGTTTGCTCGTCATCCAGTTACGTAGCTTGGTGGTTTGCTCCTGGACCGCTGCTTGCGTTGTAAAACCACTGAAGCGCACTACCGCTACCGCATGCTCCGGTATCTGACGTAGTTTTATATCGGGATTGTTTGGCTTTGGCAGGCTGGACAGTGACTCTGCACTGGGCATTACAAAATGCAGTCGCCACCCTTGCTCTTTGGGCTCGACGGTGACGGGTGCGGTCATCTCGATTTTTCGGTTGCCCCCGCTTTGGGCTTGATTGTCGCCAAAAATATAACTCGCAACCCGTCGAAAGCCACTGCGACTGGCGGCGTCGAAGTCGCCGACCACTTCAGTCTCGGCAACCACGAAACCCGCATACAGCCGATGCTCGAAAGGCGGATCGGATTGAAGTACGCGAAACGGAGGCTCTTCAATCGCCATGGCAGGACCTGTCCAAAAAAGAGAAGCACAGCAAAAGCTGAGCAAAGCAGTGATCAATCGCATGAGAGTCTTAATAGTAAACGAGCGCGATTCTATAAACCGTAGAGGGTACAGTGCTTGCAACACGGTAGTGCTAACAACACCCCTCCGATTCTGATGAAAAAAATCAAAAAACAGCATGGTCACCAAGGTCGACCGTCGTACCCTCTGCAATAAGGCGGTCGTAGTGATCAAACAGCGTTTGGTGACCGAATGAGGGCGTAGCATCTGCATCATACCGTTGGCGAGATTCGTCCCACACCAGCATGGATTCAGTGGCATAGTAGCGGCCGATTTTTGCAAGCGCTGCTTTGTCTGCCAATGAGGGCAACAAAATCTTGAACGCATCTAAACCGACAATGATGGTGCTGAGTAAAGCGACGGGTACGTGCATGAAGCGCGGCCGCATACCAAGCTGGTTGAAAAGATAATGACCCTGCTCAAGCGGTGTGATCGCTTCACCTGGGCCACCAATCGGCAATATTTGGTTGAATTTATTGCGATCAGTAAGACAAAGCGCGATGAATTCTGCAAGATCATCATCGCTGATCGGTTTGCAAGCAGTCAACCGGCCATCACCGAATAGCATGAATGGCTTGCCATCACGCACACGCTGTATCTGACCGGACAGCGATTTAAAAAAAGCAGTTGGTCTGACGATGCTGTACTGAAGACCGGAGTTGATCAGCTCTTGCTCAAAAGCGAGCTTGGCCTGTTGGAAGGCGAGCAGGGGCTTTTGTACACAAATGGCAGACAGCAAAACGAAGTGATTGATACCCGCTTGCTGCGCCAACTTGAGCAAGCGGGAATTCATTCCGTAATCAACTGCCCAGGCATCTTTGGGTGCGCCGGTACGCGAGGCGAGGCATGACACGATGGCATCGAAGCGTTCGTGTTGTAGGGCTTCCAATTGCGTCAGTAGTGCTGTGCCCGCACTACCGGTACGCACATCGGCACCAACCTGTATTTCCGCATGAGCGGCCATAGTCCCGGCGTGTTTGTGGTCAGCATGCTGCCGCAGCGGACACACAACGTGATAGCCACGGTCAAGTAGAGCGCTTGCAACGGCTTTTCCGATGGTGCCAGTAGCACCGAGCAGGAGGAGTCGCACGGATTATCTGGCGAGTGGCACTAGCCACTGTTTGCAATCAATCCTACGGCGTGAGAAAGCGATGGTTCTCACGCGTCGGCGCTATACAGCACGCCTTTCAAGTTCTCGATGGAATGCGCAACGCGGATGACCGACTCGGGCGGGATTTGGCGTACCACTTCGCCGCTCAGTTTGTCTGTGACGGTGATGACAAAGGTATTAATTTTGCGGTCCACCCCAAAGCGTAGGTTGCGGTCATCTGCCTGCATCTGACGATTAAGCTGATCAACCACCTGCTGGTACTGCTGCACCATTTTTTGCGCATCGGTGGGCAGTGTCGGGCGGGGTGACGGAACCTCGACCGGTGTTCTGGGCGGCGTTAGCATCCCCTGAGCACTAGCTGCTTTACGTGCCTGCGTTGTCATGGCACTTGCCGGTGCGGGCATCGCAGGCGCTTTGGCCAGAGAGGCTGCTGCTGGGTTGACTGAGGGCTTGTCGACGACGATATTCATCTTTGGGATCTGGCGGAACGTTGGCGCAATCGATGACGTAAGTTTATGCCCGATATGCACGCCGAGTTCAAGATTTTCCGGGATTCGTGCACTAACTTTTCCATAATGATAATAAAACGGACGGCTATGGCATATGTTTAGGTCTCGGCTACTCTCGAGGATTGATTCTGCGCCAAGGTGGCGAGCGGCGCTGGTCTAATCTGAACTTCAGTTTAATCGTGTGTGTCGGCGAATAAACTGGACCGGCATGCCGCAATCGCTGCGCACGCTGACTCGCGACACCGGGAACACCCGCTCTGGATTCATCGGCTTAACAGAGAATCGACGCAATACTTCACACAAGATCAGCGTTGCCTCAAGCTGCGCAATCATTGCACCGGTGCAGGCGCGCGGCCCCAGGCCGAACGGCATATAGCTACCGGCCAATGGAGCGTTATCTTGGTCGATAAATCGTGAAGGATCAAAGCGATCAGCTTGCGACCAAAACCTATGGTGGCGATGCACCAGCCAAGGTGAGGCGACGATGAAGCTATCTTTAGGAATGCGCAGCCTGCCGAAATTATCTTCACGCATCGCGCGTCGAGTAAGGAACGCCACCGGTGGATATAGCCGCATGCTTTCCCGGAAAATCGCCCGAGTTAGTGGCATTTGCTTGAAATCTGAGTAGGTAAATGGTTTGTCAGCGAGCTGCTGATCGATCTCAGACTGCAATTGCGACAACCAATAGGGCTGCTGCGACAAAATAAAAAAGCACCAGGCGAGTGCACTCGCTGTTGTCTCATGACCTGCCAGAAAAAATACAGCAAGCTGATCGATTAGCTCACTACGCGTGAACGCGTTTCCTGCAGCATCCCGCGCATCAATCAGTGCCTGTGTGAAGTCGAAAAAAACCTTGCCTTCGCCAAGCTGCGTCTCACGCTGTATCAACAACTGTTCGATGGTGCCGCGAATCTTGCTTGCTTCTTCTTGCAATACGGGCGATAGCGGTTCAGGCCGTGACGGATCACTGGCGAGTACGACCCGCAGATTGAATTGCGGGCTATGTTGCTGGAAACGTGTGAATGCATGGTAAATCGTTGTCGCAGCTTCGCCTTGAATCGCTTGTGAAAACAAGATTCTGAACATCACGTCAGCAGTCACACGGCTGAGTTCGGACTCCAAGCTCACTATGTGATCGTTTGCCAGCGAATCCAAGCGTTCAATCCACTCGTGGATGGCGCTCAGCATTTTCGGGAATAGGGCTTCAAGCCGCATTTGCATGAAGGCGGGTTCCAGCATCTTGCGGTCGTGTTCCCAGCGCCTGCCTGCTGACAGCAGCACGCCGTCACCGAGCAGTGGTGCCAGTGTTGAGATCATCAAATCACTTTTGGGATAAGACTCGCGGTTGTCGCTGAACAAGCGCCGAAGTGTCTCCGGGTGGTTGACGATAAACACAGGACGTCGTCCCACTGGAACGCTGACAATATCCTTGGTATAGCAGTCTCTGGGCAGGGTGAATAACAGATCGGGAGAGCGACCAATCATTAGTCGCAAGCCAATGCTCAGGTTTGAGCGAAGCGGTGGCGCAGGCGGCCGCCATAGCGTGTTTGCAGCAGGCGCCAGTGAGCTCATATTTTTGGTCTGAGGCGTGCGGGTCTATCGAGCGAGATAATCAAAACAGGCCGTTAGTGATTCGGTTTCGGGTCAAGTAACCTGCAGCCATGATTTATTTCGATTGTGCTGCGCTCATAATCAGATGCAGCAAATCGTCAAACTCATCCACTGCTTGAAACTGCGGGAATTGGGCAATGACATTTGGTGGCGCATGAAACAGGAAGCCGGCATCGGCTTCTGCCAGCATGGTAGTGTCATTGAATGAGTCGCCCGCGGCAATCACCCGGTAATTCAAACCCTTGAATGCAGCAACTGCTTTGCGTTTTTGATCGGGTATACGTAATTGGTAGTCGATGATTCGATCATTTTCGATAATCAGCGTATGGCACAGTAGGGCCGGCATGCCCAACTGACGCATGAAGTGTGACGCGAATTGCTCGAAGGTGTCGGACAGGATCACGACCTGAAACTCGGCCCGCAGCTTGTCCATGAATGACTTTGCGCCATCGAGCAGGGGCAGGGTCGCAATCACCGACTGAATATCCGACAGCTTAAGGCCGTGCTGATCGAGCAGCGCGAGACGGCCTTTCATCAGCTTGTCATAGTCGGGCTCATCGCGCGTCGAACGGCGCAGCTCGGCAATCCCTGTTTTTTCGGCGACGGCAATCCAGACCTCCGGCGTCAGTACGCCTTCCATATCCAGGGTAACAATGGTTTGCTTCATAATGAGTATTAGTTATTTCAGTAGGCGCTAGCTACGCTGTCAGAGTCCTAGCGATTAACTGCTTGCTACTTTCCTAGCGAGTCATTAATTGGGGATGATACGCCAACGTAATTAGTCAAGATAAAATCTCAGTCGGGGACCTGTTGATTGTTTGACGCCAGTTTCAATCTTCGCCACGATCTCTATGACAAGCTCTGCGAGTCTCGTTCACCACCGAGAGCTACGATCAAAACCGCTCTATCCGATAAGGCGTAGGATCGATATACGTTTCGCGGCCACTGATCATCTCCGCTAGCAGTCGACCACTTGAGGCAGCTTGCGTTAGCCCGTGGTGCGCATGACCAAAGCAGAACCATAAGCCCCGATGCGCTGGCGCAGCGCCGATCACGGGCAGCATATCTGAGGTGCAGGGGCGCGCCCCTAGCCAAGGCGATGCCTCCAAGCGAGCGCCAATAGGCAGAAGGCGACGTGCGATTGGCTCGAGTGTTTCGAGCTGGACCGGAGTGGATGGGGCGTCGCGTCGGGCGAACTCGGCACCCGTGGTCAGGCGTATCCCTTTTTTCATCGGTGCCAGCGCGTAGCCATTGTCCACATCCACCACCACATGCGAGAGCGATGCAGTGCTGCTATCGAAATGCATATGGTAGCCACGCTTGACACCCATGTTCAAACGGTAGCCCAGGCGACGTGCCAACGACTCGCCCCAAGGTCCCAGTGCAATTGCGGCCTGCGCTGTGTGAACCTTGCCAATACTGGTATTGATCTGCCAGCCGTCACCATCGGCGATCAGTGTTTCAGCATCACCTCTCAGAAAGCGGCCACCACGCTGCTCGAATAACTTCAAGTAGGCCAGCGTGAGGTCATACGGGTCTTGAATCTGTCGTGAATCCGGATAATGCACACCGCCTTGGGCGACTGCACTCAGGTTGGGTTCTGCCAGGCGTAGCTCTGCACTCGACAACACTCGCACGCTTAATCCGTAGTCGCGGCTTTGTTCTGCTTGGCGCAAAGCGACGCGCTCAGCGCGTGCACTGCGCCAAACCTTGATCCATCCGTGTGGATTCACTAATGCACTTGCGCCAGCCGCTTCTATCAGAGGTGCGTGTTCCGACCAACTATGCTCGATCAAGGGCAGAGCACCCATAATCGCGGCCGGATAATTGTGCGCAGATGAGTGCTGCCAATAAGCACCGAGATAAGGGAGTAGGGATGGCAGGGCCTGCCAGTGATAATGCGCGGCGGGAGATCGCTGCAATGCATAGGCCAGCAAGGTGCGAAGGTCGCGCGGAAATGCATACGGAAATACGGCCGAACGTTCGATCAGGCCAGCATTACCGAAACTGGTCGCAGCACCCGGGTGATCGCGATCGATTAAGGTGACAGCATGGCCGTGCTCTTGTAGCTTGAGCGCGAGCGTAGTGCCAACGATGCCGGCGCCAATCACAACCACATCGCTATGCTGCGTTGCTTGCACTGAGTTCAGGCGGTTAGGTTAGACCGAATTAGACTGACTGAGTCAGGTTTTGTTGGGCATCGCGTCGGGCGCCTCGAGATCGCCGTGAATCCAGTTGCCTTCCAACACTTGGCCATCCGGCGTTCGCATTTTGCCGACGCCATGCGGTACGCCTTCGGCCCATTCTCCCTGATACCAACTACCGTCTTCATCCTCGTAGCGGCCACGGCCGTGTTGCATGCTGCGCTTCCACTCGCCGACATAGGCGCCGCCCCGTCGCCAGAGTTTTCCCTGACCCTCGGCATAGCCATCGACCATACTACCTTGGTAAATTTCGGTCACGACACCAGACATCGACCAGGTCAGCGTACCATCGCCGTTTGCAAGACCCTGGCGGCAAGGGCCGGTCCAATCCGCGCTCTCGCCATCTTGTGGCGCAAGATTCGCTATCCTGCAACCTTTTTTATCGGTGATCCAGCTACTTTCCTGCGCGAGTAGAAGATTGGGCAGCGCCACACACACCAACAATAACCATAGTCTTAGCAGTTTGTTCATAGTGATGTCTCGTTAAAGGAAAATGCGTCATGGCCATCAATGTACTCGGTACGCCGCTGCAAGTGTGTTCCACAGAGCCGATGACGGGCTACTACCGAGACGGCTGCTGTAATACCGATGCTACTGACAGAGGTTCGCATGTTATTTGCGCAGAGGTGACGGATGAGTTTCTGACATTCTCGCGCCAACGCGGTAATGATTTGTCGACGCCACGCCCAGAATATCGGTTTCCAGGGCTGGTTGCAGGAGACCGCTGGTGCCTGTGTGCGCTGCGATGGAAAGAGGCATTTGATGCGGGCGTCGCACCCAACGTGGTCTTGGAAAGCACGCATATCAATGCGCTTCAATATGTTGACCTAGCACACCTGCTGGAGTACCAGCATCAGCAATGAGTGTGCAGAAAACTAGTCAAGCAGCGAATTAGTCGGGCAGCGTTTTGCTTATGCGCTTAGCACAACGTACACCCCAAAAACAAAAACGCCGCCAATAAATCAGGCGGCGTTTTGCATGGAGGTCTTAGTTGACCGAAGAAGCTTTACCCATCGCCAATTTGCCACCACAAACATTGTCAACGATGTTGATGTCGTGCTGGATCACCGGCTGATAAAAGCTTAACTCAGCAACTTCACGCTCAGAATCTTTCGTATTCTGTGTCGCCATGCCCTTCAGGACCTTGAAGTCAGCCATCGACAGTTTGCGGTTACTGCAATTGATGACGTAATCAATTTGCTGAACGCCAGCATCGCCCATGTCATGAAACTCGCGCAGTTTGGTCAGGCCCTTGTTGCTGTTGGTTGCAACGACTGCCCAGGTGTTCTCGGCGACTACGACAGTGATGATTTCTTCTTTGTCGGAGATGATGGCGGCATTTTGCGAGTTGCCCGCAAATGCAGGTGAAGCCGAGGCGAGTACTGCAGCAATTACGAGGTTCTTGAACATGGGGTACTCCATCAGATTAGGGGAAAAGTTGGTGCGAAATAAAACAATTGAATGAACTTTATCACCTGAACAGCTTGTGTCAATATTTAATTTAAACAAAAACTAAAACAATCCGGACAAAAAGCTAAAAAGTTTCAATTAAGACCACAATTATAGGGTCAATTTAGAGATTTAAGTTATTTAAAATAAACTATTTCACCAGGAGCGCCGAGAATTTATTGAGAAATTCCTTTGCGGAGTGCTAATATCAGGTCAGTTAGCCCATAAATATAAACAGAACCTTTGCAAATCGACTGGGCAGTTTCCTCGCAAAGGCGATATCCCGAGACCGAGGTCAAGATGGACGCAGACAGTAAGCATCAGTACAGCATCGGTGTGGTCGCACGCCGCACCCACATGCATCCGGAAACCTTGCGCGTCTGGGAGCGGCGTTATGAGCTGATCGTGCCGGGGCGCACAGAGACGGGCCGACGCTTGTACTCAGAGGTCGACATCTTGAAGGTCTCTTTGGTGAAGCAATTGACTGAGCGCGGCCATGCAGTGAGCAGCGTTGCGAAGCTACCGATAGATCGCCTCAAAGAATTGTTAAGCGCCTCTGGTAGTGCGGTGGTCGAGCAGAAGGCGCCGCCGCGCTTCAGGCGCCGCGTGATGTTTCTGGACGACGCGCTCCGACTGAGACTCGGTCGCGACTTGCTGCGTTTCGAGGATATCGAGATCGTTGATCGTAATGACGCGCATCACTCAGCGACTGGCGAGAAGCAGGCGGATGTCGTGGTGTTCGATATTGTGACGATCAATGAGAAATCGCTCGATCAGGTCAGACGCGCGCTACTCGACTCCGGTGGCATCAACGCCTTGGTGCTCTATAAATTCTCGACCCGCGCCTCAATAGAACAGTTGGAGCGCGCCGGCATTATTTGCCTCAAAGGGCTGGTTACTGCTTCAGAGGTGCATCGTGCATGTCGCGCCCTACCGAGCGGATCCCTGGGCACAACGCAAACAACACCGATCCCTGCAGCCGTCACGAGTAGGCCGCGTCGGTTCGATAATGCCCAGCTGGCTCGCGTGGCGACTTTATCGGGAACCATTGCCTGTGAATGCCCGAACCACTTGGCAGAGCTGATTATTAATCTGGCGGCTTTCGAGCAGTACAGTAGTGAATGTGCCAGCCGCAACGTCCAAGATGCGCAGCTGCATGCGCAGCTGAATCAATCGGCGGGTATGGCGCGAGGGATTTTGGAAGATAGTCTGGCGCGCTTGATCGAGATCGAGGGCATCCGAATTTAATGCGCCTCGGCAGCGCACTAAAGCCTCGGTGCTTGGCGCGCTGCTGAGACGAGCGACAGCTCGATTTAAGCAAGTAATATAAAGGTAGTATCCTTTCACGCTTCGATCACCGACATTCAACCCTTATGCCAATTGATAAACAACTCGATAGTGTCGAACACGGACTAAAGCGCTTTGAAAGCCCGCTCGAGCGCATTATTTTCGGCGCGCGCTGGTTAATGGCGCCGTTTTATCTGGGCTTGATCGGCAGCCTAGCCGTCCTGATGTTTAAATTCATTCAGGAGTTGATTCACTTCTTTCCGCTGGTCGCCAGTGCAGATGAGTCGCAAGTCATTCTGTGGGTATTGACCCTGATCGACTTGTCGTTGGCGGGTAATTTGGTGCTGATGGTGATTTTCTCGGGCTACGAAAACTTCGTCTCCAAGATCGACGTTGCCTCACATAAGGATCGGCCGGATTGGATGGGCACGGTGGACTTTAGTGGCCTGAAACTGAAACTGATTGCGTCGATCGTCGCGATTTCTGGCATCCATCTGCTGAAGTCATTTATGTCGATCGATGAGATGGATAAAGGCAACTTGTTGTGGTTGCTGGTTCTGCATGGCACTTTTGTGCTATCGGGCGTCCTTTTAGCGCTGATGGATTACATCACCGAAAAGAGCCACCACTAGCCTCTCAGTAAAAATGCCGCTGGCGTTGTTGGTAGCCAGCCAGCGGCGGTCACTCTCAGGCGCTTTCGCTGCTTTGCTCCATTGGGCATGAGCGCAGACCCAGCACGGCATAAGCAGGGCAGACTCTTAGCAGGCCGGTGGCGATGGGTATCAAGCCGATCCATCCCCATGGGCCGATCACGTTCAGCAACGAGAGCAAGATCAGCAGGGCGCCAATGAACACGCGGATGGCGCGGTCTGTGTGTCCGACATTCTTCATCATGACAGGCTCCTTTTTCGACAGTCAGAGGCCCCATGTTACCGCGATCATTCGCTCACCCGCCAGTCTTGCGCCTGGGTTCGGATCTTTCCTCTCTTCACAGTCATTGAACGGGAGATTCTGGTATCGTGCGCACGGTTTTCAGATTTGAAAAAAATGCGTTTAATGCCCACCCATAGCCGCGCTCGGTGCGCGCTCTGTTTACCCCTACTGCTGTGCCTGCAACTGAGTGGCTGCGGTAGCGTCAGCGCGCTGCTGCCAACTGCTAAGCCTGAGCCTGTCCCTCCCGCTCAGTGGATCGCCCCTATGCCCGGTGAGGGCGCCTTGGCACACGACGGCCAAGTGGCGGCCCTGGCTGATTGGTGGCGACAGCAACAAGACCCGCTGCTAATCGATCTGATCGATGCTGCCCAGAACGTGAGCAGTAGCGTGAGTGCCGCGCGCTCGAGGATCGAGCAAGCCAATGCCGAACGGCTGGCGGCGGGTGGCGCATTGCAGCCAACGCTGGATGCTGGCGTTAGCGCGCAGCGCCGCAGCGCGTTTCCGCCTTTCCCGGGCGGTAATGTGTACCAGGGCTCGTTGCAAGCCAGTTGGGAGATTGATCTGTTTGGTGCAAACCGCATGGCGCGCGATGCAGCACAACGCCGCGCACAAGGTGCTGAGGCCAATTGGCATGAAGCGCGCGTCTCGGTGGCAGCCGAAACAGCCAATCAATACTATGCCTTGCGGGGCTGCAGGCGTTTGCTGACGATTGCAGAAGCCGATACAAGCTCGCGCGCAGAGATTACGCGTCTGACCGAATTGGCGGTTAAAGCGGGATTTCAGCCGCCGGCAAATTCCGCGCTGGCGCGGGCCAGTGCGGCAGAGGGGCGCAGCCGTGTGACTGCACTGCGTGCACAGTGTGATGTGGATATCAAAGCGCTGGTCATGCTGACCGGTCTGGATGAAAGAGATCTGCGCGCCAAACTCGACGGTGTACCCGCTACGCTGCCACTACCGACCCCGGTACCCTTGGCAGAGCTTCCGGCAGCGACACTGGCGCAACGTCCTGATGTGTATGCCGCTGCGCAGCAGGTTGCTGCGGCTAGCAGCGACGTCGGTAGCGTAGAAGCGCGACGTTACCCGCGGCTATCGTTATCCGGAAACATTGGTCGCAATCGATTTGAAACCGGCGATGGCGCATTCAATTTAAACAGTTGGACGGTGGGTCCTGTTGCAGTGACTTTGCCGATCTTTGACGGTAACCGGCGACGCGCGAATATCGCTGCGGCAGTCGCGCGTTATGAAGAGGCCGCCAATGAGTACCGCGCTACCGTACGCCGTGCGGTGCGTGAAGTTGAAGAGAGTTTGGTTAATCTCGACAGCATCGCAGCGCGCAGCGATGACGCCCAGATCGCTATCGATGGTTTCATGACCTCGCTCGATGCTGCCCAGCTCCGCTATGAAAAAGGCTTGGGCAGCCTGATCGAGTTTGAGGAGGCGCGTCGCAGCAAACTCGGCGCAGAGACCGCGCTCATAAGCCTTCAGCGTGAACGTATCTCAGCGTGGATCGCGTTGTACCGCGCCGCAGGTGGCGGCTGGCAATCACCCACACCATCCATATCGTCCGATAAAGCCCTCTCAGAGCCGAAACCATGAATCCCTTGCACTTGATCCGACAGATCCCGCGTCATGTTCCGCGACCGGCAGTCGCAAGTCTGGCCATGATGTTGCTATTGGTGCTAGCCGTCTGGCTGTTGCCCACCCCGAGCAGCAAGGCGACTGACAAAGCGACTAGTGACAAAGTAGCAGCCAACAAGCCCGCATCCACAGCGAAGGCGGCATTGACCGTCAGCACAGCCCGCCCACAGCTAGCCCGCCTCTCGCAAACACTGGCGGCTAATGGTGACATCGCCGCTTGGCAGGAGGCGAGTATCGGTAGCGAGGCCAATGGGCTGCGCTTGATCGAGGTGCTGGTGAATGTCGGTGATGTTGTGCGTGTCGGTCAAACCCTGGCGCGTTTTTCTGATGAGACCGTGCAAGCCGATCTTGCCCAGACCAACGCCGCGTTGCTGGAAGCGCAGGCGACACTCGCCGAAGCAAGTTCGAATGCTGAGCGCGCACGATCTTTAGTCAATACCGGTGCGATCAGTACCCAGCAGATCAATCAATTTCTCACTGCCGAGCAAACCGCGCGCGCACGCGTTGCAGCTGCCGAAGCCAATGTCAGCGCACAAAAGCTGCGCCTGAAGTTCACCCAACTCCTCGCGCCGGATAGTGGTGTGATTTCTTCACGTAGCGCGACAGTAGGTGCAGTCGTTGCGAACGGCACCGAGCTATTTCGAATGATTCGCAAGGGCAGGCTGGAGTGGCGCGCCGAGGTGATGGCGAGCGAGCTGTCACGCATACGTGTTGGCTCCGGTGTGACGCTGGTCGCCGCGAATGGCACACGTTTGAACGGCAAGGTGCGCATGATCGGGCCAACCGTCAATCCGCAAAACCGATCAGCACTGGTGTATGTCGATCTGCTTTCCGGTGTCTCCGGTGGAACTGCCGCTAAACCCGGTATGTTCGCGCGCGGCGAATTTACGCTCGGCAGCGGCAATGGTGTCACGCTGCCGCAGCAGGCTGTGGTTGTACGCGATGGATTTAGCTATGTGTTTCAGATCAAGCCCGATGGGCGCGTGGCGCAGCTGAAGGTGAAGACCGGGCGTTATCTGCAGGACCAGGTCGAGATTACCGAAGGCATTTCGTTGCAAGATGAAATTGTAGTGGCTGGTGCCGGTTTCTTGAACGATGGTGATCTGGTGCGCGTGACCCGCAACACTGCAGCAGCGCGTGACAACAAGCGCGAGACGAAGGACGCCCAGTGAATTTTTCTGCGCTCTCGATTCGCAGCCCGATACCCGCAATTTTATTATTCGCGCTGTTGACGCTGGCAGGCTTACTCGCGTTTCGCTCGAATGCGATTCAGGATTTTCCGGACATCGAGCTGCCCATCGTGAACGTGGTCGCCTCGCTGCCGGGCGCAGCGCCAGCACAGCTCGAGACCGAGGTGGCGCGCAAGATTGAAGGCTCGGTCGCCAGCCTGCAGGGCGTCAAAAACATTTTCACCAAGGTGCTCGACGGGCAGGTGACTGTCACGGTTGAGTTTGTCCTGGAAAAAAATCTCTCGGACGCGGTCAATGATGTACGCGACGCGGTAGCGCGCGTCCGCGCCGATCTGCCGGCTGACATGCGCGATCCATCGGTGACCAAAGTCTCAACTGCCGGCCGACCGATTCTCACCTTTAGCGTGGCTGCCGCACCGAATGCTCCCGGTAGCGCCCCTGACTTACAGGAAATCTCCTGGTTCATCGACAATACGGTCACCAAGCGTCTGCTCACCGTCAAAGGGGTGGGTGCCATCAAGCGGATTGGTGGTGTCACACGTGAGGTTCGTATCGAGTTGGATACGGCGCGTATGAACGCGCTGCGCGTCACTGCGATTGATGTCTCTCGCAGGCTGCGTCAGGTGCAGCAAGAGGCACCGGGCGGACGCGGTGATGTATCCGGTGCAGAGCAGTCGGTTCGTACGATTGCTACCGTCAAGACCGCCGCTGAATTAGCGCTGATTGAAATTTCGCTCGACGATGGCAGGCGGGTAAGGCTCGATCAAATCGCAAGTGTTCGCGACACCGTCGCCGAGCCACGCGCCATTGCCACTCAGGATGGCAAATTGGTGGTTGGCTTCGAGATATCGCGCACCAAGGGCTATGGCGAATTGATGGTGGCGAAAGGCGTTCGCGAGGTAGTGAGTGCGCTTGAGTCAGATAACCCTCATCTGCGTTTTGCGGAGGTGATCGATAACGCTCAACCGGTGGAAGAGAACTACGAAGGTTCAATGATTCTGCTGTACGAAGGTGCTCTGTTGGCGGTGCTGGTCGTGCTTTGGTTTTTACGTGATTGGCGTGCGACCTTGGTGGCGGCATCTGCTTTGCCACTGTCGGTAATCCCGACTTTTCTGGCGATGTCATGGTTCGGCTACACCATCAATACCGTGACCTTGCTCTCATTAGCACTGGTGGTAGGTGTGTTAGTCGATGACGCGATTGTCGAGATCGAAAATATCGCGCGACACCTGCAAATGGGTAAAACACCCATGCAAGCCGCACTCGAAGCCGCAGATGAGATCGGCATGGCAGTGATTGCCACTACGTTCACCTTGGTCGCAGTGTTTTTGCCAACCGCATTCATGGGTGGTGTGCCGGGCTTGTTCTTCAAACAGTTTGGATGGACTGCTGCCGTGGCTGTGTTGTCATCACTGGTGGTGGCAAGGTTACTGACACCCATGATGTCAGCCTACTTGCTTAAACCGGCAAAGCATGTGCAGCCAGAAGATGGCTGGATGATGCGCAACTACTTGCGCATCATGCGTTGGTGCTTGCGTTATCGGTGGGTGACAGCGATTGCCTCGGCGCTGTTTTTTGTGGCGTCATTGGCGCTTGTACCTTTGCTGCCAACCGGCTTCATACCGCCGGCTGATCGTGGGCAGACGCAGATCACGGTCGAACTGCCCCCGGGCAGTACCTTAGCTGAGACCACCGCAGCAGCCGAACAGGCAAGGCTCGCCGCAATGAAGGTCAAAGGTCTCGAAAGTATTTTTAGCTCGATTGGTGGCGGTTCCAGTGGCGATGCATTCGCCCCCGGTGCTGCTGCCGAGGCACGGCGTGCTGTGCTGACGCTGAACGTGATTCATCGTGATAAGCGTACTGAGTCATTGCAAGATCTGGAGAATCAAATACGTGCCAAGCTAGATGAAATCCCCGGTGCGCGCTTCACCGTCGGCCCGCCGGATACTGGCGTCAAGATGCAGCTGGTCTTAAAGAGTGATGACCCGGTCGCGCTGACGACCGCAGCGCGCATGGTTGAGCGTGAGTTACGAACGCTGAATGGGATTGGTAATGTCAACTCAAGCGCATCATTGGTCAGGCCCGAGATCATCGTTCGCCCTGATGCCGCGCGTGCTGCCGATCTTGGTGTGACCACATCGAGCATTGCAGAGACGGTACGTGTTGCTACTGCGGGTGACTATGACGTCAACCTGCCGAAGTTGAATTTGTCGGAGCGTCAGGTGCCGATTCGCGTGCAGTTGCCGACTGATGTGCGCGCTGATCTCGCGGCGATTGAGCGTCTGTCAGTACCCGGGCGGCAGGGTCCGGTGATGCTCGGTACGGTGGCCAGCGTGAGCATGGACAGCGGCCCTGCCCAAATCGACAGACTGAACCGCAGTCGCAATGTCACCTTGGAAGTAGAGTTGGGCGGTCGCTCGCTGGGCGAGTTGAATGAAGAAGCGCGCGCGCTGCCCAGCATGAAAAACCTGCCGCCCTCGGTCACCATTGCCGAGCTGGGTGATGCACAAGAAATGCAGGCGCTGTTCGAGAGCTTCGGTATCGCCATGCTGATTGGCGTGCTTTGCATCTATGGCGTGCTGGTGCTGTTGTTCCATGACTTCATGCAGCCGATGACGATTCTCGCAGCGTTGCCGCTGTCGATCGGTGGTGCGTTTGTGGGTCTCCTCGTCACGCACAAGGCGCTGTCGATGCCGTCCATGATCGGCTTGATCATGCTGATGGGTATCGTCACCAAGAACTCCATTCTGCTGGTGGATTATGCGATTCTCGCGCGCCGCGCGGGCATGCCTCGGTTTGATGCGCTGGTCGACGCTTGTCACAAGCGTAGCCGCCCGATTTTGATGACGACCATTGCGATGGGCGCGGGCATGCTGCCATTGGCGCTTGGCTTTGGGGCTGATCCAAGTTTTCGTTCGCCGATGGCGGTCACAGTGATCGGTGGTCTGATCACTTCAACCTTGTTATCACTGCTGGTGGTACCCGCGGTTTATACCTTCGTCGATGACGCACAAGGCCTGATGCGGAAACTCAGCCAAACCATTTTGCGTAAAGCGGATTAAGCGAGAGCATATCCAGTATGTTCTCGCGCAGCGATGCGTCGCGAATAATTAGCATCGTTGGCCAATCCGAGGTTGCCTCCATCCAGTACACCTCCTGTGTACCCAGAATATAAACAACGCCTTCGCGTCGAATAGTGCCATCGTAAAACGCATAGGTACGGGCGATTTCAAACTCGGTATCGATCAGCGATTTCACCAAATCGATGTAAGGGTAACGGACCTTTTGTCCGTCGTACAGCATGGAAAGTAGTGCTGATCGCAGTACGGACATGGGGTGGGCATTGATTTGCTAGCCCTTCCTTATACACGTTTCCCATGATCTCGGCAGATGGTGTCAGCTTGCTATCGTTTCAAGCAGGTCGAAGTGTTCAGGCCGGTCGAAGAATGCCTTCCTTGTCCAATGTATGGACGTTGTTGAAGTCCATGCTGAATCTGTTGAGGTAGCGAACGAATAGGCGCATTGGAACGCCATATGAGTAGGGGAGCGCGTGCCGGGCCAGTAAACGCCTGCGTCCGGAGTCATCAGTCTCCCGCTGTAGACTGATGACACTGTCTCGAGCGGTCTGTCGCTCGAGAATCTCGTCAATTTGGTCATCGAAGGCGGCATCTAAAATGATAATCCTGCCCTCGATATTTATCTCTTGCTGGTCACGATCGATACGTAGCCATAATTTGTGGGAGAGGCCACGCTCAGCCATGATCGCCTTTGAAGGCATCACTTCAGAAATGATTTTGTAGCGCTTTAGAAAATACTGAATCTTATCGACGCTAACTTCTTTCGCCTCCAGCCTTGACGAAGCGGTGTCGTTGGTCTGGGAGCGAGATTCCTCCATCAGTTCAAGGATTTCATGCGTCAGTTGTGACACATGCTCAGGGTTCACTTTGCAGTCGCGGAATACGCGCGACATGATCAGGATGATCTCCGAGAACTGCGAATCTGGTAGCTGAATATCAGATGATGCGGATGGCGTGGCCGGTCGACGATAATCTAGCGCAGACTTTGGCGCCAGGTAGTTTCGATAGCGCTTTATATCCTGAATAATTGCGCTCTTCTTCGCGAGTACAAAATAATGCTTCACAAGATCGTTGCTACAAACTGCGTCATGGATCTGGTGAATAATGCTTTCGAACGTTGGGTCCTGAAGATATGTGTTCAATAAAATGGTTGTCATCTGGCGTCGGCTTTCCCGATGAAGTGGATCATTAAATAATCGCGTGGTCGCTGAAGCCACAAGTTGAACGTAAGTTTCCAAAGCTGTCATTCCCTTTTGACTTGGATTACGGCTTTGTAATTTGCAGTGGCTTCGATGCCAATTTGAAAAATTAAGAGTTATTGTGAGCAGCTGCCACTAGCTATGTGTTTTTATGATTCGGTTGATTGCAGTGACGCAACCGTTACTAAATTCACTTGAGCGGATTCCGATGATTACGGAACCTAGCATCGCACAAACTCTGGCATAAAAACCGCATGGAAACCCGACAACTCGCACGTCTGCTAGGGGCCCTTTGCTTTGAAGAGCGATTGGAGATCATCGGCGCGCTTATCACGCCCGGTCATGATGGCTTGAGCACACAGCAGATGGCAGAAATGACTGGGCTGCCACATTCCTCGATACCCATTCATGTCGATTACATGGAAAGTACCGGTATGGTCTCGCTCCGCTACACCAGCACGGGTAAGGTTTACAGTGCCGATCTGGAGTTGCTCGAGAAGCTGTTCAATTTCATGAACCAGAACTACGGTGCGGGCATGCGTCTGATGCACCGAACCCAAGCAGAGCGGATTGATGCGACGGAGGCTTTGCCTGACTGATCCGACCCAAAACCATGAAGATTCTTTTGATTGAAGACGAGGCAAAGATTGCCGATTTGGTTGTCGCCGGTTTCCGCAGCGCAGGTATGCAATACGAATGCTGCAGCGACGGCAACATCGCTTTAAGCAAAGCCTTATCGGATGGCTTTGACGCGATCGTTCTTGACCTGATGCTACCGGGGGTCAATGGGATTGATATCTTGCGTGCCGTGCGTGAGCGGGGAAAGCTTACTCCGGTTATCGTCTTGACTGCGAGAGCCGAGCTGCCGGATCGTTTGGCCGGTTTCAATGCTGGCGCCGATGATTATCTGCCTAAGCCTTTTTTTGTGGAAGAGTTGGTCGTGCGCGTTCGCGCGCTGGTTGCTCGCCAGCGCGGCCAGAACGATACGGTGATGCTACAGAGCGGACTGCAACTGAACCGAATCAGCCGTGAGGCTAATTGGGCCGGATGTGATGTCGTACTGAGCCAGCGCGAATTCATGCTAATTGAATATCTGATGCGAAGCCCAGGTCATATCTTTTCTCGCACGCAGATTCTTATGCATGTATGGGGATTAGATTTTGACCCGAAGACGAATGTGGTCGATGTCTGCATACAGCGGGTCCGAAAAAAGCTTATCCCGACCCATGGCCCTGATCCGAAGGATTTTCCGATTGAGGCGATTCGCGGCATCGGCTACCGCTTCAGGGAGATATAAATTAGTACGCTCACTCGCTCGTTTTATGCCAAGGTTTTTCTGATGTTCGTTGGCAGTATGTTGGTACTGTATACGTTCAATCAGGGCATGATTTTTCTGCTGGGTAACCCGGAAGCCAGGAAGATCTTTCATGAGCGCCATGTTGAGCAGAACCTGCAATGGAATTCGCGCGAATCACTCTCCACGGATGCCGGCGAACTCAAGCGAGAGTTACTTGGCACTATGCGCGGCGCCCATCCGGATGAGGTGATGGTGTTTACCCAGCCGCTCGGTACGCTACCTCCGGGCCAGTCAAACCAATTTCCGCTTCCCGCTGCTATTGGTGGGAGCCATGTCACCTTAGCTCCGGCAGACAAGTATTTCCCATTAATTTCATACGCGGTAGTCTACATCGACGATACGCATTGGGATGCGACGCGCCTGATCTCATCCGATCAAATCGTCTTGAGCCTTGTGAATCAGGCCGCCAATGAGCGTGGTATCGAAGAGTTTCTGAACTTTCGCTCGCGCATGGTGCGCCAGATTGCGCCATTGAGTCTGCTGCTTGCAATCATTTGCGCAATCTTTCTGACCCGCCGCGTGCTGGCGCCGATCAAGCGAGTACAGAATTCATTGCATAGCTTAGACAATCGGGATCTGAGCGTACGTATACCGGTGCGCGGCGAAGATAACGAATTTCGTGATTTCATCGCCAATTTCAACGGCATGCTCGAGCGATTAGAAAAGGGCTTTCAGCAGGCCTCTCGTTTTTCTAGCGATGCAGCGCACGAGTTACGAACGCCACTCACCATCATGCAGGGGTATACCGAGCGTGCGATCAATGAGGCAGTACCTGGATCGCGTTTGCAGATACAACTACGAATGATTTCCGATGAAATCGAGCGACTCACTTCCATCACCCATAAATTGTTATTGCTAGCACAGGCCGATGCCGGTCGATTACGCATAGATTTTGAAGTCGTTAATGTCAGCGATTTGCTGGATGAAATGCGATCCGATCTCGGCCTGCTTGATCCGCCATTAGACTTGCGCGGAAAGGTCGATAAAGATCTCATTGTGCTGACCGACCGCGCGCTACTCCAGCAATTGCTGAATAATCTGTTTAGTAATGCGGTCAAATACAATGAGGCGGACGGATGGATTGATATTTCTGCCTGGAGCGAAGCCGGGCAGCTGCATGTTCTAT
Organism: Oxalobacteraceae bacterium; assembly: GCA_027485795.1. Classification (GTDB taxonomy): domain Bacteria; phylum Pseudomonadota; class Gammaproteobacteria; order Burkholderiales; family Burkholderiaceae_D; genus Pernthalerella. The sequence goes on from JAIXQK010000130.1 coordinate 53,267, forward strand.
TCTCGAACCCTAGTCAGCCCATCGATCCGGCATTCGTATCGAAGGTTTTTGATAGATTTTCTCGTGCCGATCTATCGCACAGCAGACAAATCGATGGTACAGGCCTTGGCCTTAGTCTTTGTAGGGAAATTGCATTGGCTAATGGCGGCTCGCTAGACTTTCGCGTGCTGGGGCATACCCAGGTTATTGTTGAACTTTGCATGCCTGTTAATCGCTAGGCATCTTCACTTATCGCGTTTATTCCCGTTGGATTCCTTAATCCGCACAAGATCAGCAGCGGAAGCCCAAATAAAAGCTTTTAGTCCGAATGTAGCGTGGGAGCTAGGTAGGTTAGCTTGGCGCGAGTGTGTAGGTAAAAATCTAAAGTTATATGTAAAAAAATCGATTTGACCGATGAGTGGCCCGCTCCTATGATCTACGCCGAAAGGAAAGAGCGCAGCAAAATTTTCTCGAGCGCTCGCACTGATCATCGTGAAATACAGCGGACAACGAATTGCATTTCTCACTCAACACGGCAAGGAAGCTTTGTTGGGTCCGCTGTTCTCCGAAAAACTAGCTTGCACGCTGGTGCGCGCAACCGGATTTGATACGGACCAGCTAGGGACTTTCACGCGCGATGCGCCGCGTCCCGGCACACAGTTGGCAGCTGCGCGATTCAAAGCCAATAAAGGAATGGAACTCACCGGTCTTTCCATGGGTATCGGTAGCGAGGGCGCGTTTGGTACAGACCCTGTCGGTGGGATCATGCCCTGGAACACTGAGGTCATCGTCTGGGTCGATGTAACTCTTGGCATTGAAATCGTCGGCATCGCGCAGGGGCCCGGTGGCGGACTGCAACGCTTTATTCACAATGAAGACGAGTTACGGCAATTTGCTGACGATGCACATTTTCCTTCGCATGGCTTGGTTCTGCGGCCCGATCGAGAAGATGATCCGCGTATCCACAAGGGGTTCGCTGATTGGCCAGCACTACTCGCGGGGTTTAATGAGTTGTTAGCGCAATCCGCCAAGGCTCGCGTTTTTGCCGAGGTAGATCAGCGTGCACATATGAATCCGTCGCGACAGCGGATGATTGTTCAAGCGGCAGAAGACTTAATCGCAAAGATCTCATCAAGTTGCCCTAGCTGCGACACCCCGGGATTTTGGTTAAAAGAGCGTGTATCAGGCTTGCCGTGCGGACTGTGCCATCAGCCAACGCGTTTGCCGCTTGCATTTGTCTGGCGTTGTGATGTCTGTACCCATTCGGACGAAAGGCGCGAACCACCGGACAAGACGGCAGACCCTTCACGCTGCGACTACTGTAATCCTTGAATGCACAAGCGATGGCGAATGCATTCAGATCTACAGTTCACAGTTAATTCATCTAGCGCTGGTTCACCAGCGGCGAGCAATCTTCACCGCAGTTGCTGAGCCAGAGCCAACGAGCGCGCACCAGGCGCGCAACATCCAGGAGGCGGGCGCTCCAGCTAATTCAGCCGCCTCATCGCGGTGGTGACATTCATCTGCCTGGCAGCGTTTGAGCAGTTCGAGCAGCCCATCAGGCCCGCCATACTGATTCAAGTAGTCGATTTGTTGTTGATAGTGTTGATCGACGAAAGTTTCAACGGCGGCAATCGTGGCGTATACGGCGCGTGGGCCAAACAGCGCGGGTAATGCACCCGTCAGCCAGCCAGCGATACGCCAAGGGCCGAGCAGGCGGCTCTGAAGCGGCAGCGGCAACCAAGCCTCAATCAGACGTAAATGCTCTGACTCGGTCTCGCCATGACTCTGTACGAATGAGACGAGCTCGGGATAGCCGCGTCGTGTTGCGACAGCCACAATGCCGCGATAGATGTAAACAGCACCGGTTTCTCCTGCGTGATCCGAGCGCAACTCTCGCAAGAGATGTAGCGGTAAGGTGGTTGCGACATTCGAAGTACCATTGGTTGTGTTTTGAAGCGTATTCTCTGCCGGTCCGTTCGTAGGAGTGTTCGCTGTGACGGGTGCTGGACGTGATGTCTTCTCCAGATGGACGGCGATACGCTGCATAGTAGGGCGAACGCGTAAAAATCCCCGGTAGGCCACCTCGAACAGGAGAGGCATGCCTGGTAGCTGGGCGATACGTGCTAGCCACCGCCAGCCGGGCAAGCGTTGCCACATGGCGATAAAGGCTGCTGCGCCATCCAAGCGAGAGCCATCGGTGCGTTCAACATGAAATCGTGCAAGCAGTTGGGCGCGATCATGGGCATAGGTGGGACCAGCTGAGGCAGCGTCGCTAACGTCAACAAAACATAAGGCGCTTTCCTGATGCTTTTCAGCGAGGCCTTTTACATGGGCGATCTCTCTGCGGCACAGGGGGCACCCGCCATCAAATAGCACTTTTAATGTTTCAGGGGATTCAGCAGATTTCAAGGCGGGGATGTCGGTAAAAACACCGACCTATTTCAAGTTGAACCAGCGATTGGTAAGTACATCGATCTTCGACCACCAGTTCTTTTCATTTTGGATATTAAGCAAAATTTCATTCCGTATCTGGTAGTCGTAGTGCGATAGTGTACGTTTTCTTTCCGCCTGCGAGCTGTTGATGTTCTGGAGGTTTTGAAAATTGGTATCTTTCGAGTGCATATTGGCTTCCATCTCTAGAATGGCGTGCAAGAAGCTGATCTCGAGCCCAATCCCGGCCCAGTCGCGTTCGGCAACGGCACTTTGCTGCTGTAGGCCTGACCTCTGAGTAATGTTCGCATTTTTTTGGCTATCGATCAGTACAACAACTACCGCCAAAACCACCAAAGATCCGAGCCAGAGCAAACGTCCATCGGTATTTGCTACGATCACAAAGATCGAGCAAAAAAGAGAGAGAAATATAGCCCGAACGGTTGTCGAGAAAAGCGTCAGCTGAGCGATCAAGCGATCAAGACCTTGTATGTCATGAGAAAGCCTTGAGGCGAGTTCCTTGGTTGCCTTTGCCAGTTGCAGCCGACGGTTGTACTCGACCCGCTCGGCCTCATTAAGCGTCGCGACTTTATCGACTAGATCATCGAGCGAGCTCATAGGATTGACTCAAGTCCACTGTTGGCAAGTATTCTGGCGTGTCTCAGAAGGTAACTCGCCGAAGAGTTTACGGTATTCTGCCGAAAAGCGTGGTAGGTGACAGAAGCCCCAACGCCCAGCAATATCCTGCACAGACACCGTGCCGCCTTGCTTTCTCAAATCCCGCCTTGCACCGTTGAGTCGCATTGAGCGCAAGTACGTTAATGGGCTACTGCCGACCACCTCGGTAAAGGAATAGTTCAATACGCGACGGCCGACATTAAACTTCAAACATATTTCTGAAATACTCGGCGGGTCATCTTGTCGTGACATAGCCCAATCGATTATTGACCGTACGAGATAGCTGCGTGATCGAAAGCAGCGGCTAGGCTCATCTACAGGTCTAGATGATCTGATTGCAGACATGGTCGTCGTTAAAACAGCTGACTTGAGAATGCGCTGTACTTGAAGATGATCCAGACGCGCTGAGCTGAGCATCTCAGAACTCACGATTGATGACAGACAATACTTCAGCGCATCCATCGTGCCGGGTAATGGTTTGATCAAAATCGAATTCGACATGCTAGCGGTATCGATATTCTCCAGCGCGAGTAGCTGTAGTAATTCGAGCCTGGGAATGGTGACGGCCAGAACATCAAACCGCTTTGGTGTAACCAGGTTGAAGCCTTGACTGCCGTTGAAAGCAATTAAATCCTGCGGGCCGAATTGCTTCCCATTAAAGAGTCCTGATCCATCCATGTTGACTGGCATGCCGATGACGAAGCAATCGTCTACCGGACTACCTTGCTGGAATACCGAACGATTGGTGGATTCCCGAAAAACTTGAATACCCGAGAAGCCAACATCAATCAGCTCGCCGCTAAATGTCCCGGCCTCGAGTTGGCTATAGGTTTGCTCCCAGTCTGAGAGGCAAGCTGCATGGTGCTCAGAATCTCGCGTGGAAACTTGGTGGTGCCGATAGCCCGAGTCAAGCAGAGGCATCCGGCCATCGACCGAGCGCTGGTCGAACGTAGTGGGGCTAAAAGGGGTCGACATGTTTTTTTGTTATTTTCTATCTGACGCTTTTGATCCACATTACCAGTGAATCCCCGGGGCGGTAAGCCCCCCAATAAAAAAATATCGAATATTTAATTTTTAGGCCTGCTTGACATGAAGTCTGGCAGTTTCGGGCAGTTTCGGGCAGTTTTGGGCCGTTCCGGGGCGAATTCGTTTCCGATTTCGGATAACACCCGGGAGGTTCATTCTGCAAGACTGTGCGAAAAAGAAACTTGGCCACCATGGCGGCGGCGAAGGGTTTTCATCAAGAGGAGGCGAAAGGTCGTGAAGCGAACAACTTGGCTTTTTCAATTTTTGATGATGCTGGGCAGCGTAGCGATACCCGCCCATGCCGAACTTGGCATAGAGACGGTGACGACGCTAGAGCGCTTGCCCACAGCTCACCCTTACCGGTTGTATTACACCGATGTCGCGCTGCCACATCTACCTGATGGCAAGCTGGTCATCATTGATGGGCGAAGCATGAAGGTGGAGGGCATGGTATCCACCGGATCCTTCGCGCAAACAACGGTATCTCCCGATCGCAGCGAAATCTATGTCGCCACGACCTACTACGCCAAGCTGAACCGCGGCCAACGCTTTGAAGAAATTCTGGTGTATGACGCCAGCACACTGGCACTCAAGGCAGAGATTCCATACCCAGCACGTCACTCGCAGTCATTGCCTTATCTGGCGACTTTGCGAACCTCGGCGGATGGACGTTTCATCTATGTGCAGAATGCCAGCCCGGCAACATCGATAGGCATCGTTGACCGCCAACTCGGGAAAATGGTCAATGAAATTCAAACGCCAGGTTGCTTTGGCTTGTACCCCGCTCAGAATGCGCTCCGGGTTGCCACGTTGTGCGGTGACGGCACGATGCTGACAATCTCTCTCAGCGATGACGGCATGCCAACTGACAAGCAGAAAAGCCCTGAGTTTTTCGATCCTACGGATGACGCATTATTCGTCGCGCCGGCCCAGGACGGCGATGTCTATTATTTCCCGTCATTCAAGGGCGATATCGTCACGGTGAACGTCGGTGGTGAGGTCGCCAAGCCGACCGACCGCTGGTCGATGGCATCGGCGAGCGAGAAACGACGGGGTTGGCGTCCATCGGGATTCCAGCCGATTGCGCTACACGTAGACAGCGGGACTTTGTATGCGGGAGTTCACAGCAAAGGCTACGAGGGAAGCCACAAAGATCCTATGCAGGAAATCTGGGTGTTTGACGTCAAGACGAAAAAACGCGTTGCACGCAGCAAGACGCCCGCGGCCTTTGGTTTGGCGGTGAGCAAGGGTGCAGCGCCAAGGCTATTCGCATACAACACCGAGCATTCATCGATCATCGCGTTTGATGGCTTGCGCAAGCTGAAGAAGGTGGCTGAAAAAGCGGGCTTCGGCGATACACCATCGCAGTTGGAAACACAGTAGCCATTATGCTGACCGACTTTATCCTTGATCCAGTCATCACGCGAGCCTTCGCATCGATGCTCGCGGTGATCTTGCTCGTCGGTGGCTGGCAAAAGCTCCGCGATATTGACATCTTTGCTGCTGCGATCGAAAACTATCGTTTGCTGCCATTTAGTTTGGTTCGGCCAGTTTCTTGGTTGGTACCAACGGTCGAGATCGTGGCGGGCATTGCGCTGCTATTCCCAGACAGCTGCGAGGTGGGTGCCTCACTCGCTGCGGCGATTTTGCTTGTGGTGACGGCGGCAGTGGCCATCAATCTGGCGCGTGGAATTCGTGATATTGATTGTGGCTGCGGCGGGTCGTCGAATCAGACGATCTCTTGGGCGCTGGTGGCGAGGAATCTCGTATTAGTCCTGCTAACCATACCAGCCGCTCAGCAAGGCGCGAGCCGATTATTGTATTGGGGTGATTACTTCACTTTAGCAGCCGGGGTAGTTGCACTAGTGGGTTTGTATTTATGTACGAATCAGTTACTCAATAATTCAACGAGTCCGTTGATCAACCGACACTGAGGGAAAGCGATGAACGACGCTTTGCTAATTTCAAATGTTTTTCTTTGGCTGGTTGTGCTTGCGTTACTGCTCGTTGTTTGGGCATTGGCCAGGCAGATTGGTGTTTTGTATGAGCGTGTAGCCCCGATGGGTGCACTGATGATCGATCAGGGTCCCAAGGTCGGTGACGCTGCACCCTCATTCTCCTTAACATCTATTGGTGGCGGGGCCGTGTCGATTGGTGGGCAACTAGGTCGTGGCCAGTTGCTGTTTTTCTTGTCACCTACCTGCCCAGTGTGTAAAAAGCTTTTGCCTGTTATCCGTTCAATCGCCACTAGCGAAAAAGCGTGGCTCGATATTGTGCTGGCAAGTGACGGCGAATTGCCGCAGCATAAAGCGTTCTACGAGAAGGCGGATCTGAGTGCATTCCCCTATGTGTTATCGACCGAGTTGGGGATGACTTATCAAATTTCCAAATTGCCTTATGCGGTACTGATTGACGAGCATGGGGCAATACGTGGTAAAGGCCTGGTGAACTCAAGGGAGCAACTTGAGAGTTTATTTGTGGCGAAGGAAACGGGTGTCGCCTCTATTCAAGAATTTATTAATCAGCGTGCCTGACTAACTCAGCTCATTCAATAGGAGTGTGCCCGTGAAATGGTTTGATGATTTTTTCGAAACAAAAACCCGCCAAGTTGCCCAATCCATGTCGCGCCGTAGTGCGCTCACGCGCCTGGGTAATCTGCTGGTAGGTACGGCTTTAGTGCTGCCCGTGTTGCCATTCGATCGTGTTGGCTCACACGCACACGCTGCGCCTAAAAAGGGCGAAGACGATACCGCGTGTGATTACTGGCGCTATTGTGCGTTAGATGGATTTGTTTGTACCTGCTGTGGTGGCACGGTGTCATCGTGCCCGCCGGGCACAGAGGTTTCCAAGGTCACTTGGGTGGGTACGTGCCGAAATCCTGCTAACGGTCGTGATTATTTGATCAGCTATAACGACTGTTGCGGCGCCACCATGTGCGGTCAATGTTTCTGCAACCGAAACGAGCGCGAACGCCCGGCGTATCGAATGGGCGTCCATAACGATATCAACTGGTGCATGTCGAATACCAGCAATACCTATCATTGCACCGTTGCAGCGATCGTCGGCGTTGGCGACCCGAAAGGCTAGCCTGGCCAGGCTGTGTTCTAGATGTTCACCATGATGTCGATGGTTTAGTGGTAGAACTATTTTGGCTTAGCGACGTAGTTCAGGGCACGAGATGAGATCGATCTTGCTGTGGCTCTTCATGATGCTGAGTTGCTCGGTCGCACATGCTGCTCAGAGCGTGGGCTCACCACGCTTGAACTACGTGTTGCATTGCGCGGGCTGTCATGCGATGGATGGCAGTGGCAATAGCGCACCCGGTATCCCGAATTTGCGCGGGTCGATCGGCCATTTTCTTAAGGTGGAGGGTGGTCGAGAGTATCTGGCGCAAGTTCCGGGCGCTTCACAGTCACCCCTTTCCGACCAAGAAACTGCCGATCTGCTGAACTGGATGCTGAAAGAGTTCAGTGGAAAGGAGTTGCCCGAGTATCCAAAAGCTTACTCGGCAGATGAGGTCAAGCAGCTGAGACGTCGCCCGCCGCCTGACGTACCAAAGCGCCGCACTGAAGTTACTGATAGACTGCTTCGTGAATTTGGGCTTGACCTGCGCTCATACCCTTGAAGCAAACTCCCTCTTGGTTTTCTGTCAGCTAATATTCCAGCTGATGCGGTGCCTCTTGGTGGCCAATTTTTCAGCTCGGTGAATCTATTCTCTCGTCGCTTCTGCCAGCTCATCCTTGCGGCCATGCTAGCTTTGCTTGGCGGCTGCAGCATGGTGAAGCTTGGCTACGATCAAGCTGATCTAGTCGCCCGCTGGTGGCTTGACCGCCAACTAGATCTTGATAGCAGCCAAACTCGCTGGCTGAAGCAGGAACTTCAAGGCTTGCATGCCTGGCACCGGCAGACCCAGCTGCCTGCTTATGCTGACCTCATCGAGGTGGTGGCGCGCCAGAGCCTCGGTGATGTCACGCCCGACCAAACTTGCGAGAACATCGATGTGGCGGCCGAGCATCTGGATACGGTGCTGAAGCAGGCCGTTCCGCTATTCGCAGGTTTGGCAAGACAGCTCCAACCCGCTCAGCTCCAGCACTTGAAGCGTCGCTTTGCAGAAGAAGACCGCGAATGGCACGAGAAGTGGCTTGAGGGTTCCGATGAAAAACGGATTCGGCGCCGCGTCGATGATTGGGAAGAGCGTGCCGAGACTTACTATGGGCGGCTAAATCGCGGGCAGCGTGACTACATTTTGCATGCGGTCCAAAACTCGTCCTGGCAGCCAACGCTCAGTTGGGAACGTCGCCTGAGTCGGCAACAACAAATCCTTCTGACGCTGGAAAAAATCCAGTCGCAAAAATTGTCACAATCCGCAGCAGAGGCAGAAATCCTGAATCTTATTGAGCGCACGATGCGCCCGAGCGATACACGATTCTCCTCCATGCAGCAGCGCCTGCAAACGGAAGCGTGCGCGAATCTGGCTGGGCTACATCAACTAACCAGTGCCGAGCAACGCGCCAAAGCCCATAAAAAGCTGATGAGCTATGAGCGCGACTTTAGACAACTGCTAACGAAGCGATAGATATTCTTCGCTCAGTTGCATAGACCAAAAAACCTCGAATCAAATGCAACCCATGTCCTACACCTTTTCAAGCAATGATGTTGTGCGATTCGGGAAAATGTATGTCTACTGACTCGCTTGACGCTGACAAATTGGCTACGTGGATCGGCCGCTCTGAGACATCGACCGATCAAATCGATATGGGCAGAGCGGTCGCTATGGCGGCTACCTTGGATCGGGCGTGGACACCAACGCTCAGCGATGACTTGCCGCCGTTATGGCACTGGATCTATTTCTGGTCATCGAGCCCGGCCTCTATGTTGGGTGCGGATGGTCATGCGCAGCGTGGGGGATTCTTGCCGCCGGTGACGTTGCCGCGTCGGCTCTGGGCCGGGAGTCGTTTGCAGTTTTTGGCGCCATTGCCGATGGGCGTTCAGGCTGAGCGAATTTCGCGAATCAAGGCGGTGGAAGTGAAACAAGGTAAATCGGGCGCACTCGTGTTTGTCACCGTGGCGCATGAGATTTCTGTACAAGGTGCCGTGGCGATTCAGGAAGAGCACGATATTGTGTATCGTGAAGCCTTGCAGTCAGCCGCGTCGGCGTCCACCGCAAAATTGGCTCCGACCGATGCACACTGGTCAAGGCAGATTATCCCGGATCCAGTACAGTTGTTTCGCTATTCAGCACTGACCTTCAACGGCTATCGTGTTCACTATGATCGCCGTTACGCAACCGAAGTTGAGGCGTATCCAGGCTTGATCGTGCATGCTCCACTGATTGCAAGCTTACTCACCGATTTGATTCATCGCGAATTACCCGATCGGACGGTTGCCGAATTTTCATTCAGGGCCATTTCGCCCTTATTCGATACGGAGCTTTTTTCAGTCCATGGTCGTCTGGCGCAAGAGCATCACCGCGTAGTGTTATGGGCTTCAAATAAGCATGGGGAATTGGCTATGCAGGCAGAGGCGAGGCTGCGTTGACGATCTCAATCCGATGGCAGAAAAGGTCGTCAAAGCTGACCCTGTTGAACACGGCTGGCCAATAGGTCATGAGATTCCTTACGCTCGCTGTAGCGATCCACCAGATAGGGTGAAATATCCCGGGTAAGTAATGTGAATTTCGTGAGTTCTTCCATGACATCAACCACGCGGTCGTAGTAGGGTGATGGTTTCATTCGGCCGGCCTCATCGAATTGTTCGTAGGCCTTTGCAACCGATGATTGATTGGGGATGGTGATCATTCGCATCCAACGACCCAGTACCCTCATCTGGTTGACCGCATTGAATGACTGAGAGCCACCGCAGACTTGCATGACCGCCAGTGTTTTACCTTGTGTTGGCCGAATGGCGCCGAGCGCCAAGGGTACCCAGTCAATCTGTGCCTTCATGATTCCGGTCATTGCACCGTGTCGCTCAGGTGATGACCACACCATGCCTTCGGCCCACGCACACAGCGCGCGTAGCTCGGCCACTTTTTCATGCGTTTCTGGCGCATCGTCGGGCAGAGGTAAGCCGCTAGGGTTGAAAAATTTCGTTTCTACGCCCATTTTTTGCAGAATTCTTGCAGCTTCTTCAGCCAATAATCGGCTGAATGATCGCTGCCGTAATGAGCCATATAGCAGAAGAATTTTCGGTGGATGTGTCGATCGCGTTTTCGGATACAACGCTTGCTCATTCACCCTGTCAAAACAAGCGGCTTCAATATTAGGTAAATCATTCATCCGAATGCCTTGGTAACGATTCTGGGGGACTAAAGGTTTTTAATATGCTAATTTCTACACATCGCGCCGTCGTGACCTACAAGGTCTTTGCCGACCACCGAGTTTTTCAGTCACCATCGGCGCTGCTCGTATCATAGTCGAGTCAAATACCGCACACTGCTTACCATGAACCTACGTCAGCCACTGTCGAATGAAGAGGTAGAAGAGCTGGATCGCATATTGATGGATCAACCTGGCGATCTGGATGCTATGAACGTGAGCATGCTGGATGGCTTTTTGACCGCCGTGGTCTCTGGTCCTAACGCGATCATGCCGAGCATCTGGATGCCGTGGGTCTGGGATGTTGAAAAAGGTGTTTCCCGGCCGGCGTTCCATTCCGACCATGCCGCGCAGCGATTCTATGAGCTGGTGTTTCGACACATGAATAGTATCTCCGCCGAGCTGATGGAGTCCCCTGAGGATTTCGAGCCACTGCTGCTGGAAAATCCCAATGACGGCGATCCGATCCCTTTATTGGATGACTGGTGTATGGGATTCATGAAAGGCCTCATCCTCGATATCGAGGGTTGGACACCACTCACATCACTTCACACCGACTGGTTTACCGTGCTCAGGTTGTATGGCACCGAGGATGGCTGGGAAATTCTGACGGAAGTTTCACACGATCTTGATCAGCATCTGGAATATGCGGATCAGCTGCCGGACGATATTCGCAAGATTCATCGATACTGGATGGAACGGCGGGGAAAGGCCGTCACGCCAGACAAGCGGGCTAGCACTATGGGGTCAAGCCCTTGGGTGCTGAATGATGTTCCGGGAGAGAATGATGCGTGTCCCTGCGGCTCTGGGGAAAAGTTCAGGCAATGCCATGGCTCGCCGGGGCGGTTACACTAGTGACACACACAGATAGCAAGATTGCCGATTTAAAGATAACTCATGGCTAAGCATCCTAAGTCGATATTCATTCTGCTATTGGCGATGTGCGTCTTGTTCACCGCAACGGTGGGTGCTGTCGCGCCCCTATGCTCGGCGGTAGGGCAGTCGCAGCCTGTGGATGACTGTCATGCCGTAATGGCAGAGGAGTGTCACGGTACAGAGTGCGCTGCCCATTCGCTCCCGAGCACAATTGCGCACGCTTGCTGCCTGAATTTGGCGGCTGTATTGCCATCAGTAGGTTCATTGACTGCGCCTGATCAGCACACCCAAGCTATCCCATTCTTCACGTCATTTAATTCTCAATCTCACGCAGAGCGTCTGTTCCGGCCGCCACGTACACTCTCCTGACCGGTTTTGTCTTTTTGCGCTTGTGCCATGGGTACAGGTGCCAGCCCTTTTCGGAGATTCGCGATGAATATGACGCACTACATGGAGCTACTTGCTTCCAACCAGCCTTGGAACCTTTTGATTTTTATGGCGCTGCCGGTCGTACTTGCAGAGACTGTCGCCATTACTGAGCTATACATTCTCTACACCAGAAAATTCGATACCTGGGTTCGCCAGCTGAACCGGATCGCGGGCATTCTGGTGGGTGTCACCTTCGTCGGGATTATTGCTTACCTGATGTTCAATGCGGTCATCCCGATTACCAAGGCAGGTGAGTGGCGTACCATCATTGACGTGGTAGCAGTGTCGACGTATTTGATCGGTGGGGTTCCGATGGTACTGCTTGCACTGCAAGATCTGGGCTTGATTTATAAAGCAGAGAGTGAAGAGCGGCGCCTTGCTCGTCACGCCACCTATGTCGCGATTTTTCTGGTGTTTGCCCACATTGCCATGGTGGTAGGGATGATGGACCCTGGCTTGTTGGGTTATGTCAATCCAGCGGCTGCTGATGACATCCATATGCATCATCAGCCACCTGCTGTCGATCACAGCCAGTAATACGCAAGATCGATCTTAAGGCGCGGCTGTCATGCACATCCAATTCCCGCAAGATTTCAAGGCCTTGGTCATCGGGGCTGGCGGTGCGTTAGGTGATGCGTTCGTGCGTTATCTTGAGAATGAAACAGCTTGCGCCAATGTGGTCAGTGTTTCGCGTTCTCAGGGTCAGGATTTTGACCTTGAGGACGCGAGCTCCATTGAGCGTATCGCAGTCGATTTGCGAGTAAAGGGGCCATTTCATCTTGTGATTGATGCCACAGGTGCATTAACCATCGATGGTGTGGGTCCTGAAAAATCTCTCAGCCGAATGGACGCAGGTGGTTTGCACCGCTCTTTCGCGATCAATGCTATTGGGCCTGCCTTGTTATTGCGACACCTGGCGCCCTCAATCGCTAGTGGCGATGCGATCTATGCAAAACTCTCAGCCAGGGTGGGCAGTATCAGCGACAACCAAAAAGGTGGATGGTATGGCTACCGTGCCTCGAAGGCGGCACTGAACATGTTGCTGCAAACGGCAGCGATCGAACTTCAACGGAAAAACCCCAACTTGCGCGTCGTGGCGCTGCAGCCGGGAACGGTGCGGTCGCGGCTTTCCGAACCGTTTCAAGCGGGCGTGCCGACGTTGCTGGAGCCATCAGAATCGGTGGCCGGAATGATGCACGCGATGATGGCGCTTAACCCAAAATCAGGTGCGCATTTCATCGATTACCAGGGGCGGGAGATACCGTGGTGAAGTTTCCCTCGTTCTTGCGGTATTGGCTGACCGGTTACAGCGGCGATTGAATATCTGTGGGCGTTATTGCAGTGGCTTGCTGACGACGACTGCACCCCGCAGCTTGCCGACGCTATACCCCGTTGCCTGATCTTGCGGGTATTCGATACGAATCTTTTCAGACAAGGACGCTGGTATTTCCGAGGCGGCACCATGGCAGCTTAAGCAGATTGCTTGCACCATAATCGCCTTCGCATAGTGCAGCTCGCGCTTGCCATCGTCGATATTCACAACTTTCCAATACTCCATCGTCGCGGGTGCCTCACCTTGAGCAAGACGGCTCTCGAACTGCATCAGCGCATCTTTCTGCCACGCGTTGGGCGTGCCCATAGCGGGATTCCTGACGCGCGTACCCACCCGCGTCATTTGTGCGCCATGTTTTGCCGAGAGCGTTTTTGCAATCGAGGGCGATGCCTCCTTGCAGACGCTGACCGCAGCTTCGGGTCCCTCTGCGGACATGGTTGATTTGAGTTTCTGGCCCAGCTGACCCAACAGTTCATTGGCGATCGTGCGAGTTTGTTCAATCGTCACCGTATCCAAGCCTGAGGGTGGGGAAACATTTTGCGCACTGGCAGTGCCAGCTAAAGTGATGGATGCGGCCGTCAATAGAAAAGCGAAAGACGGATAGCGTATCTTGATCATTGACTTGAGCGACAACGTTGAATGTTTCATGATCTCAGCCTGTTCGTAGGGATTTATCCCATTTTATAGAAAAAAATCGCGACGCAACTCTGATGAACTTGTTCGCGCCATATTGAATCAGTCGTTAATTTTCCGTCGCAAATACATTGTCGTGATTGTCTCAGAAAGCACGTACTCAGCGAATAATCTCTGGCGTGAGCGCTTGGATGGCTTGGTAGTTGGTCAAGAATACACGCCCGTGCAGATGTTCGAGCAGATGGCTGCTCTTGAGTTTATCCATTACCGGCCCCTTGATTTCTGAAAAATGCAATGTAATCCCAGCGTCTTTCAGTCGCGCGGCAATGGTTTCCAAGCTTTCCAAAGCGCTGGCATCAATGTCGTTGACTGCAGAGCATTGAAGCAATACGTGCTCCAGATCTGGGCGGGTTGCTACCTCAGCATTAATGCGGTCTTCAATTGCCCGGGCGTTCGCAAAAAACATACTGGCGTCTACGCGCAGGCACAGTAACTTTGGGCTGATCAGGACATTGTGTCGCTGCACATTCCGAAAATACTCGGTGCCTGGCACTAATCCAACCGTGGCGATATGCGGGCGACTGGCACGAAACAAAAACAGCGCGAGCGATGTCGCTACGCCTGTCACCAAGCCAGTTTCAACCCCGATAAACAGAGTACCCATTAATGTTGTGGCCACTGCGATGAAGTCGAGTTTCGAGAAGCGCCAGGTGGATTTCAATATCTTGAAGTCCACCAGGGAAAGTACGGCCACAATAATGGTCGCCGCCAGCGTGGCTTGCGGTAAATAAAATAGTGTTGGCGTTAACAATAGCGAAGCCAGGGTAATGCCTACCGCAGTATAGATACCTGCCGCTGGTGTGACGGCGCCCGCCTCAAAGTTAACGACAGATCGCGCAAACCCACCTGTTACAGGGAATCCGCCGGTGAATGCCGCGGATAAATTACTGCCACCCAGAGCAATCAGCTCTTGATCGGGTTCGATACGTTGACGACGCTTGGCGGCCAGGGTTTGGCCGACCGAGACTGACTCTACAAAGCCAATCACGCTAATCAGCAGGGCAGGGACCAGCAGTTTTTGCCAGAGGTTTAAGTCCCATAAGGGTAGTGTGATCGGGGGCAGTCCTTGCGGCACGGTACCGACTAATTTCATGCCTTGTGCTTGCCAATCCAGCTGCCATGCTAGAAGCGTCGTGAGCGCGATTGCTGCCACTGGCCCCAGTTTGGCTAGCATGTCGGCATTTTTGAGACTCAAACCGGTCTGCACCAATAAAGGCTGTAAACCTTTGCGTACCCAAAACAAAAATACGATAACGCCGGTGCCGACCATTAGCGTGAGCAGATGCACGCTAGACACTTGATGAATGAGCGAGTTCAGTAGTTCTACAAAATTGTGACCGTCCGCCTTTATACCCATGATGGTTTTCATCTGGCTGAGTGCAATCAGCAAACCAGAAGCAGAAATGAAACCAGAGATGACGGGGTGGCTCAAGAAATTAGCCAAGAAACCCAAACGAAGTAAACCCATCAGTAGCAACAAGCCACCCGATAAGAACGCCAAGGTGATGGCGACTTGCCAATACGCATGCGTACCTGCAGCAGCATGTTCGGCGACTGTCGCAGCCGTCATGATCGAGACAACGGCGACAGGGCCTACGGCCAATACACGACTACTACCTAAAACCGCATACAAGACCAGCGGTGCCACGCTGGCATACAGGCCCACCTCGGGCGGTAGTCCCGCAAGTAAGGCATAGGCCAAACTTTGCGGGATCAACATGATGGTGACGATCAGCGCCGCCACCAAGTCTTTGGTGAAGATTTCTAGATTGTATTGACGACCCCAAGCCAGAATCGGCAATGCCGGCAGCCAGCGTGTGGCGGTGCCCATCAGCGCACCATCGCCGGTTGTACCATCCGCTTGCAATCTCCCAACATAGCTGCCCAATAAATGGAAGGTAAAAAGCGTGCGTGATGCCGCTCTGGTTCTACCGCAGTCACTGGCTTCATATCCATGTCGTCTCTTAGCGGTGAGATCAGGCGGCGTCGAGTTTGGCTTTGCGCGGGGCGTGGACAAATCGATCCATCAACTCGAAGCCCAGCATGCCGACCAGCATGGCTGCGACGAATAAGGTCGCTTTGGACTGCCCATCCGCCATGGATACCAGCGCTGGACCTGGACAAAATCCTCCCAGTCCCCAACCGGCCCCAAATAACAGGCTGCCGATCACCAAGGGCTTGTCCATTTGGTTGGTTGTCGGCAAGCGCAGTGCACCGCCCAAGAAAGTCGTGGTGCGTTTCTTGGCGAGTGCGAAAGCAAAAAAGCCCACCACAACCGCGCCACCCATGACCAGCGCTAGGGAAGGGTCCCAAGCCCCGAACAAGTCAAGAAAGCCAATCACTTTGCCTGGGTCTGTCATGCCTGACGCCATTAGGCCGACGCCGAACATCAAGCCAACAACGAATTCGCTTATGCGGGAAAAATGGTTCTTGTTGATCATGATGTCTCCTTAGATGACATGGCGTACGACGAACACCGTAACAAAGCCAGCGCCCATGAATGAGGCGGTCGCAATCAAAGAGCGGGGCGACAGACGAGACAAGCCGCAAACACCATGGCCACTGGTACAACCTGAGGCATAGCGAGTGCCGACGCCAACCAAGAGACCGGCAACGACGATCATCCACTCCGTAGCTTCAATTCGAGGCGCATTGATGTATTCGGCCGGCACCACTGCATGAAACACAGTAGGCGCAGCGAACATGCCCAACAGAAAAGCGATGCGCCAACTGGTATCTCCTAGCTTAGGCGGCAGCAAGCCACCCAAGATGCCACTGATACCGAGGATACGGCCATTGATCAAAATGAAAAGTGCCGAAGCCACACCTAACAGAATGCCACCTGATAGAGATGACCATGGCGTGAAATGTGCCCAATCTAAGTTCATGCTGATGCTCCTGTTTGCGGTCCACAAAATTGATCGAATAAAACGTTCATGATGGCCAGTGCTTGTGGGCTGGCGATTTGGTAGTAAATGTTTTTGCCTTCGCGGCGGGTCGTGACCAAGGCCTCATCACGCAGGACGGTGAGCTGCTGCGACAGGGTGGGCTGAACAATGCCCAAGGTTTCTTGTAACTCACCTACGCGCTTTTCTTCTTGAGATAGCTGGCACAACAGGAGTAGTCGATCAGGGTTGGAGAGCACTTTCATCAATCGGCATGCTTGTCCGGCAGACGATCTCATTTTCTCCAAGTCCAAGGTGGTTTGGTCCATGGGAAGAATGTCCTTTTCAAAAACTGATGGAATATTCTATTGACAGATAAATTATCTGTCAATAGAATATTTATAAATTAATTCAAACGGAGCCCAACATGACCGCAAGCTCGAGCAACCCGCAGGTTCATGGCATTTTTGACCCCGCCACATGGACGGTGACCTACGTGGTCTATGAGAAGCCGGGCTCGGCCTGCGCCATCATCGACTCGGTTTTGGACTATGACCCCAAGTCCGGCCGCACGACCCATACCTCGGCCGACAAGGTGATTGAATTTGTAAAGGCCAACAAGCTCCAGGTCGAATGGATTCTGGAAACTCATGCGCACGCTGACCACCTGACCGCAGCCCCTTACTTGAAGGCCCATCTGGGTGGCAAGACCGCGATTGGTGACCACATCACCGCAGTGCAGGGTGTGTTCAAGGACATCTTCAACCTGGAGCCGGGCTTCAAGCAAGACGGCTCGCAATTCGACCATTTGTTCAAAGACGGCGAAACCATTCAAGTGGGAGCCCTCAGTGGCCACACGATGTACGTACCGGGCCACACGCCAGCGTGCGTTGCGTATCAGTTCGGAGATGCCGTATTCGTCGGCGACACGCTGTTCATGCCGGACGTTGGTACCGCGCGATGTGATTTTCCCGGTGGCGATGCAAAAACCTTGTATGCCTCAACGAGAAAGATTTTGAGTTTGCCGCCCACCACCCGTTTGTTCATGTGCCATGACTACCCACCGAATGATCGTCCTGTGAAATTCGAGACGACCGTGGCAGATCAGCGCGCGAATAATATTCATGTCAAAGATAGTATTTCCGAAGCAGAATTTGTGGAAATGCGTACCAAGCGCGACGCCACCTTGGAAATGCCGGTGCTGATCTTGCCCGCAGTTCAAATCAATATTCGTGCGGGGGACTTACCACCCAAAGAAGATAACGGCGTTGCGTATGTGAAGATTCCCTTGAACGCCTTATAAAACCTGAATTACCCACCGCTACTAAATGTGATTGGCCATGATGTAAGTAGCCGACCTTCAAGATTGAAAGAAGAAATGGGAGGCTACCTCAGTCCGCAAGTGGGTTACCACGACCAATAGAGCCGATTTGAGTCTTCACCATGGGTACTTGACTCGGAGCGCAGGAAAGCTTGGTGGCATCAAATGCCCGACGAAATTCCCTGCGCCTCGCCTCAGACCAGCCCCATGCGCCATAAAACCGAATGGGTTGATGCTGAATGTGGCGGTGATAGTAGTGCAAGTACCGACGACAATAGGATTCGAGCGCCGTCATCGGAACGCCATTTGGGCACTGGCTACGGATTTCACGCATGAGGTTTGTTAAATCATCCATGCCTATCTCCCAATTCAAAAACAGCACGTCTGTGGCCCGGCGACAGTCAGCTTTCTGCAAAAACTATAGGCTTACCTTAAAATTTCAGGTTGATCATTAAACAGCATACAACAATGAAATTATCCCTTCTTATCGCATCGATCCTTGTTACAAGCAATGCCCTCGCAGCCGTACCTGCACCCGCTGAGATCCCGAAGAATGGTGGGTGTCCATCGGGGTATTCGGAGAAAGGCAATCAATGCGTTCCAAGTGCTTCGGCAAGTTTTGCGATTGTAAAGAGTGAGAATTGCCCAGAGGCTTATGTCGTTGATGGCAATTATTGCGTCGCTACCGCAGCCGCAAGGCTGGCGATCCGGCGTGGCGCGATGAGTTGTCCTGCGGGCTTCGAACCGATTGGTAATTACTGCGTCGCGACCAACTAATCCTATCCTTAGCCATTTGATATACCGGGCAGTTGCCTTGAGCGGCTGAGGGCTTACCAGACCGGCCAGAGCTCGCCGGTGTGTTATCGAATAGGGTGAGCATTGAAAAAGCCCGCAAACATTCGTTTGCGGGTTTTTGTATTTTGGCTTACCTGTAATAAGCGACTAAGTTGCAGTCGGCGAAGGGGATACGATAAGGCGACGTTCCTGCGATGTTGGCTTAATCAACGGCGGGATTCGTATACGGTGCGTCAGGGGAGAGTGGTTCTACTTTATCTTTCCTGTCGATGGGATTCCACCGTTTGAATGAATGACTACTGAAACTCGCACACTCAGACATTTACTCTGGCGGGCGAGGCGTGTAGTTGTAACCCTAGTGCAGTAACGACCTTCATGATGGTGCCGAATTCTGGATTACCTTCAGGTGACAGCGCTTTGTAAAGGCTCTCGCGCCCCAGTCCTGTATCTCGTGCGATCTGACTCATGCCTTTGGCGCGGGCAATATCACCCAATGCTGCCGGCGGTGAGTCATCCCCTCATCGACCCCCCCGCGGTTCGATTTCCGGCCAAATAGAAACCATATTTGCTTTTAGTTATCAATTTCCGTTGACATAAAGTTTACTGTTTGATAACTTTCCCGGGCGGTTCCGTCCTTTGCTTCCCGGATTCGCCGGTTGTATTCGGGAATGTCCACTGTCGCGTTGCACATCGGGTCTCTCTATGCGAACTAAAGACTTTCATTCGGAAAAAGATGCTCTACGGATCTCACAGGCTGCGTGGTCATTTGCCACCCGCCGAGTTCCGGTGAGTGCTGCAGCCTTGCTGCTGCCACCGGTTGGCAAGCCTGAAACGGGCGACCTGATTTTGGCTGCGGTGGATTCCCTCGGACAGCACCCGGGACTGCAATTACCGAGTGGTCGACGCATGCAAATGTTTCCAGGTGATGAGATCGTGGTGGCCTACGGCAACCGCTATGCCTCGAATCAATTCGAATCCGAGGTACCCAACACCCTCGGACCATGCCACCTTTCTGCAGGTGGCGGCATCGCCTCTCGCGTCACGTCTTGGCACGTGAGGATGAAGAGTCCAACGCAGATCACGCCGATCGGCCTGCTGGCAAACAACCAGGGTCGGCGCATTAACCTGCGCGACTACGCACTTCCAACGCTAATGCGTTTTCCATCCAACCATCTGACGACGATTGCCGTGGTCGGTACCGGTATGGATTCGGGCAAGACGCAAAGCTGCGCTTACTTGGTCAGAGGTCTGATCGCTGCCGGGCTACGGGTGGCTTACATCAAGATCACCGGTACCGGCGCGGGCGCGGATACCTGGTTGCTCAAAGACGCTGGGGCTTCGCCGGTGCTGGATTTCACCGATGCCGGAATGTCCACAACCTATCTTGCACCCCTGTCGCAGATCGAAACTGCCCTTGTGTCTTTATTGGCGCATGCAGCGAACGAGAGCGTCGATGCAGCCGTAGTAGAAATCGCTGATGGTGTTTTGCAGATTGAAACCTCAGCGCTGCTGAAGTCTGAGGTATTCGCGTCTCTCGTGGGTGGGTTGATGATGGCATCGCAAGATTCGATGGGTGCCAGCGCCGGCGTGCACTGGCTCAAGCAAAACGCGCGTCCGCCGGTACTGGGCCTGTGCGGCATCATTTCTGCCGCACCTCTGCAAGCACGTGAAGCAACGCAAGCACTTGGCCTGACGGTCTACGACCGTCTAGGCCTTGCCAATCCGAGGAATGCAATGGCGATTCTTGCGGGGGCCCAACAACACATGGAGATACTGCGAGCAACAGAACCCACCTTGGCAAGTCGCATCGTCGACATCAATGGAGAAGCCTATGGAAACAAACAGGATGACGCCAGCACGCTCGGCCGTCGTTGGATGGCACCTGCCACAGGGAGTACTCCTCCGCCGGGTGCTACGTAGTGATCCCACCAACGAATACTTACTGTATCGCCCGACGGGCGCCTCGATCGACAGTCCGCTACTAGTGGTGGTTTTAGGCGTTAGCCGCCATTGGCAGCAACAGGTTGCTGCATTCATTCCCGCCTGCGAGCGGCTTG
Organism: Oxalobacteraceae bacterium; assembly: GCA_027485795.1. Taxonomy (GTDB): domain Bacteria; phylum Pseudomonadota; class Gammaproteobacteria; order Burkholderiales; family Burkholderiaceae_D; genus Pernthalerella. The sequence goes on from JAIXQK010000130.1 coordinate 74,089, forward strand.
GCGTCACGCTACTGTCACCCAGCATGGGTGGTGCTGTACGCGCTGGCTACCGTAGCATCGGGCGCCAAGAACACCGTGCCGATGAATTACTGCACGATTGCCTGCGTGAGGTGAGCCTGCACACCGGTATTGATGCTACGCGCTTTCGGCTGTTCGGCCACTCATCGGGGGCTCAGTTTGCACACCGCTACCTGATGGCGCATCCCCATCGTGTGGAGTCCGCCGTGATTGCATGCGCGCGCTGGTACACCTTTCCCGATACTGCACGTAAGTTCCCCTTCGGTATTCGTCCGACGAAGCGTTTGCCGGACCTCGCGTTCAATCCGGAGCAGTATCTGCGCGTGCGAATGATCGTCTTGGACGGCACTTTGGATACCGAAGAAGAAGTGTTTCGTCACAGTGATCAGATCAGCGCCCAACAAGGAAAGAATCGTTTGGAGCGCGCCCGGCGTTGGGTAGCGGCGATGCGTGCTCAAGCGCAGGTGCATGCCATGCCGCCCATGATCGAGCTGATCGAAATCGAAGGGGTCGGCCACCATTTCGGTCCTTTGTGCCGTGAAGGCCGTCTCGTTCAACGCGTGTTCTGGTCGCTATTTGGTGCCACCGTTGACGAGGAGAGTGTAAGCACCCAGCACCAATAGCGACCTCGAGTCGCTATCCCCACTAATGCGATCAGTCTGTACAAACTATCGCCAAGGATAAAAATATGAAGACAAGTTCAGAGCATGTCGATTGGGGATTTCCTGATGATTCGGCAGAGACAGTATCCAGCCCACGCTCAGGTAGTGGGCCGAGTGCGCGCCCTGCAGGTGTGAGCAGGCGATTAATTCGGTGGATCGTTATCGTGCTCACCCTTACGATGCTCGTTATCGCACTATGGGTGTTCAGCACACACCGTGCGCAGAATGTTATCTCGCGTAATGCTTTTGTGAAGACGGAGTTGACTAACGTTGGCGCCCGTTTTGATGGTCGCGTTGCATCTGTAGAAGTAACGCCAGGCACTCGCGTCAATGCCGGACAAATCATTGCCCGTCTGGACGATGGCCATTTACGCGCTCAAGAAGTGGAAGCTACGGCGAATATTGCATCGCTGGAGCGCACGCGTGTGCAAGAGACTGCCGCTATCGAACAAGAGCGCAGAACACTGGCGGTAGCTTACCAAGAGGCCAAAGCACGCGCGGAGGCGACTCGCTCAGAGGTACAAGCAGCGAAAATACGCGTCGCTGAAACGCAGGAGTACTGGCGCATCCGCCAAGAGCTTTCCAAGAGCGGCATGATTTCAGCTGAGGCTTTGCGCGAAGCGAATTTAAAGAGGCAACTCGCACTAGAGCAACTGGCTGCTGCGCAAAGCAACGCAAGTGCTACTGAGGCCGCCGTGCGAAACGCGGAACTCAACATTTCGGGTATTGCCATCCGCCAGCAGCGGCTTGGTATCTTGTCTTCTGAAATCAATGTAGCAAAAGGCAAATTGGCGCGCGTACAGGCAGATCTGGCGTCAACCATCATCAAGGCCCCGACCGACGGTACGATCGTTCGCTGGCTCGTTAACTCGGGTGGGTCGATCAGGGTAGGGACTCCGATCGTGAATATGGTGATCGGCAGCGATCGATGGGTTGAAGCGTGGATTGATGAAGATGAACTTGAATATGTTCATATCGGAAGCCCCGCCATGGTGTCGTTTCCCTCGCTACCAGGAAAGCAATTCGAGGGCGTGATTGAAAGAGTCGGCGTTACCACCGACCTTGAAGAGCCCGTCGTTGCCGTGCCCGAGCAACGCACCAACCGAATTCGCAGCGCACCCATTATTGCGGTCATCGTCAGATTGTCGAATCCGCCGAGCACATTGCTACCGGGGCTATCGGCGATCGTCGACATCAATCGAAATGGGTTGTAATTCCGTGCCACTCTCAACTTCCACAGGTGTGCCTGAACCCATCGTTCAGGCAACAACGATGGCAGATACCAAGAAGGCTGTCGGATGGTTAGATGGCTTCAGTATCTTGCGCGGCAAAGGGTACCTCTCCACCACAGACCTGGCGATCTTGACTCTGGTGGCGACGTTCTCGCTGATGGCTTTCACTGCACGCATCGTGTCTACACCGGGGCTGAACTTATCGGCAGGATCTTTCCTAAGCCCGCTAATGAGCCTAGGACATTTTCTGAACGCTGTGGTCACGCTCGAATGGGTGCCTCTGCTCGATCGGCACGCGGTGATCTACGTCATGCTACTGCCGACGGCAGCACTGTTAATCACGCTGGCGCGTCTGACGTTCGGCTTGCGGGTGCTGGGCTTTCGCTCGGTGCTGATTGCCGTCGGATTTCAGGAAGTTGGTTTGGGTCCCAGTCTGTTGCTGATCGCTGTCGTGGTAGGAGTCATTGCTACGTTGCGACCATGGATGCGGCGTATACGTCTACCGCTTTACGCTCGTATCTCGCTGATCCTTGCGATTACCGCTGGCATACAAATTCTATTTTTAATGGTCGGTTCCTGGCAGCGATCACACACATTTTTTAACTTGGCTTTTTTCCCCGTGATCATTCTGGCGATGATGGCCGAGGGTATTGCCGGAACGCTGGATCAGAACCGCCCCGCGACAGCAGCCTGGCGTTTGGGCTGGACACTTGCCCTCGCACTCCTGCTGTATGGGATCATGAATTTTGGTCCTTTTCTGAAGCTGCTACTACGAGCCCCGGAGCTGATGATTTTGCAGATCGTAGCGATTGTATTGATTTCTGAGTTTCTGGATTTTCGTCTACTGCAGGATTGGCAAAACCACGCAACCACATTGCTATCCCGATTTGCATCCGACTCGGTGCAGCATCCCATCCAACATCGTAAAAAGCGCGTGGCAGTGGTTCGCAACAAAACCGCACATGGCACGATAGGGCGGCTGGGGCCGCAAGCGAACGAGGCTGAGCGGAACGCCTCACTTCAGCACCTGATCGATGCACTTCGTGAGCAAGGTTACTCGGTCAAGCTATTCGAGGGAGATATGACGCTACTGCGGGAGCTGCGCAAGTTTCTGCCGCCGCATCCGCGCACCGGTGCACCGGGGGGTGTCGTGCTCAATATGAGTAACGGTATCCAGGGCATAGGCCGTCAGGTACATGTGCCTTCACTGCTTGAGATGGCCGGCGTTGCATACACGGGCGCCGACCCCCTGACGCAGTCTTGCCTGTGCGATCGCATTGCCTTGCTCTCACGCCTGAAAGCACTTGGACTACCTGTACCGGACTTCAGAATCATCACGCATTGGCGTCACGAGCCACCGGATCTGCCGTTTCCCATGGTGCTACGCACACGTGACGACGCGGATGACACACGATTGGTCGTGCGAACACCCGATGAGTATTCTGGTGCGCTGTCCCATTTGAGTTCAGTGCAATCACGCGACATCCTGTGCGAAGCATGGCTCGAGGGTACCTTGATCAGCATTGGCGTACTGGGCAATGATCGCCTCAGGTGTCTGCCCATTGCATCCTTTAATCCCAGCGGTCGATATTTCGAATCTCCAGTATCCGTCGATGAGCCGCAGGCACAGCACTATCGATCACTTGCGCTGCGCACATTTAGATCCATCGGCTGTCGAGACTTTGCGCGTGTGGATATGGTGCTTGATCGCCAAGGCCAAGCGCATTTGGTCGGCATCTATACCAACACGATTCTAGAAAAGCGCGGCGCTGTTGCCGTCATGGCTCAAGCAGCAGGATTCAGTTGGCCACAGCTTATGGGTACCATTGTCGAGCTCGCTGGTGCACGCTGCGGGGTAGATTGGGGCTCCTCCGCACAAGCGATGGTGTCCGCCGAATCGACAGCGAAGCCGCGCATGATGGGCGCATGACGCCAACACTCCAAAACTTTCGCCAACGGGCTCGACTAGCTCACTGGTTGTCGCTGCACCTGCTGGTTAGCATCCTAATTCTTGTATTAGGTGTATTAGGGGTACTAGGGGTACCAAAGCTAGCAGAGGCAACCGATCTGACATGGCAACCTGCGACATGCAGAAACGATGTTGCCATCGCAGATTCAAACACAACAATATCGACTGCGCCAGTCTTCGTTAATGCCAATCTGGCGCGCGAAGTACTCAAGACACCAGGCACCGGTCGTCTGCAAATCAACAGCCTGCAGGGCAAGCCTCTCACCGTCCATGTGTTTCGCCCTAGTCAGTTCGATTCGTTAACAGGGCGCATCTGGTTTGTAATGCACGGCACCGGCCGCGACGCCGAGCGTTATCTGAAAACTGCTGCGCCAGTAGCGGAGCGCCATCAGGTACTGGTTGTGGTTCTTGAGTTCTCGCGCAACGACTATCCCACCGGTGACACATATACCTTGGGTGTGGTGACCCGCGGCCGGGTGGATGATCATGCAGCCGAGGAGGGCCGCTGGCGCAACCCGCGACAAACACCCTACATGGAGATTGAACGGACCTTCAGTGCGGTCAGGGAAGCGCTGCAAAGCCGGCAGCCAGGCTACTTCCTATTTGGCCATAGCGCGGGTGCCCAGTTCGTCCACCGCCTATTGAGCTTTGTTCGCTGCCCGAGAGTGCTGAAGGCGGTGGCGGCCAATGCGGGTTGGTACACCTTACCAACCGTGGACAAAAAGTGGCCGCCATTTCCCTACAGCTTGCGCGGAGCATCGCGTGAGTTTCAGGATCCTGGCCAGGTACTTGCTGCACCGCTCACTGTCTTGTTAGGTACTAGAGATACACGAGGCAAAGAAGAAGATACCAATCTACGTGGGACCGAAGGTGCGATAGTGCAGGGCGCTAATCGGCTTCAGCGAGGCATAACCTACTACGAGGTAGGACAGCAAGCTGCCCACAGTGCAAACAGGCCTTTCGCTTGGAAAGTTCAACTTGTGCCAGGTGCAGGACATGAGGTTGCCGAGGTCATCGCGCCGGCGGGGCAATTGCTATTTGCACCTTAGTTCGATGGGGCGCATGACGCGACACATTCCCCCGCTGTTTTGCCCAAAATGATTCGGAATGCGGCAATCGCTTCCCGTTTGGCTTTCATAGAAGCCAATGAGTTCGTCAAAAGACCGGAATCAAATAATACAAATTTATCAACTACCTTGCGGGTTATGAGTGCGGGCGCTTTTTTGGTATAGTAACTATAAGTGAAAAACTAGCAACCAACTTTTGGTGTTAGCTTTTCACTGCGAGTCCATCTGATCGGTTCGGCGATACGTTCGTGGTGAAGGGATTCATGGATTCAGTGTTTCAGCCTGATGGCGACCCACTACATGACAAGCGCTCGATTGTCTCAATCTGGCTTGGTGGTGCCCTACTCGTCATTCTAGTCACTTGGCTAGCGGTACTGATTAAGATCTCGTACGACCTTCAAGAGTTACGGTCTCGGGGCGCCGAGCGTGCCACTGACTTAGTGCTTACCTACGCCGAGCAGGTTCAGCGAACTGTCAAAGAGATTGATCAAATCGCCCTGACGGTCAAGTATCAGTGGCAAAACAGTCTCATACCCTTGGATCTACGCGATCAGTACGAAAAAGCGATGCACCACACGCCGACCTATCCGGGCACGATTGGGATCGATGGCAAGGTAATCAGCTCGTGGTGGCACGCTGCGGTTGGGCTAGACTTTAGTCGGCTTGATTTTTTTTCCTATCACCGGTCATCCAATGATCCGGAGCTTCGCATAAGCGAACCATCCGAGGGATTAGGCGGCCTTAAAGGTAAAGAAATCATACGATTCACACGCCGAGTTAACGATGCAAAAGGAAATTTTAGTGGCATTGTCCTGATATCGACTGCGCCTAGCTATTTAGCAAGTATCAATTATCGCGACGAGCTGCATGAAGGCGACTTCGTTTCTCTACGGCTAGTGGATGGTCCGCCTCTAGTAACTACAACTGCCAACGGACCCGTAAATTCAGTTTCCTTTTTTGCCCGAACGCCACAATTTGAATCAAACGAGGGCGTTCGGTCAGACTCCGGTGAGCCCTTTAATGATCAGTTGGGACGCTACGTTGCGTGGAAAAAAATTAAAGGTTATCCGCTGGTAGTGGTTGCCGCTGTCACCGAAGCTAGTGCAGTCAAATCCTATGCAGGAACCAAGACTGCTTACCTGTTATTTGCGATTATCAACACAGCATTAGTCATTCTGGTGGCGGTATTTGGCTGCAGTACCCATATTAAAAATAGAGAACGCAGGCTTCGGGCCGAACGCGTACGCATGACGTTCCGCTTGGCAGTCGAAGGCGCGCACGAGGCGTTTTATATGATCGATCTAATCCGCGCACCTGACGGAAGTATTCGCGATTGTTCGATCGAGGATTGCAACGAGCGGGCGGCAAAGATGAACGATATCCCGCAATCCCAGATGATTCGAAAGCGGTTTTCCGAACTTTATGATGAGGCTACGGTAGGAAAGCTACTTAAAATATACGATCGTTGCTACAAACAGGGTTTCCTGGAACACGAATTTTTTGTCGAAGAGAATTCTCAGCATCAGGCAGGATGGTTCCTTCGACGTGCAGTGCGATCTGGCGAAGGTATTGCGGTGACGATACGAGATATTACCGTCGCAAAACTGCATGAAGAAAATCAGATCAAGCTAGGTTTTACCGACACCCTGACCGGATTGCCCAATAGGCGTTGGCTCAATGATTTTTTGCCAGATGCGCTGCTGCGTGCACGTACAAACCACAAGCAGCTCGCCTTGCTTTTTATCGACCTCGATAACTTCAAGAACATAAATGACACACTAGGACATGCCGCTGGCGATGAGCTACTGATTGCAGCAGCGACATGTCTTAAAGCGGCGTTGCGAAGCCTGGACCACGTAGCGCGGCTTGGCGGCGATGAGTTCACGGTTATCGTAGAAAATCAGGAGAGCAGCGCAGGCGCCGAACTAATTGCGGAAGAATTAATCCGAATGTTCGCTGAGTCTGAAGTTTTTGAGCGCTGGCAAGCCCTCAACATAAGATGCTCAATTGGCGTTGCTTTGTTTCCTACACATGCAGCGGATGCGAGCAGCTTGTTGCGTTGCGCAGATGAGGCTATGTACGAGGCCAAGGCGGCGGGCAAGGGCTGCTATCGCGTGTTCAGCCATTCTACTGTCGTTCATGGCAGCACTGGAGATCCGCGTTCAGTCGTATAGCCCCGGTTCTAGCGAATTTCGGGGTATTTCATAATCAAGGTGCCCAGTCTTTACATAGATTGTGGCACCTTCAGATTTGGTAAACGGCGCATGTTTGCTAAAGCGAGGACTTCGAATCCAAGTTCCTGCCGGATACGAACCATACTCGTCGTGGAATACACCCTCCAACACGAAGATTTCTTCCCCGCCCGGATGCACGTGCGGCCTGAATATGGTGTTTGGAGCCCAGCGGACTAACGCAGTACCAACGCCGTCGAATTCGTGCAGAGGCATCACAGATAAGCCGGTAACCAAGCCCGGATACCAGCTTGCAGTAGTCGTATCGATTCGAACGATCAAATCGTCCTCTGGATGAAACTGGCTAAGCTTTACAAAGATGGTGCAGCCATCTTTCGAGTGAGGTGAATGAGCACTGTTGGGTGGATTACGAAGGTATGTGCCAGCGGGATAGTCTCCGTTTTCATCGGAGAACGTTCCTTCAAGAACGAGTATTTCTTCCCCGCCGTGATGTGTATGAAGTGCGAACGACGAATTTCGACCGTATCTAACTAATGAGCTGGCTCTGGCGACTTCGTTGCCAACTCGATCAAGGTGTTTTCTTTCGACGCCAGACGCTGGAGATTCGACCCAGAATAGCTTATTGGTATCGACTACCGCTTTAATTGAAAAATCATCATTGATGTTCATGCATTTATTGTACTACCGGCCTTAGGCTTGGAAGCTTTCAGGGTTCAGCAAGTTAGCTGGCCGCTTGCCTGCCATGGCGGCGATCAGATTGTCTGCCGCGCAATAGGCCATGGCAAGTCGGGTCGATGTTGAAGCGCTGCCAATATGCGTTGTCAGTACAACATTCGTCAGAGACAGAAAATCCGGATTAAACGCCGGCTCGTTTTCGAATACGTCAATGCCTGCAGCCGCAATCACCCCAGCCTTTAGCGCAGTGATCAGTGCAGCATCATCGATGATGCCGCCACGCGCAATATTGACGAGTGTTGCTGTCGATTTCATCATCGCCAGCTGCGCCTCACCAATTAGATGATGGGACTGTGCCGAGTAGGGCAGTGCCAGTATTAAATGATCAGCCGCTCTCAGACATGCTTCAAGCGTCAGGTAGGTTGCGTTATTCGCTGCATGTTCTAGCTCAGGCGCTAGTCGCGAACGGTTGTGGTACACCACCTTCATATTGAATCCCATCGAGCGACGGGCAATCGCTTGGCCGATACGGCCCATACCAATAATGCCGAGCGTGCTACCGTGCACATCTACCCCGAGAAAGTCATCGAATCGCCAGCGTTTCCATCGACCACCGCGCAAAAAATGTTCCGATTCACTAATGCGCCGTGCTGCCGCCATCATTAGAGTCCAACCAAAATCTGCAGTCGTTTCATTGAGTACGTCCGGCGTATTTGTCACCATAATGCCGGCAGCAGTCGCTGCTGCTACATCGATATTGTTGTAGCCAACAGCCATATTGCACATGGCCTTGAGTTGAGGGCAAGCTGCAAACAGTGGCCCCGCAAAACGCCGCGTCGGATACGCAAATACCCCGGCTTTATCTTGCAGCTTTTGAATAAGCGCTGATTCGTCATAGTTCTGATCAGCTTGGTTATGCTCCACCTCAAATGAATGCGAGAGATAATCAATTATCTCGGGGAAAGTGGCGTCGGTAACAAGAATTTTGGGTTTCATGTGGATACGTATTGAAAAGCAAAAAATCCCGCAAATCTCGGTCTGGTAGCGCTGAATGCTCTGCTGCTAGGTGGGCTTCGCCGAGAGATTCCAGATATAGCCAAAGTTTGTCGCCTATCAAGATCGGAATTCTCTCAACGCGCATTATCTGCTTGCGACATCCCTGACTTGATTGTTAGCCGATTATGGTAGGCAGCCTTCACCTCAGTGGCCAGTAGCTCCTTTCTGGACAATGTGATGTTGACCCATATCGGCGTCATTAACCAGATTGGTTCAGTCGTATAGCCCCGGTTCTAGCGAATTCGGGGCTATTTTTTGCTAGTTGATTCTGAGGCAATAAAGCCCCACCTTTGCCAATCTGGCTTTTAAACAAGCTAGCTAGGTAAAAAGCTCAGGGCCGTACTAATCAACCAATAAGTATATTACGCCCCTTCATCTGTCTGGTTATTTCAAGCAAATTTGAGTAGCTGATTTTTTCTTAGCAAAGGGCATCTAGGGAGGCGGCTTTCTTGCGGCGAAAGGTTCAGCAAGGGCGGGATTCGGGGGGGTAGTGGTTGAGGAAAAACAAACGATTCACGGCAAGTATGATCTATATCAATAAGCCTGAAAAAGCACTGGTAAGGTAAAAGTGTTGGCGAGGCTATTCTGACGCTATGGAAATCGAGCTCAAATTTCAGTTGAACGAGAAAGCGCGTCATTCAATCGATGCGCAGCTGCGAGCAGAAGGTGGAAAATCAAAGCTGTTGGCGGCGTGCTATTTCGATACGGTCGCGGGTACGTTAGCGCAGGCTGGTTTTTCTCTCCGGTTGCGGAAAGAGGGCAGAGTATGGTTTCAGACCCTGAAATCTGCCCGTAGTGCGGCGTCTGCTGTGCGCGGTGAGCATAACGTCAGGCTACGGGGGAAGGCGCAGCCACAGCTTGATCCGGTATTGCACGCCGAAACCGAGGATGGGATCCGCCTGCAGCGACTTCTTTCACATTCTGCCGATAACACATTGGCTTGCCGCTATGCGACGCATATTCGTCGCTTGTCCGTTCAAACCGGCACCCGCAATCGTGTTGAGTATTCTCTTGACCATGGTGAGATAAGTGCTCAGCCTGATAGCAACACACCGCCTTTGATTCTGCCGGTATGCGAGCTCGAGATCGAGCTGGTATCAGGTCCGGTTCGCGGGTTGCTGTCCGCTGCACGCAAACTCCTTGCTTATTCTGGAGTTTGTATTGATGTCCGTAGCAAAGCGCAGAGAGGCGGTGCACTAGCTAATGGATCGCTGATCGTTTCTCCTGCCAGAGCTACACCCCTGAAAGCAAATGGTAGTTCTCTAAAGGCACTCGTCGAAGCAGTGCTGATTAATTGTGCGCACCAAATACTCGTGAATGCCTCCCAGATTGCGTCTGTCGTGGGCGGCGGGCCCGAGCATGTGCACCAATTGCGCGTTGGGTTACGGCGCCTACGCAGTGCGATTGCGCTGTTTAAGAAATTCGTAGGTCCGGATATTCTTGCGTGGGACGCCAAGGCGAAGCAGTTTGCTGCTGGTCTTAGCGGTAACCGAGACATCGATGTAATGTCCGAAGGGCTTTGGCCTCGCCTGCGAGCAGCCGGAGCTCCGCTGGTTGAACTTCCAGTACATAACAATGTAGTGCCACCTGGTGATCTTATCCGTGACGCTGCGATACAGCAGTGGATGCTCGAACTGCTTGCGATCGAGTTACAAGGTCTTGGTGAGGTTGCGGAAGGTGAGTGGAGTCTTGTTTTGCCGGTAATACGTGGTTGGAGTCGCCAATGTAGAAAAGATGCTCTTCGATTTGAAAGCTTCGACTTCGAACAGCGACACCGGCTTCGCAAGAGATTAAAGCGACTTAGGTATGCGCTGGAGTTTATTGAGTCCGAATTGCCTTCGAAAGGTTACAAACGCTACTCAAAAGCTCTCACCAACGTACTCAATGACTTAGGCGAATACAACGATTTACGGGTAGCCATCGAAGCGTATCGAGGCATCTCTGAGGTAGATCCGCGAGCATGGTTTGCTATTGGCTGGTTGATGGCACACCTGTCGAAAGCTGAACGTCGATGCATAAAGGCGCTCGCGGTATTCAATGCTGCCAAGGATCCATGTAATCTGGACCGCTGAAAAATTATCAAGATTGATAACTTCTTGTCGGGTTGTAGCGAGGCTAAAAACTATAATCCCCTCAATCTACCCAACTCAGAAGTGATGCAATACCCGTTATATACTGAATGAATGACTACCAGAACCTAAGACCATTTCATTCAAGTTCAAGGTCACACAGTCCGTTATTGGGCGCAAGGTGAGGCAGGGCCAACGGTTTTGCTGCTGCACGGCATCAGCTGTTCAGTAGTGGAGTGGGATTAGCCACACAGCACCGCGTGATTGCGCTAGACCTTTTGGGCTGTGGCTTGTCAGATAAACCGCTGGACGCGGACTACGATATGCAGTCACAGGCCAAGTTTGTGTTTGCATTCATAGATGCCATGGGCTTGAGCCATACCAGCATGGTGGGTAACTCCATGGGTGGGTGCATTGCCTTGGAGTGTGCAGCCATGTACCCAGAGCGGGTGAGGTCGTTGGTATTGTCAGCGCCTGCAGGCATCGGCCGCGACACCTTGTTCAACTTCCGCTTAGCCAGCATCCCTACTTGGGGGAGGTGCTCACCAAGCCCAGCATGTTTGGTTTGGGCATGATTTGAAACTGGCGTTTCACGATAAATCGTATGTCACGCATGACTTGGTCGCTGAGCAGGTCGCTTTGGCCAAATTGCCCAACGCACAAACAGTGTTTCTGCAAACCTTGCGGGGGGTTTTGAACTTTGGTGGTTTTCTAGAGGCGCCCCGCAAAGCATTTCATGCGCGGATTCAGCAAGTTCAATGTCCTAGCTTGGTCATTTGGGGTAAGCAGGATCAGTTTTTGCCCATCACCCATATGGCGGTACTGAAGCCTTTGCTTGCAAATGCGCAGTACGAGTTAATTGACGACTGCGGCCATGTACCCATGACGGAAATTGCTAAGCGTTTTATCCAGATGACGCTGACTTTTCTGTCAAGTCACGCTTGAGCAAGTCAGTCCTTATCTCCTGAATATTCTGCCGCTACGTGGGCTTTGCCGAGAGGTTCTGGATGTAGTCACAGTTTGTTCGCTATCAAGATCAATTTTCTCTCAACGCGCATTATTTGCATGCGACATCCCTGACTTGATTGTTAGCCGATTATGGTGGGCGGCCTTCGCCTGAGTGGCCAATAGCTCCTTTCTGGACAATGTAATGTTGACCCATATCGGCATCATTAACCAGATTTCGAAATTGCGAATCACTGTATCTTGTGTGATCGATCGGCCGCGTGAAGAACAGCAGCGGATCACTATCGGACTTGACCATCGAGGTGACCAGATTTTCTTCCAGCATCTTGCCCAGCACGACACCGAGAATAGCCGGCTCGACCGGGAAGCCGTTTTCTTCCATCAAAAATGCGGCAGGATCGAGCAGAACAGCATCAGTGCCGCAAGCGCGCGGTTCAGGGTGAAGCGGGTCATTGAGTATCTCCGGTTGCCTGTTATCGAGTGACTGATCGCCATTGCGAGCGACTGAACCGTTACTGTTCCGGCGTAACGCTAAATGGCGCGTTGATCGCTATTTCTAAAACTGCAATATTCTTGCGACGCGCGGACTTCATGGCAAACATCAAGCCCAACCGGAATAAAGCCCGCAAAGCGCCCAGCCGATTTGGCTCGTGCTCCCGAACGCAGATACACAATCAGCGCTGGCGGTACGTCCAGACATTCAACTAAGATGTGACTCATGTGTCGTGTCTGCCGCTTGCTATACAAGGATATCTCAGTGACTACTTTTTCCAGACCCCTGGTAATCACGGAAAGGCAGAAGCAATTTTGCGAGTCTTATGTCGATAAAATTAGCCCCTTCTACTCTGTACCATTACACAATGGGTTCAATGAGGAACATATTGACCCGAAACTCATGCCCATTATTGAGAAGTTTCGACATAGCGGAGTTCAAGAAGAAATAGTGACTTTGGAGGGATCCATCCTCGATCAGTAGGAAGAAATCGCGCTAAATCACGTTTAAGGCTGCTAGGGTAATGGATAAGACCCGGTCTAGGCCATAAACTTCAGCTGACTGCTATTTCAAGCAAAACATTCAGTTCCCCATTAAAGATTGGACTTTTTGGCATGCCGTCCTCAAGCCTGAAGCTACGTTCTATTCTGAATAATCCGTCGTCTCTCGACCTAACCAGAACTTGGATACCATTAGATGAAAGGCCTGACCCGACCCTCTTCGTTTACGATAGCGAACTTGCCAAGCAGATTCTCAGAGCGCCTACAGTCCAGACGTATAACCTGGTAACGTATTGGAAGATTGTTTCTGGAATAAACGGAGAGACCCTCACCGCAATTGAAACTCTTTTCGCCCGCACACCTATGTTTCAGCATGGCCATGCTCACACGGGTACCAGAAAACGGTTGCTCACGCTGTATAACGACGTGGAGTCCCAACTTGATCTATGGTTGCCGGATTTTTGCGCAACATTTTTTTCGCAAGCCGAAGTGGAGAGGCAAAAAAATCCCGAAAAATTCGTAGGACAATTTCTGGAATCCTTAATTAGAGCCATCCTTGCACATCATTTAGATTGTTCATCCGCCAGTCTTCCGGATTTTCCCAAATCTATCTTTCAAATGCTGGTTCGTGCAAATAATCTTCGGGAGTACGATCGGCACTTGGCTGAATTGGCAGCTACTGCAGAAAGAATGCTCCAGAAGTCAGGTCAAGACCCGGAGATGGTCTGGATACTGATGTCGATCTCCGTTATGGGTAGAGAGCCGCTGTTTGGTACACTTCTTTATTCAATTCTCACCAAACCTTTCGCATCCGTTGCATGGGACGCCAACACCCTTATTCATCATTCGGCGTCAGTAAGCATACTGGGGCGTGAAGTTATCGCTGACTGCAATATTCAAGATCTCTCTCTTAAGAAAGGCCAGTTAGTGCACATATGCCCATTTTTGATTCACTTGCGCGACGATTCTTTGAAGCGTTCAATGACTGTAGCCGAAGGAGCTAGTCCAAGCTCATTTTCTTTCGGATTCGGTTCACACCTTTGTCCAGGAAGAAAAATATCACTTAAAATTGTTCAGCATTTTCTTGACCAAATGGCACTTCGCTCAGGACTTGTATTCGATACGTCAGGGCTTAGAATGACTCGGGACTTCACTTTAGCTCCTGCTGCACAAACTTAGGAAAACCTGAAGGTACTGCTGCATGACCAGAAATCCACACTCGATCCCCAGTTTTGATGGCCTGCTGCACTTCGTAGTAGATAGTTGTCGGCTCAATATAAACTCAGATGAAGCTGTTAATAAAACGTTGACGGGTTTGAGCCTGGACTCCTTGGAGTTAATTAATCTTGCTATTGAGCTCGAGGACCGCTATGGGCTTGAACTCGACTTGAATGATTTGAGTAGTGACAGTACTTTGGGCGAGTTGCTTGAAAAGATCCTCGCTCAAATCAATCAAATTAACCGATGAGGCCCCTTCGGGCAGAGCATCATATCTTCGGGCTCCAGTCCGACGGTGGAATGTTGACCTATTCTGTTGATCGACGGTTCGATGAGACGCATGCTAAAAATCCGTTGAACATTTGGACCCTACAGCGTCAGGTTCCTGCGTTGAAGAGTTTTTTGGGGCTATGGGGGCGTGGCCGCCTCAGTACAGATCCCGAGGTCGCCTCCGGTTGGTTGGGAGATGTTTTTCTGCGAATCAGTTCGGGCAACATCCCCTCCAAAAGCGAGCTACAAAAAGCTGCTTTTCTTATCTTGTCGCTGTCCCCCGGTAGATACCTAGCAAAATTAAGATCAAACGCAGCTGAGTTTGCTGATGCCATGACGCCGCAGTATCGCCACTTGCTATCGATGGTTGATCTCTCCTTACCACCAAGAAGCGAGCTCATTTTCCATGCTTGCCACCCGGATATTTATCTCTGGATTCCACCCACGCCCGAGCGCCCCAAGAAACTGATCGTCTGCTTTGGTACCCGCAAAAACACCCTTAACGCCCCGAGACCACTAGTACATTTTGAATTAGCGAAGGCTGACATTGGCATCCTGTATGTTGGACATCGGCCGGACCACGATGTCAGTAAGGGCCTGATCGGACGAGATCTTAAATCGACTGCCGTTCTGTTGTTGTCCATTACGAAGCAATTCGGGTTTGAAAAACTCTACGGATTGGGCACATCTCTTGGAGGGTACGCTGCCTTGCATTACGCCCCTCTAATGCATTTCGAGCGCGTTCTAAACTATTCAGGTATGCCGATTGATCACGAGCAACCCGTGCCCAGATCATCGGATCGCTGGCTCAGTGAAAAGAATTTTCCTCTGGATCGGATTCTAACGGTACTCTCGAGCTCCGATAACACCGATCGGCGCATACTCGACTTTTATAACGGAAAAGGCTTTGAGACCCCACGGGATTGGGTTTCCTCCCCATCGCATGGCTCTCTGACATCTTCAATTCTCGAGCGAAAATTTCAAACCCAACTATCGTGGTTGATTGAATAAAGACGATGACCTAGTGGACCACCCTACAGTCTCCGATACGGCTAGTCGCAAGGAGATCAGCCGGGCGCCGGATTTATCAAAGCCTGAAGGGGTACGTCTGGACGCACAGGATTCAGACTGGCACCCCCAGTTGCTTGAGACCTTAAACTGCCAGAACCAAAGGTAATCTTCACGCCTGCCAAGAACCGATCGTCATTCATGTCAGATCTCCCCCCGTCTGCAGAGACCGAACTATTTACCCGATCATATCGTGCAAAGACGCTAAATGGACTTGAGGCAAAGCGATATTCGGTCTGAAGTCCATAGGAACTCTCCTTGGCAGCGGAGCCGAGGAGGGGGTCGGTGGAGTTTGTCACCAGCCTACTTTCTGACGCCCTGAGGCTAATTTTCCAGTTGTCATGCAGGAAATAATTCATAGCTATGGAGCCAAGGTTCCCGCTACCCCCTTGGCCTAGACGGTAGTCCTGCAGTTGCCGTCCAAGTTGGGCCGAGATCTGGAGATCGCCAAAGAAGGTTTGTCCCTCAAGGCCGAACAAATTCCTGGGCTTCATAAGCCCCGTCGCCAATAACCCAAGAAAGTCCTCAGAACCGTCGACGGCGTCTGTCGGTCCAGATATGTCGTACCTTCTTTGCTGGACGAAAGCTCCCACGAGCCCCGAAGAATTACGGTAAAAAAAATGGGCAGCAGAGTCGGCAGAATCAACAGTAGTCGCGACGGGAGTGCCAGCGATACCTAGTTTCATTTTTGAGTTCGAAAAAACCTGATCAAGCTGAATTCCAAATCCACTGGGATCTCTATATGCCACCGAGGCTCGTAGCTCAGAAATTCGATTGCTTGAGCGGTTTCCAATGCTATTTGAGTCGAAGCTAGTTCTGCTGGGTCCAAAGCCCGCCGAGATAAAGCCATCAAACCCTTCAGTGTTTTCCGACTGAGCTTGGGCTGAGGCGAATGCGCCCGAAAGAGCCAAACCTATTATTTTATTAACTCTCATTTTCAATCAATTTTCTTAAAATCCTTATCAGCGTGAGGCTACCACAAGCTCAGCCGTCTCGGTCGCTTGAGGCAAAAATCAGCGTGGATTCAGGCATCTCCGCCGTGGATTTCGCGAAGGATTATGTACGCCGTCATGGTGTCGTAACATAAATAACAGCAAGACGGCTTTATGCATATGCTGGTTACATTTCGCCGCTGCTGACATAACACTTACCGCCTCTTCGGTCGGTTTGTTCCATTGCTTCGAGCCGCAATGATGCGACTCGCTTCCCGCTCACCAGTCAAAAATGCGCCGTGTACAGTGGCGCGGTACAACTCATGGGTATGTTCGCCAGCGTGCAATAACCTTGAACCGCTGGGCTTTGCCAAGGTGACATGATCTTGTGAAGAGGCGTTGACGGCGGCAAAGGAGTAAGCACCCAAAGAGAAAGGGTCACTGTTCCAGCCGGTTCGGATTGCCCGGCGAGGTATCGTTGCTGAAGAGCCAAAAACAGTTCTTAGTATTGGCGTAATCTCTTGGATCAACTGAGCCTCGGTGAGGGACTCCACGTAGGCACCTTGCTGTCCTAGTCCAAAAGTTACCAGGCAATTGAAGTCGCTGAACGTGCGATAGTTCATGAAGTAGTTGAAACGTCCTCGCACAGGGGATTGCCAGCCAAAGTATTGAGTATCGGTTGGCCAGAATGCCTTATCGAAGATCATAAAAACCTTGTTGATCTGGCCCATACCTAGCACATTGATCGATGCTTTTTTTTCTGCCGATAAGGGCGGTGAAATTCGCACCCGATTGGCTTTATGAACTCCCAAAGGTAAGGTTTCAATGCAGTAATCTGAATGGAAGGTCATACCCCCAGCAGTGACCGCAACCCCAGTATCAGAATGGCTGATAGCTGTCACCTGTATGTTCAGCCTTATATCAATGCCTTTAGCTAATAGTTCAGGAATGGCCTTGTAGCCATTTGGGAGGATGACATCTTTGCCAGGATATTTGCTGTCGTCAGAGTAATTACGTGCCGAAAGAGTTTCAAGCCAGCCGCCTGAGTCAAACTCCAAATCGTACGACAAATGAAATAGCGAAAGAGGGTCTGTCAGGACAGTGGGGTCCACAATTCCAAGGGCAGTTGCAAGCGATTCGTCGGGGATAGCTCGCTTCATCCTTGTCGCTACGGCAGCAAGTGAAGCCTCGTATTTTTTACGACCCGCCCCAAAGGTAGACTCAGTCACCTCATTGCCACTGATTTAAAAAAATGCGATGGATTATTCGCAAAGAGGATGGGATTGTAGGGCGAGCGAGGTGCGATGATCGTTCGCCGAATGTGTTTTCGCGGTACTAGAGCGGTCGAGGGCACACGCGGGTTTGCCGATTAGTAGTGCCCGCGGTGGTGTCGATTCGCACAGAGTACGCGGTTACTGAGCCAATCCTGCGTGTCGAAGACCCGCCTCGGCAATCTGCTCATCCTGCTGCGAGGTTACCCCGCCGACACCCACTGCACCAACGATCTGGCCATTCACAACGATCGGCACGCCACCCTGAAGCTGGACACTATTGGGCAAGGTGACAATAGCCGGACGGGTCTTGGCCGCTTCCTCTAATACCCTCGTCGGGCGTCTATATATCGATGACGTACGGGCTTTGCCGATGGCTGCATCAATGGCGCCAATCGAAGCACCGTCCATGCGCTGGAAGCTCAGCAAATGGCCACCCTCATCAACGATCGCAATATCCACCGACCAATTGTTCGCTTTGGCCTCGATCATGGCGCCCGCAATGATTTTATTGGCAGCTTCTAGGCTGAGCGTCTTTTTATCCAATAGCTGAGCATGCGAGCTAAGAGGCAGTAAAAAGCTCGCAGCGAGCGCAAGCATTCGTAGGGGGGGCAATTTGACCATTACGTGTCTCCTTGGTTATCTGCACTGGCGAGGCCAATGCGCTGGTAAGTCCGGTTTTGTCTGCTGGGCGACCTTGAAGAGCGCAGTTTCGGGTGAAAATTATGCGCTTGCTCGATCATATACTGAGTCGTATTCTTCCGGCCGTTCGCTCTATTTGCCTACGTAGCTCCCCAACTTCATAGAAAGACAACAGTGCCTCTCGTTCGAATTAATCTCTCCAAGTCCGCTTCCGCTGAAACCGTTCGCAACGTGAGCGAAGTGGTTTACGACGCCATGATTAACGTCGCCAACGTCCCGGCGAACGACAAGTTTCAAATTATTAATCGTCACGCCGACGACGAGCTTGTGTACCCAGCGGACGGCTACCTGGGGGTTACCTACACACCCGGCATCGTCTTCATTCAAGTCACTTGGAATGCCGGTCGCACGATTGAGGTGAAAAAGGCCTTCTACAAGGCAGTTGCCGAAGGTATCTCCACGAAGGCGGGCATTCGTATTCAGGACGTCTTCATCAGCCTGATCGACGTGGCCCGCGAGGACTGGTCTTTCGGCAATGGCGAAATGCAGTACGCCCCGAAAGACTAGGTCTCGGTGGAACTACATGGCGGGCGCTCCCGTCGCTCTGGATAACAAGGAGAAAATACGTGTCGACTAAATTGCAAAAGGCAACCAGCATCGATGACCTCAGGGACATAGCGAAAGCACGCGTTCCGAAAGCCTTCTTCGAATATGCCGACCATGGCTCTTATTCGCAGTCGACGATGCGCGCAAATCGGTCAGACCTCCAAGCAATCGGACTGCGTCAACGCGTTGCCATCGACGTCGACAAACGGGACTTGAAAACCACGATCGCGGGTATTCCCGCCAATCTGCCTCTCGCCCTCGCGCCGATCGGCCTGTGCGGCATGCAGCATGGTGACGGCGAGATACTGGCCGCCCGAGCAGCCGCCGCCGCAGGAATTCCGTTTTGCTTGAGCACGATGTCTATCTGCTCTATTGAAGACGTCGCTGCGGCGTCCCCTGTACCGTTCTGGTTTCAGCTCTATGTCATGCGCGACAGAGGCTTCGTCAAGGCGCTCATCGAGCGGGCTATCGCAGCTAAGTGCAGTGTGCTTGTGCCGACGCTGGACCTTCAAATTCTTGGTAAACGCTACTGCGATGTGAAGAACGGTATGACGGTTCCGCCGAAGGTCACCGTAGCGAACGTCATCGATGTAGCAACGAAACCTCGATGGGCTTGGAGCATCTTGAACGGCAAGCGCAAAAACTTCGGGAACATCTCTGGTCATGTCGCGGGCATGGAGAGCGTGAGTACGCTTTCCCAGTGGATCGGCCAACAATTTGACCCCACGCTTAGCTGGAAAGATTTGGAATGGATTCGAAGCATTTGGCCGGGCAAAATTGTTCTTAAAGGCATCTTGGACGTCGAGGACGCCAAAATTGCTGCGAGCCTGGGCGTGACCGCTATCGTGGCCTCGAATCACGGTGGTCGGCAATTGGACGGAGCCCCGTCTTCCATCTCACAGCTGGGTCGCATCGTTGACGCTGTGCAGGGAAAGACGGAAGTCATTTTCGATGGTGGCGTTCGTTCTGGGCAAGATGTACTCCGCGCACTTGCCTATGGCGCGAGCTCTTGCATGATCGGGCGAGCCTACATCTACGGGCTGGGCGCTGGCGGGCAGGCCGGTGTCACTAAGGCGATTGAAATCATCCGCGATGAGTTGGACGTGTCGATGGCTTTGACCGGCACTCGAAGCGTGCGCGAGATTGACCGAAGCGTTCTCGCCCAGTAGGCGACCTAGAGAGGTGATTTACGGCAGCGGCGTTCTAAAAACCACCACATGCTGCCAAGGCACACTTGAGTCAGAGCGTTCAAATAGCAAGCCAATGTCCTGAGCCTCTTTCCGGACTTGCTCAACGGTCATGGTATGCAGAGTAGCGTGAAATTATTCGTGCAATACACTTTGTCCAAGGGCAGTTAAACCAAACGAGCTGAAGCGGCCCCAATGCGCTGGCCACAGGTGACTGAGGTATTGAGTGGGCAAGTTGTTGATTTTTATGGAGAAAATAGGGAATTATTGGGCTCGTTTTAAGGCTTGCCTAAAATTTGAACCTCGTTCATGGTGAGTGGATAAGAGACTAGGGGCGCAGATGGCAAGCAAGTGGCGGACAATGCTCGGTAAGAAAAAATCGCCCAAGATGGTGGTGCTGGACAAAGACTTTGCTGGCATCAAAGCTGGAAGCAGGCTCTTCGTTGCTACGCCCCAGATCATCGACGATTACATCCGACGCATTCCCGCGGGACAGACTAGGACGATCGAAAGACTGCGCAACGAACTCGCCAGAAAAAATAAGTGCACAGCCACTTGCCCGGTCTCGACGGCTATTTTTATCCGGATATCGGCTGAGTCTGCACTTGAAGAACTCGCCGAGGGTAAAGCCTTGCATGCGGTAGCGCCATTCTGGCGGCTGATCGATCCCGATTCAAAGGTGGCTGCACGCTTGACGGTTGATCCGGAATGGATTGCTGCTCAGAGAGTCGCTGAGCAGGTGCTTTAAGTGGCAATTTCACCGCCTAAGGTAAGCTCGATACCTCGTATGATCCGACCGGTGCTTGCCAGTGTCCTGCTGACTTGTGTGCTGTTAGGTATTGCCTATCTGCTGTTTATGACTACCCGGTCCTTAACACCGGCTTCGCCTATGACGCCCAACCCGATTGTCTATGTCGAGATACCGGTCACCGATCTGGAGCGCGCATCTCGTTTTTACGAGGAGGTCTTCCAGTTCTCGCTAGAGAGCACGACGGTGGATGGGTATCCAATGGCCTTGTTCCCCGCAGCGCCGGGTAGTAGTGGCGCCTCAGGAGCACTTGTGAAGGGCGATGTATACATTCCTTCGAAGTCCGGGCCGATTGTTTACTTTGGTACAGAAAACATCGGCGATACACTGGAGCGCGTTCGGAAGGCAGGGGGCAAGGTTCTGTATCCCGAAAAACGCTTAGACGGACTTGGAAGTGTCGCGGAGTTCGAGGACAGCGAGGGTAACCGGATCGCCTTGTTCGTTGCCCAGCCTTAAGTCTGGCTTTGCGTTAGCTCTTTGTTTGGTGAGCAATGTCTACCCAAAGTGGGGTGCTAACATCGCCTTTAAAAACAAAGGCGCCTAGCTATGCAATCCGTGCCGCTGCCGAAGAATCCTGCTGGCGGCAGCGATTACTTTCAGCTTTTGCTCAGCGATCTGTTCTGAAGCCAGTGGATTATCCGCAAAGGTCGCAAACCCACAATCAGGCGTGAACAGCACACGCTCTTTTCCAAACAACTGAATTGCCTGCTCGCCCTTGCTAAGTACAGCATCCAGCGTTTCGATGTGCGCGTGTTTCTGGTTGCAGATACCAACGCCGATACGCACATCGTCCGGAATAGCCCTCAATATTTCCATCTCACCTGCACGAGGTGTGCACAACTCCAGCAACAGGCTTCCTACCTGCAAACCGGAGAGCGTCTCAATCAGCGGTGTGTAATTGCCGGACAAAGCGGCGCCTTCGTCGGGCGTCCAATTACCGCGACACATATGCAGGGCAAGACGTTCTTTTGGAAAACCGGCAACCACTGCGTTAATCAGTTCACGCGCAAACCCCAGCTCTGCTGGTATCTCGTTTTTTTCAGACAAGGCACCGCACATGAAACTGCGCTTCGATACCGATCCGGAGTACACCACCTCAGAGAGCACCGGTTCATCAAACTGAACTAGCGCGACCCCTGCGGCTAGCAGGCAAGCCAACTCTTCACGCAGCACACGAACGATGTCATTTGCCAGCGTTTCACGATTTGTATAAGCACGATCGGAAACACACTCCAGCCACATGGTCCGCGTTAGCAGATAAGGCCCGGGCAGCGCGATCTTGACGGGCTTATCGGTGAGCGTTTTGACGAAATCCATTTCATGCAATGCCAGCGGCTTGCTGCGGCCCAGGAGTCCAAAAACTGCTGGATGACGAACTTCAGCGGCCGGCACATCCAGCGCACGCAGTTCTCGGGCAAATTCTTCCGGATCATCGACCAACGGCAGTAAATCGGTGAGCGGAATCAGCTGACAGTTGTCGAGGATACCGCCCACAAAGCTGGCATAGCTGTCACGGCGCTGCTCACCATCGGTCACCACATCTACACCGGCACGCAATTGTGCGGCGACGGAAAGCCGAACCGCATCATCAGCGGTTAATTGAAATGACTCTGCATCCAGACGGCCCTCCATATGATCATGCATCGCCTGCAGCATCCAGCGCGGGCGGGGCCAGCTGCCGATGCCCATTACCGATAAGGGTGAAATTGGTAGTGCGGCGATAGGGGCAGGTAGCTCGGCTGGTATCACTATGTTTAAAGGCGCGTTGACCAGCGCGGCAGTCGCACTGTTAGTCAGGCCTGCTGCAACAGGCAGACTCATACGCTCAGAAAACTTGCCCTTAGCAACCAGAAAACTACGTTGCCTATCTTGCTTCGTCCATGAAATCAGTTCATTCCCAGTCAGCCGACACCAAGCGGGTAGATCTTCCTCGACCGAAATCTCGGACGAACGTATTTCCAGTAAGCCGCCTCTGGGCAGAGGATCGATATGCTTACGGATCAGCAGCAGCAAGCCATTGCCGCAATCCAGATCGCCACCGTCAAAGCTGACATCGGACTTGTGAGTATGGGATGGGCTGGCTTGCATGGGCCGATCTGGGTATGTAAAACTTTAGTAACTCAGGCTAGGACAGCCTTCGCTCATGAATTCCACCAGCTTGGCGCCGCCAACAATCAGTGTGCCTTCTACCAGATTGTTTTCATCCAGCTTGCGCTTTTTAAAGCAAGGCGAGCAGACGAAGATTTTTCCACCAGCTTCAACGAAGCTGTTCATCAGGTCTTTCAGTGGCGCAAAACCTTCTTCATGAATGTTCTCAGCGACGCCTTTTTGTGACAGACGCACCGCCTCGATGGAAAGAAACACCAAGGTGTCCTTGTCAGAAGCTACTGCAGCATTGGCAACGACGAATGCGACTGTGGCACGATCGGTGTTGTCAGTGCTGCAGGTGAGATTGATACAGAATTTGCCGGACATCATGAACTCCTCTAGAAACTACTAATGAATAAAAAAATTAAGTCGTTCGGCCGCGCAACCAGTAAGTTCTTGTTGCAGCGTCAACGGCCAGCATCTCATGCCCGGTCATATTGCAAAACGCTTGCAAGTCGACTGCAGCACCGGTATCGAGCGCTACCAGCTTCAGCACTTGCCCTGGATGCGCGCGTAAGCGTTTGCGCACACCTAACACCAGCTCGCCACAGCCTAAATCGCCCGCATTCCATTCGTGATTATGTTCGACCATATGTGTTTTCAAATTTCAAGCGACATTGTAGCCTGAGGTCTCCAACCGATTGAATGCTTCGTCTCAAATGATAGCTCTTTTCTAATCCGGTCTCTTAGAAAACAAAAAGCCCAACCTTATGGGCTGGGCTAGATGATTGAATCTACTACTTTTCCTGTGGCTCCCCGACCTGGACTCGAACTAGAGACAAGCGCATTAACAGGGCTATCGGCTGAAAAGCATCCTAGGTAATCAGAAAGTTATAGGCTGAGAAGTGTCTAGTAAACCCGGGGCGATTCAGAGCCGAAAGGGCGGGAAAACGAAAAACAGAATTGAAAGCAAAGCACCTGCCCCCGTATTGGAATTGTGAGGGCGCCAAAAGCATGTGGATCGCCTGAACCAGCAGCCGAATTAGTCCCGGCCTTCAGCAGAAATCTCTGGTCTTTTTTACGCCCAAAATGTGGTGCTATAAGTTGATTTGGATCGGCATCGCAGCCGCTAATTGTTCACGCAACTTATAGATAAATCTTTTGTAGCAAGGTAACCAAAGTCTGAATTTGGTTTGGTGTAAGTTTAGAGCAGGTATGTATTTCGAGTTCGCGGGCGGTTACCTCAGCCTTCGCCATGAGGGCCTCGCCTATTTGGGTGGGGTGTAAACCGACTGCGCGTCCATCGTGCGGGTGTGGTTTTCGCTCAATCAGTCTGCGATTTTCTAGTAACTGAACTAAGCCCACCAAATTGGGGGGCAATATGTTGAGCGCTGCACACAGTTGTCGTGAAGTGACACCCGGGTTGTGAACGACAACGGACATCACTGAGAACTCGACAGGATTCAATCCGTAAACCGCCATATGCTCTACGAATTGACTAATGACGGTCAATGCAGCCCGACGAGCATTGTAGCCAATCAAGGTTTCAAGATAACTGGTATCTACTTCGTCGATTGCTGGTACAGATTTTTTGGTAGGGCTCGGCATTTTGTTTGGGTTGTATTTGCTTTTAGGTGTGTCGCAGGCAACCTCGGCAGGAATTACTTTTGAAGGGGAGGGTTCTACTTTATTTGCAAAAAGTACGAGAAGATAGATGGATGTCTTGAATGCGTGGTTCGTGGTGGCTATTGATGTTCCTATAGCGCTATTTTTTTGCTGAGCCTAAATAAGTATCGATGATACGGGGGTCTTCTGCCAAATTGGATGCTTCACCTTGTAAACTAAATTCTCCCATCTCAAGCACATATCCGTAATCGGCTACAGCCAAAGCTGCCCTTGCATTCTGTTCAACTAAAACGACGGATACACCTGTTTGGCGAAGCGTCTCTATGATAGTAAAAATTTCTTTCACGATGAGAGGCGCCAAACCCAAGCTGGGTTCATCTAACATCAATAATGATGGGCGCGACATAAGTGATCGACCTACTGCTAGCATTTGCCGCTCACCACCAGATAAAGTACCGGCTTCTTGTAACCTGCGTTCTCTCAAGCGTGGGAATAGGTCGAAGATATCGTCGATACGACTGCGCCATTTGGCATTACCAAGCCACATTTGACGATAACCGCCTAGCAGCAAGTTATCTTCCACCGTCATTGTGCTGAATAATTCCCGGTTTTCTGGTACCAGTGAAATTCCTTGCATGACGCGTTCTTCCAATGTCAATTCATTGATGGCTTGGCCATTGAACTCAATCATGCCCTGAGAAGGCAGGACGCCCATTAAGCAGTTGAGGAAAGTTGACTTACCAGCACCGTTTGGGCCGATGACGGTGATCACACTTCCTTTGGCTAACGACATACTGAGACTATGGAGCACTTGCGCTTTGCCATAACTAGCGCATAGTTGCTTTACTTTGAGAATAGGTATGGTCATCAGTGTTCCATACCTAGGTAAGCTGCGCGTACAGCTGGGCTGGCTTGAACTTCTGAAGGCGTTCCTTGCATCAGCAAGTTACCGAATTCCATCACCACTAAATGGTCACACACGTCCATGACTAAATCCATGTCATGCTCTACAAGAAAAATGCTCATCCCTTCGTTTTTTAGTTGGCGAAGAATCTTGATGAGTTCTTGCTTCTCCTTGTGACGCAGGCCGGCGGCTGGCTCGTCAAGTAACAAGAGCATAGGATCGCAGCAAAGGGCACGCGCAATTTCCATTAATCGCTGCGGACCCATGGCTAAATTGCCGGCTAGTTCATGCAAGTACTCTCCCATACCAATACGTTCAAGTTGCTGTTGGGCCTCTTTCATGAAGCGCTGTTCTTCCTTTTTGTTTGTTCTGAACATGGAAGCGATCACGCCGCAACGGCCTCGTGTATAGGCACCTAAAGCTACGTTCTCCAACACCGTCATATCATTGATCATTTTTACGTGCTGAAAAGTGCGTGCCATACCCTGCCGTGAAATTTCTCTTGAGGGCAAAGCCGAAATATCTTGTCCTCGGAAAAACACTTGACCCTTAGTTTTGGGCATAACACCCGTAATCAAGTTGAAGCTGGTAGATTTTCCAGCGCCGTTGGGGCCAATAAGTCCAACAATTTGACCGGAGTGGATATCAAAACTGATATCGTTCACAGCAGTCAGGCCGCCAAACTGTTTGCCGATTCTGTCAACCTTTAACACCAATTCACCCTTAGCAGGTTTGGTCCGAGCGCTTAGAGGCTTTGCATCATGCCAATCTATTCTTCGAGGAGGCCTGGGCACTTTACGCGCTACTAAAGACCAGATACCGTCGGGTAAGTATTTGAGAACCAGGACGATTGCAATTCCAAACACAATCACTTCATAGCTACCGCTCGTTCCGATTAAAGCAGGCAGAGCTATTTGCAGGTAGTCGTCTAATAGTTTGACCAGACCTGCGCCAACAATGGCACCCCAGACATACCCCACACCGCCAATAACAGCCATGAACAAATACTCAATCCCCATCTTCAAGCCAAAAGCCGAAGGGTTCACAGTACGCTGAAAGTGCGCCATCAACCAACCTGCTACTGATGCTAAAAGCGCCGCAATTAAAAAGATGGTGACCTTGTAGCGGAAGGTATTGATTCCCATGGCCTCAGCCATTAGCGAGCCACCTTTAATTGAACGAATAGCACGGCCTGGTCGGGAGTCCAAGAGATTCAATAAAGCAATGGCGCTTGAAATCAAGATGGCCCAGGTGAGCACAAAGAACAATCGACCCTGCCCGATATCCACGTTACCTATCGACAAACTTTCGATGCCGAGTAAGCCATCGTATTTGCCCAGAGCATCCAAATTGCCCATGAGGTAATAAAGCGATAAGCCCCATGCAATGGTGGCCAGTGGTAAATAGTGACCCGACATACGCAAGGTGATAACGCCCACCACCAATGCACTCAAAGCAGTGAGACCAAAGCCAATCATCACGGTGATCCAAGGCGAAATACCGAGGTTGAGCGTTAGCCATGCCGTAGTGTAGGCACCAATGCCTACGAAAGCGGCTTGACCAAAAGAGGTGAGGCCGCCCACACCAGTGAGTAGAACCAATCCTAAACTGACCAAAGCATACAGACCAATGTAGTTGAGCTGTACGATCCAGAAGTCAGGAAAGGGGAGGGCTGCAATGATTAGGACTGAAACTATGAGCAGCGAAATAAACAATTTTTGTTTGTTCAAATCAGTGCCCCTCGTCTGAATGGCCACTACGTAAAGAACGAATGAGTAGTACGGGCAAGACTAAAGTGAAGACGATCACTTCTTTGAAAGCGCTAGCCCAGAATGCACCAAAGGCTTCTACGACTCCTACGAAAAGTGCGCCTAAGAGTGCACCAGGGTAGCTTACTAGTCCCGCTATTACGGCTGCCACAAATCCTTTTAGGCCGATTAAAAACCCAGAGTCATAAAATATGGTCGTGGTGGGGCCAATGAGCAAACCTGACAAGGCACCGATTAGGGCAGCCATCAAAAATGCAAGTTGGCCGGAAGTATGGCTGGTGATGCCCATTAGGCGAGCACCTGTTCGATTGACTGCTGTAGCACGTAAAGCTTTACCGCTTAATGAGCGCTCGAAATAAATCCATAGCATCCCAATGAGCGCCAAGGATGCGATAAAAATAATGATGGCTTGGCCTGAGAAAGTGACTGGACCAAGTGCAAATCGGTCATCCCAAAATGATGGATTTCGGAAGCCTTCAGCGCCAAAAAATAACAAGCCGAAGCCGGTCATTGCAAAGTGCACGCCTACAGAAACGATTAGCAAAACTAATGGTGTGGCCTCTTCTAAGGATTGGTAGGCCACGCGGTAGACCAGTGGGCCAAAGGCGGTCACGATGGCTACACTCATAATGGCTTGTAACCACAACGCCAACATTAGGGGCGCGGCCCATATTGCAGTAAGCGATACCAGTAGTGGGAAAACAATCAGTTTGAGAGAGGAACGAACGGCACGAAATAGATTGCCGTGATGCCGCCAGCGTTCAACCAATTCCATCAAAGCAGCCACGACTGCAAGCACTAATAACAACCAAACGGTACCGGGTGTTTTACCCGTTTGAAGCATGGCCAGAGTCAATGCTCCATAGGCGACAAATTCACCCTGGGGGATAAAGATCACCCGTGTGACCGTAAACACCAATACAGTGGCCAAACCTAGTAGGGAATAGATAGCGCCGTTGGTGATGCCGTCTAACAGGAGAATACTGGCAATGGAGAAGTCCATGAAATTCCGGATTAAAAAACAAAAATTTCAGTCGTGGATTCTATTTGCATGAAACACACCTTAAAAAAGATGAGGTATTCATTCAACCTTGAGCTTGCCATCCACTACTTTGGTCATGACGCCGGTTTCTAGTGTATATCCCCAATGGTCTGAGGGGTTCCAGTTCATTACGCCGTGCGCGAACACCGTGCGGCCCATGGTTTCCAGGCTGTCGCGAACAGCGCTGCGAAACTCAGCTGTTCCGGGCTTGGCTTTCTTTAATGCTAAGGGAATGGCTTTCTCCATTGCTACTTGGAAGTCATAGGCATGACCAGCGAATTGATTGCGCGAGTTGGCGCCATACTCAGCTTCAAACTTCTGAACAAAGTCCAAAGCTAACTTTTTGGAGGGGTGATTGTCTGGCAATTGATCCCCCAATAAAGCAGGACCGGAAACCACGAAAGTACCTTCTACAGCTTTTCCACCTAAGCGTGATAAATCGGGCGTGGCTGCGGCGTGTGTTTGATAAACCTTACCTTTATAGCCGCGCTCAACCAAGCCTAATTGGGGCATAGCAGCACCAGAGCCAGAAGCAACTACTAAGATAGCGTTGGGGTTAGCTGAAGTTAACTTGATTGCTTGTGGTGTAACGCTTGTATCGGTGCGCGCAAAGCGTTCAATAGCGACGAATTTAATTCCCGCTTTCTCAAGTTCAGGACCTACAGCTTCCAACCATTGTTGGCCGTATGCATCGGTGTAGCCTAAGAAGCCAACGGTTTTCACGCCTTGTTTCTTCATGTGCTCAACCATGGCGTGTGCCATAACCGTGTTTGATTGAGCTAACCGGAACAACCATTTATCTTTTCCAGCCGGCGAGCCAACAGGTGAGCCAGCGACTTGAGCAGTGCCCGCTTCAGAGGCGATTTCCATCATGGCTGCTGCAACTGATGTGATGGATGAGCCATAGATGATGTCAACTTTGTCTTCCTTCACAAAGCGACGGGCGTTGGCAGAACCTTTACCTGGATCAGTGGCATCGTCCAGAACAATCAGGGTGACTTTTTCACCAGCAATTGTTTTCGGAAACAACTGAAGTTGCTTTTGCATCGGAATGCCGAGGCCTGATCCTGGACCTGTCAGTGATAGGCTTACGCCAATTTTTATATCAGCTAATGCATATGTGCTTGTGAAAGCTGTGGCGATTAATGCTAATAAGGTCTTCTTGTTTTTCATGCTTGTCTCCTCAAGAGATCGTTTCGAGCTAAAGGTCAAAACAATATCGAAATAAAGGCGCTTTAGCTAACTACAAAGCTCTTTGATATTAGGGGGGATGGGGATGGCTTTGATGCGATCTGAATCTTCTGGGTGTTTGATACAAAAGGCACGCACCTCAGTACCTTCACAAATTACGGTATCGCTGCGCATAACGATATGTTTATGAACGAAGGTTTTTTCGCGCCACTCTTGCACGCTGGTATGCACTTGTAACATTTCTCCATAAGTCGCTGGACGATGAAACTTAGTGTTTATCTCTAACAGAGGGGTACCAATGATGCCGGTAGTTTTTGCTAACTCACGCCAAGGTTGAACGCCGCACTTTATAAAGAAGTTGAGCGATGATGCGTCCATCCATTTTGAAAAATTTGGAAAAAACACGATGCCAGCGGGATCGCAATCGCCGAACACTACTTCCACTTCATACACAATTGTTTTACTCATCGCTTTCTTTCAGTGGTTCAACGTTGAATAGCCAATCTGGCTCCCAGACCTGCTAGTTCATGGCCCGTCGCTTCGCCCAGACTAGAGCCACTGCCCGCAACCAATGCGATTACTCTTTCCATATCCATGATGTCCTCGAAAACTGTTGTATGAGAGATCGATGTTCAGGTGTTAGGGTTTTCAATAAGCAAGGCAATGCCTTGACCGCCGCCCACACATGCGCTCGCAATACCAAAGCGCTTGCAACTGCGCACCAATTCACGGGCCAAAGTGATGGTCAGTCGAACACCCGTTGCGGCCAACGGGTGACCCAAGGCAATAGCGCCACCGTTGACATTAAGCAGGCTCAAGTCGAGGTCCAGCTCACGGGCTACAGCTAAAGTTTGGGCGCCTTGCGCCTCATTGATTTCAAATCGACTAACATCGGAGAGTTTTAGGCCTGTTCGAGCCAGCAGCAGGCGAATAGCAGGTACAGGACCGATGCCCATGATTTCGGGAGGGACGCCCGCAACTGCGGCTGCAACTAATCTTGCAATGGGCTTTTTGCCCTTGGCTTTGGCGTACTCGCCAGACGTCACGACACAGGCAGCTGCTGCATCGACCAAGGCGGAACTATTGCCGCCTGTTTGTACGCCGTCTTCAAATACAGGGCGCAACTTAGCCAACACATCAGTAGGCGAAATACGTGGGTGAGTATCTTGTGCCAGTTCGGCGACTTTGCCGTAAAACTTGATACCGCGCGATTTGTAGCCCGCCAGTTCAAACCTTTCAGTAGTTACCGGAACAATTTCTCCTGCTAAGAAGCCAGACTGTTGGGCGGCCACTGCTTTGGCAAATGAGCCAGAAGCAAATGCATCCACGTCTTCACGCGAGATACTGTATTTCTTGGCCAAATTCTCGGCGGTTTGAATCATGTTAATGTCGGCTGCAGGGTCTTTCAAGGCTTCCCACATATAGTCTTTGAAAGCAACAGGTGCACCCAGCTTGAAACCTGTTCGATGGTCAAAAGCAGCAATTGGATTGCGTGTCATGTTTTCGGTGCCGACTACTAACGCAGCTTGTGCAGCGCCTGTTTGAATGTGTTCGCCGGCTTGGCGGAAAAGCTCAAACCCTGTGCCGCAAATCCGCTGCACCATCAAGGCTGGTACTTCGACAGGTACGCCAGCATATAGGCCGATGTGACGAGGTAAGAAGAATTGATAAAAATCGCCGGGTGCCATATTGCCTGTAATGACAGATTCAATGTCAGAGGCGGGAATGTCAGCACGTTTAAGAGCTTCGCGAGCGGCTTTTATCCCAAGGTCAGTTGGGGATATGTGGCCCAAGGCACCACAGTAATCGACCATGGGAGTGCGAACGCCTTCGTGCATCCACACGTCATTAAAGGCATTGAAAAATCCGGAAGTCCTCATGAAGACTCTTTCAAAAACGATTTAGAGTGATGGCTTCAACATGAAGGGCAAACGATCTTCATGTAGCGCGGCTACCCTATCTGCACGATGTGACAAAACAGCGCGCTGGTTGATGGAGCCTTTGTCAGTAATTTCACCTCTATCGATAGTAGGAGGCTCAGGCAGCAAGCACATACGCGCAATGCGATTGGCGCTACCAGTAGCTGTTTGGGCTAGTTGATCGATGATGGTTTGAAATTGTGACAGGACAGGTTCACTGCACAAAACATCTGCCAATGGCGCCTCAGCAGGGAGGTCACTTAAGCCTCGAACAGCTGGCGTTGGGAATACCATGGCGCCCACTTCTTTCATATTGATACCAGTTAGAACAACATCTTGTATGTAGGGCGCACCAGCCGCAATTATCTTTGCACGTAAAGGGCCTACGCTCACAAACGTGCCCGTCGCCAGTTTGAAATCTTCCGCAATACGGCCATCAAATTTAAGGCCTAAATGAATATTGGTTGCATCAATCCATTTGACTGCATCGCCAGTGCAAAAGAACCCCTCATCGTCAAAGGCGCGGGCAGTTTCTTCAGAATCACGCCAGTAACCAGGGGTGACATTCGGGCCGCGATAACGAACCTCTGTTTTTCCTTCCATATCGACCAGCTTCAATTCCAAGCCTGGCGTAGGAACGCCTAAATCGCCAGCGTTTAAATCAGGTTTGGTGGGAAAAATGGCGAGGGGACCGGACTCGGTCATGCCAAAGCCCGTGGTCATCACAATGCGTTCTCCGAGTTCTTTCTCTTGTGATTCGTATAGACTATCCCAGACCGGTTGAGCTAACGCGGCCCCGGCATAGAAGCACATTTGCACGCGAGATAAAAATGTCTTTCTCAGTAAAGCGTCTGTCTTCATCGCATCGGCAATGACTTCAAATCCTGTGGGTACATTAAAGTAAACCGTCGGCGCAATTTCGCGCAGATTTCGTAATGTCTCATGCATGAGTGCGGGCGTGGGTTTCCCATCGTCGATGTACATCGTGCCGCCATTGAACACAACCATGCCAAAGTTGTGATTACCTCCGAAGGTGTGGTTCCATGGTAGCCAGTCCACCAGCACCAAAGGTGCCTCCGCTAGGACGGGTATCGACTGTGTAATTTGTTGCTGATTAGCGCACCACAAACGCTGGGTATTGATCACCGCTTTGGGTAAACTGGTGGAGCCGCTTGTGAACAAAAACTTGACAATGGTATCGGGCCCTGTAGCTTTAATCGCTGCGTCCACTTCAGGTGTTGCAGGTGTTTTACATAGTTCGTCAAAAATAGTGACATTGCGACCATCGACATCACCTTCGCTCATTACAATTTCTACGTCGTCTGCGACGGTTGCGGCAATAGCCTTGGCATATCGCGAATCACCGGCGAATACCATTCCAGGTGTGACAGTACGAAGCACATGCTTTAACTTGTCGTAATCCTGGCTGATCAAAGAGTAGGCAGGTGAGGTTGGAACGAATGGCACGCCAGCTAACATGCAGCCCAGTGCCAGTTCGGCGTGCTCAAAGCTGTTCTCACTCAAAATGACTACTGGACGATCAATACTCAAACCACGGTTAATCAGACTTTGCGCTATGTTGCGTGAGGTGTGCCAAGCGTCTGAGTAAGACAAATGTCGCCAATTGCCCAGACAACCATCTGCCAATTTTTCTCGCCGCGCAAAAATTGTTTGCTCAGGTTTAACCTGTGCCCATTGTTGAAGGCGGTCCGTCAGACGAACTGGAAATGCTTCAAGCGCTTGATCGGCTTTTACATACTGTGTGCCGTTTACACCATCTTTCAAGATGACGCGTGTCACGCCGAACTGTAGCGGTCGAAATTTCGGGTATGGCATATCAGTCTGCGAGATTGTAAAATTTTTGGCTTCTGTGTATGTACACTCAATTCTTTTGTACTTTTGCTGCTTTACCTTCCAAGAAAGCTTTTACACGGGACTTAGCTTCTGGAGCAGCTTGTGCAATTGAAGAAATGAGTGCCTCCGTCAGGTAGCCATGGTCTGCGGGTTGCTCAGCGATGCGTGGAAGTGCGTGCATCAAGGCATAGTTAGTAAGTGGAGCATTGGTAGCGATACGTTTGGCCAATTCCATCGCTTTTTCCAGGGCAGTTCCCGTCGGAACATGGTATTGAGCTAAGCCAATTCGCTCGCCATCGGTGGCGTTGTAAACCCGACCGGTTAGCATCATGTCTGTCATGCGCGCTACGCCGATAAGCTTGGGGATTCTCACTGAGCCACCGCCACCAACAAAAATACCTCGGGTACCTTCAGGCAATGCATAGAAGGTGCTGTCGTCGGCCACGCGTATATGGCATGCGCTGGCAAGTTCCAAACCGCCTCCAACCACTGCGCCGTGCAATGCAGCCACCACCGGCACGCTGCCAAATTGAATGGCATCCAAAGCTACATGCCAGCTACGAGAGTGGTGCATACCTGCACCAGCGTCGCGTTCTTTCAATTCAGATAAATCTAGGCCCGCACAAAAGTGATCACCTTGACCATAGATGACAGCTGCCTTGGCTTGATCAGGTAAGTTTTGAAACACATCGCGCAGGCCTTCGACCAAACTGTCGCTCATGGCGTTGCGCTTAGCGGGGCGGCTTAAACGAACTATAGCCACTGCATCTTGTATCTCTAAATGAATGCCGTTAGTTTCAGCGCGCTGCAGCAATGGTTGGAGATTTTGAGTCATGATGGAAATGGTTAACTAGGCCTTGGCTAAAAGTAAACGCCGATAAAAATGGTTATTATACATAACTAAAATTTTGGGCGGATTTGAAGAAGGCGCAACCTAAGTAGTTGCATTTCGTGTGGCCATGTTATGAAGCTTATAATTGAGGAGTCGCAGTTTGCTTCCAGAATCAATCGCATTCTTGATCGCTGTGACGCATCGAAAGAGCCAGATGATATGAGTTTGCCCGGATACAAATTTCATGCGCTCAAGGGTGACCGCAAAGGCGAATATGCGGTCTCGGTATCTGGTAGCTGGCGAATCACATTTGAGTTCGATGGTCAGGATGCTATCAACGTCAATTTGGAGGATTACCACTGATGGGTGCTTCAATGAGGAATCCCAATCGCAGGCCGACTCATCCGGGGGCGGTGTTACGAGAAGACATCATGCCGGAGCTAGGGATTACGCAGGCAGTACTTGCCAGCTACTTGGGTGTCAGCCGTTTGACGGTGTCTGAGCTTCTTCACGAAAAGGGGGGATTGACTGCAGAAATGGCGGTAAGAGTGT
The DNA here is from genome assembly GCA_027485795.1 of Oxalobacteraceae bacterium. GTDB lineage: Bacteria > Pseudomonadota > Gammaproteobacteria > Burkholderiales > Burkholderiaceae_D > Pernthalerella. The sequence goes on from JAIXQK010000130.1 coordinate 108,767, forward strand.
CAAGAGTAGTGGGTGGTTCGCCTGAAAGCTGGCTGCGAATGCAGGAGGCTTTGGATATCTGGCAAGCTGAGATGAAGTTCAAAGAGAACCCATCGTTGGCGCCGACTGCTTTAGTTTGAATTATCAAGACACTGAAATGCGGAAAAGCCCGCAAACTTTCGTCTGCGGGCTTTTGAATTTTGGCTCCCCGACCTGGACTCGAACCAGGGACCTGCGGATTAACAGAACGATATCAATCCGCAAGACAAAAATATTCCTATTATAAAACAATTACTTATGACAAATAAAGCCTAAAAGTATCTAACATAGTATCTAACTTGCCCAACCTCATGTATGCTCAAGCATGAGCCGAACAGTTGCTATAAAAGAAAGTATTCAGACCGTCAAGGGCTACCCCAAAAAACTCGTCATCTACCTCACGCCCGCATCCAAGTTCTACTGGACCCGTGTCTTTTATCACGGCAAGTATTTCACCCGAACCACCAAGACAACCAACCCCGCCGAAGCCAAGAAAAAAGCCGTCGAGTTCTATCAAGAAGTCTTAATCAGTGCCACCCAAAGCAACACCACCAAGCAATCGACCTCTTTGTCCGTCATTGCCAAGCACTACCTAGACTCCATCAAGAGAGCCAAACGCCAGTCCGCTGTCCGCAATGATGAGTCACGCTACGAGAACGGCATCCTGCCGTTCTTCGGCGAACAAGACATTCGCACCATCACCCACGCTAATCTGAATAAGTTTCTAGGCTACCTAGCCCAGCGTGAGTTATCACCCGCCACGCAAAAGCACTACCTAGTCGTCCTGAGAAAGATTCTGAAGTTCGCAATAGCCAACGAGCAGTTAGATAAGTTGCCGCTGTTCCCAAGAGTGTCAGGGCAACTCCAAACTGATCAGAAAAGGCATGATTTCAGCCTCGAAGAATATGACCACCTAGTAGAAACCGCTGAAATCTTAGCCGCTCAAAATGCCATCGTAAGAGGGGTACCAATAACCCTCGAGATGAAATATCTCATTCAATTCATGGTCAACAGTTTCATCAGACCCTCTGACCTACGAGTCATCAAGCACAAGCACATCACTAAAAGAGAAGAGGGTAGCGAAAAATGGATAACCCTAACCCATCCCGCAACGAAAACTAATGCCAATGAAGTTCAAGCGATGCCAGCAACAGTAGGCATCTATAAAAATCTGTGCGATGTTCACAAAAAACTAAATCATCCAGTCGGTAAAGATGACTATGTTTTTTTACCAACCTACAAAAATCGATCCACCGCAATGGAAGTGATCGCACGACTGTTCAGAAAAATACTGCAAGAAACAGGCATTCAAGAAAATACAGGTAAAAACCTAACCCTTTACAGCCTTCGTCATACCGCAATTATGTTGCGTATCGTTAAAGGCAATGTCAATACGCTGGCGCTGGCACGAAATGCAAGAACTTCACAGATGATTATTGATCGCTTCTATGCCGCTCATTTGACGACCGATCATGTTCGTAAGCAATTACATGCTTTTATTGAGAAACCATCGGCTAAAAAGAAAAAACCTTCCAAAACGAAGGCACAAAAAGTGACAACGTCATCAGTAAAGAAGGCTTCAACAAAAACCAAATCGGTAAGAGTCTTGGCAGGAAAGGAAAGTGATGGCAGACAAAGACCTGCAAAGAAGGTAGCAACAAGCGGAACAAAAGTTACTAAGTAAGATTCGATAAACCTTCATCCGCCGACGATTACATCATCTTTGAGAAGTGCATCATCAGTATCAATCATGTGATTTAATTGCTGATTCGAGCCGATGAGTGAGCCGAATATCCGTTCACGCACCGTAGCCCAGTAGCCTCAAACGCCTTTCTGAACTCCCGCCGTCTTGCCTCAGACCAGCCCCAAGCGCCATAAAACCGAACAGGCTGCCGCTCAACATGCCGATGGTAATAATGTAGATATCGTCGACAACACTCTTCAAGCACCGATAGCGGAACAGCATCTGGATGCTTTGATTGGATCTCAAGCATCAGATTCGGCAGGTTATCCACGACTCTATCTCCAGCATCTTTGCTACCGATAAGCAGTCCAGAAACTTCAGTAGCGTGTAGTAGTGAGATTTACAAAATTATCAAAGAATAAACAGAACTGCCTCAGACGCCAATTAGGTGAGTCACGGAGCGCCGATACGTCCAGACGAGACCAAATAACTGTCTTAAAACATCTCAGATAGCGTTCTATTCAAGTTCAGAAAGCTGGTGCATGATCTTCATTATCCAGAAGCCAAAAATGCTTCAAATCGATGGAATCAAATATTTCAATTATGAAAACACTGCGCCTATGGGACTTTTACACCAGAGAAGATGTTCACTCGATCTTTTCACCCGACACAGTATTCACCCCACAAAGCGGCACGTGGGGACTACATGGAATAGTAAAGGTACCGGACAGAATTGGTGACTGGGTTTTCTTCGTAACGCTAGGGCAGATTCAAGGTGAACATACCTTTGATGAGTCGATAACAACTGATGGCGTACTCAGTTGGCAATCCCAACCCAACCAAGGATTCGGGAGTGATGCAATTCAGGCTTTCATTTCCCATGATGAAAGAATAAACAACATCTATCTTTTCTTGCGTGGAAAGCGTGACAAAGCATATGGGTATTTTGGAAAATTAGGCTATCTCACCCATGATTCAGAACGTGAAAAGCCAGTTCACTTTCAATGGCAACTAATGGACTGGGCGCCGAATTCAAAATTTTTGCAAGAAGTAGGAATTACGCTTATAGGTGAATCTGAGTTATTACAGTTGCAGTCTCAGTCCGCTCCACCAGCAGAAACTCCAAAAGAGAAAACAATAGAGTTCGTTGATACTCCGAGAGCATCAAAAAAAAGAGAAGGCTCATCAACGAAAGAATTCAAAACTAGAAAAATATCTAGTTATGCTCAAATCAATGCATCAAATTCAGCACTTGGGCTCTTAGGTGAAGAATTGGTCATTGATGCAGAAAGAGCAAATCTTATTGAAAAAAATCGAAGGGATTTGGCGGAAAAAATAATTCATGTTTCGGTGATCGAGGGTGATGGTGCAGGTTACGACATTAAGTCATTTACGCCTGAGGGTGAAATTAAGTACATTGAAGTAAAAACAACTAAGGGACATGGAACTACGCCTTTCTATCTTAGCCCTAATGAAATTGAATTTAGTAGAATGAATCCCAATAATTACTACTTGTACCGTATTTACGATTTGGATGTGCAAAACAAATCAGGAAAGATATATGTGTTGACTGGGGATCTATCAGATAAGTTAGACTTAAAGCCAACTCAATATGTTGCTACACTTTTAGCCGAGAAATGACTGAATCATCTTGTCTGTTCTGCGACATTCAAACTAAAGACAGAGTTCGAATTATCTCTGAAAATACTTTAGCGTTTGCGGTACGTGATGGATTTCCTGTTACTGAGGGACACACGCTGCTTATTCCCAAGCGGCATGCTGCTGGTTACTTTGAATTGAGTCAAGAAGAAATCAATGCGATTAACCAACTAATGATTGAGCAGAAAGATTCACTACAATGCTCAGATTTTTCAATTGGTGGATTTAACATTGGTATGAATTGCGGGGAAGTTGCAGGACAGACTATCTTTCATTGTCATGTTCATTTGATACCACGTCGAAGTGGTGACGTCGAGAATCCACGTGGTGGTGTGAGACATTTGATACCTGGTAAAGGTATCTATTAGAGACATCACAGCGGCAAGTTTTAACCAAATCGAAGCTAATCGAGGAATTCGTGTCTTGATTGAGAAGCTGATCTATCCAAGTCCCATTGAAACTAGATCTGTTCAGTTTCAGAAGCATACTGCGTGATTATCTGTGTCATGGGATCGTATCGCATTCAAAAGCCTGAAATCCTTTTCCTATATTGCGAATATTGCGATTGAATTTATACGTGTATAAATTTCTCTGGAGACGAAATGGCGATTGTCAAAGCTCGTAGCCGAATCCTAGAGGCTGCTTTCAATAGAAAGCTATCAAAGCTAGAGAAAGACTGGCAGCCGGTAGCCGAAGCTGCCGTTGCCTTCGCAGATGCTCAGCTCCAATTTGCAAGAAATCTTCACGAATTATGGGAAGAAGCGAGAGAGCTGGATAAGGTCGCTGAGACTGACGAGCATAAAGTCGCTGTCAAAGAAAAGCTGCAAAGCCTTATCAATACAACTGACGAATCAGTATTCTCTCGTTGGCAGACAATCGGCAAGTTCGCAGACCAGCTTCAGCCATATACCGCTTCACTTCCGCCTGTCAGAGACAGCCTTCATCTACTCGCACAAGCTGCCAAAGAAAAAGCTCCAATAGGTAAGTGGGTCAAGCAACACAAGCTCACGCCAGAAACTCCTTTCAGAGAAATCAAACTTCTTCGGACAGAAGTAAGAACTGGAAAAGCTGAGCCACGTAAAAAATCAAAAGCAGCAGAACATCGAACCCACAGTATAACTTTGAGCTTTGATGGCGAGATTTCTTCAAATGAAATCGCAAAGCTGCTTTTGGAAGTGGTTCAGTCAGTTTCAATCGTCAGAATTAGTTCTGACTCATCAATCCGACAAGGTTTGAAAAGCATCATGCGAGCAGGTTTCTCTGCCCTAGAGGAAAAATATCATGGGTAGAAACAGATACATTGATTATCCACTTCAAGGGACATCCCTTGATATTCCAATGGAAGAGCTATTGGAATACGATGATGAAGAAAGAAAGATCTATATTGACATGATGCTTGATGGATTCTCAAAAGAGATTTCCAAAGGAACCATGTCCTTAAAAAAGCGAGTGTCCTTCAAAGATGAGATTGCAGACTACAGGAAATTAGCTCGTCTCCCATCCGATGCTTATCTAATGACAGATGACAAGTATCACAAGCGGAATGTTCTGGGAATTGGATCTCCCGGTGCTAAGCACACCTATCATCTTCGTCACCATATGTGGAAGATGGTAACGAAGCAGGGTTCATTAGAAAGTCAAATAAAAACAAAAAATGTAAGCCTAGTAAAGAAAATAGATAGGCTGCTTGACCCCAAAAACAATAGCAAAGCACAGTTTAGAGGAAGTGGTGGAACAGTAATTCAGGTAGTTTCTAGATTCTTACAAATGAACAATAGTGTTGGTGCTGCGTTCCCACCGTTTCATGCAAGATTTCTTGTAAATGAATTTCTTCCCAAGGAGGGCGACTGTGTGGTGATTGACCCATGTGCAGGTTGGGGTGGTCGATTGCTTGGAACTATCTGTGTCAAACGAAAAGCATTCGTGAAGTATGTTGGTATCGATCCAGAAAAGAGAAATCTAGAAGCTTACCAAGCATTGCA
>JAIXQK010000158.1 GCA_027485795.1 Oxalobacteraceae bacterium
ACCATTGCGAAAGTCGGAATTATAGTTGAGATGAGCTTCCCTAACTTTGTTGCGCTGATACCTGCGGCAGGTGCGGGAACGCGCATGGGTGAGGCCACGCCCAAGCAGTATTTGCCCATTGCGGGCAAACCTATGCTGCAGCATGTGATCGATACCTTCTGTGTGGCGCCATTGATTGACCGAGTGGTGGTGGTGGTCAGCGCTGAAGATGACTACATCGAGCAATTGACTCTGCCGCCGCGCTGTCAGGTCTTGCGCTGTGGCGGCGCTACCCGTCAACAATCAGTCACCAACGGCTTGCTCGCGCTTGCCGGGCAGCTCGATGCCGACGATTGGGTGCTGGTGCATGATGCCGCTCGCCCCGGGCTCACGGTCGCACTGATTGAAAAGTTGATCACTTTTTTGCGTGATGATGCGGTCGGTGGGCTGCTCGCTATGCCTGTGGTGGACACCATCAAGCACAGTGATGGTCACGGCAGATCGCAGCGCACGGTGGCGCGCGATTTGTTATGGGCGGCGCAGACACCGCAAATGTTTCGCTATCAACTGCTGCTGGATGCCTTGCAACGAGCAGTCAATATCACTGACGAGGCGAGCGCTATTGAGGCGCTTGGCCTGCAACCGAAACTGGTCGAGGGCAGCGTGCGTAACTTCAAGGTCACACTACCGGAAGACGTGCTGCTGGCCGAACTTCATTTGAAAGGACACGCATGAGCATGCCCCCCTATCGTATCGGGCAGGGTTATGACTGCCACGCGCTGGTGCCGAGTCGGCCGCTCATTATTGGTGGCGTGAAAATCCCCCACCCAACCGGCTTGCTTGGTCATTCTGATGCGGATGTTTTGCTGCATGCAATTACTGATGCGCTGCTCGGTGCTGCCGGGCTCGGTGATATCGGTCAGCATTTTCCGGATACTGATCCGGCGTTCAAAGGCGCAGATTCACGCCAACTGCTGCGTGCCGCAGCGCAACGCGTAAGCGATGCTGGTTATTCGATTGGCAATATCGATGCCACCATCATCGCGCAGGCGCCCAAAATGGCGCCGCACCTGCCGGCCATGGTGGCTCACATCTCAGCTGACCTAGGGCTTCAGACCTCGCAGGTCAATTTAAAGGCAAAAACCAACGAGCGCCTGGGTTGGGAGGGGCGTGAAGAGGGAATTGCCGCACAGGCATTGGCACTCTTGGTTCGTGAGTGATAATAGTTCTCATCTAGCAGTTGTGCTCCATCCATAGGATTTGGCAATCGCCCGCATTGAATAAGACAATTTGAGGTTTGCCTCCCGCACCGCCACAATCTGCCTCGGAAACTTTGACGTAGTAGTCGGTTTTCTTTAGCGGTCGTGCGCTGCAGCAGTACAAAGAAGCTGCGGCGTACTTAAGATATAAACCCCACCAAGGAGATGCAAATGTCCAAGCTGAAAGGCTCGAAGACCGAGGCCAACCTGAAAGAGGCGTTCGCAGGTGAATCGCAAGCGAACCGTCGTTATCTGTATTTCGCGAACAAGGCTGATATTGAAGGCCAAAACGATGTTGCAGCGCTGTTCCGTTCGACCGCTGAAGGCGAGACCGGTCATGCACACGGCCACCTCGAGTACCTGGAGCAGTGCGGCGACCCAGCAACGGGTCTGCCAATCGGTTCCGCACGTCAAAACCTGATGGCAGCTGTTGCTGGCGAAACCCACGAGTACACTGACATGTACCCAGGCATGGCGAAGACTGCGCGTGACGAGGGCTTCGAAGAGATCGCTGACTGGTTCGAGACGCTGGCTAAGGCTGAGCGCTCGCATGCTAACCGCTACCAGAAGGCGCTCGACCAACTGGTCGACTAAGTGCTAGCTCGTTAAGCTATCGCGCTACCCGATTTCGGTTCTGTGATGCGTTTCGTATTTCGCATACGGCCGCATGATTAGATCGGAATCGGGTCGTTCGACAAGCCACTCAGGCGAGCGTAAGTTTCGCCTGACCTTCCCCCACAAAAAATAATTTAAAGGACCTCGCCATGGCCCGTGAAGGCAATCTCGAGGCGCCTACCCGGCATCCGCTGGATTGGCTCAGCGACGACTTCTATAACGAAGAGTCCCTCAATCAGGAACTCGAGCGTGTTTTTGACATCTGCCACGGCTGTCGCCGTTGCGTGTCTTTGTGCGCATCGTTTCCTACGCTGTTTGACTTGGTTGATGAGTCCGACACAATGGAAGTCGATGGTGTCGCCAAGTCGGACTACATGAAGGTCGTGGATCAGTGCTATCTGTGCGATCTGTGCTACATGACCAAGTGTCCTTACACGCCGCCGCACGAGTGGAACCTGGATTTCCCGCACCTGATGCTGCGAGCCAAGGCGGTCAAGTACAAAAAAGGCGAGGTCTCTACGCGCGACAAGTTTTTGTCGGATACCGATGGGCTCGGTATGTTTGCTGGTATTCCTATCGTCACCCAGACGGTGAATGCGGTGAACAAAACCAAGCCAGTGCGTGCATTGATGGAAAATGTATTGGGTGTCGACAAAGACGCATGGTTGCCAGAATTTGCGACGACCAAGTTCCGTTCCAATGCGGCGAAGTCCAAGCAGCACCCCGTAAAAGATGGCACGAAAACGCCAGGTAAGGTAGCGATCTACTCGACCTGCTACGTGAACTACAACGAACCCGGCATTGGTCATGATCTGCTCGCCGTTCTCGAGCACAACGAGATTCCTTATGTGATGGTCGAGAAGGAAGCTTGCTGCGGCATGCCGAAACTCGAGCAGGGCGATTTGCAGGGAGTTGCCGAGAAGAAGGCGATCAACATTCCGCAGCTGGCCAAGTTGGCGAAAGAAGGCTACGCGATTTTGACGCCAGTACCTTCTTGCACGCTGATGTATAAGCAAGAGCTGCCGCTGATGTTCCCTGACTGTGCAGACACGCAGCTAGTCAAGGCAGCAATGTGGGATCCTTTCGAGTACTTCGTGGCGCGTAATCGCGATGGTTTGCTGAAGACCGAATTCAATCACGCACTCGGTAACGTGTCTTATCACATCCCGTGTCATTCACGGGTGCAAAACGTCGGCCGTAAAACTGCCGACATGCTGCAGATGATTCCGGATACCAAGGTCAATGTGGTTGAGCGTTGCTCCGGTCACGCAGGTACCTATGGCGTTAAAAAGGAATACCACCAGATGTCGCTGAAAATCGGCAAGCCGGTATTTAAGGCGATGGCCAGTGAAGCGCCGGACTATATTTCATCCGACTGCCAACTCGCAGGCCATCACATCGAGCAAGGTATGGAAGTTAACGGCCTGAAGCCGGCAGAAATGGCGCATCCGCTATCGCTGCTGCGCAAGGCTTACGGAATTTGAACGGAGGATTACCATGATTATTTCACGTGATAGCTTGATGAGCCTGGAGGTTTACTCCAAGAAGCGCCCGGAGTTTCGTCAACAGGTCATCGGGCATAAAAAGCTGCGTACTGTTCATCTGGGTAACCACGTCACGCTGTTGTTTGAAGATGAGGTGACGCTGCGCTACCAGGTTCAGGAGATGCTGCGCATCGAGAAGATTTTCGAGGACGAGGGCATACAGTCCGAACTCGACACCTACAACGCGCTGTGCCCGGACGGTAGCAACTTCAAAGCCACCATGCTGATCGAGTATCAAAACGTGAGCGACCGTAAAGCGGCGCTGGCGAAGTTGATTGGTATTGAAGACCGTTTGTTCGTTCAGGTTGAAGGTCAGCCGCGCGTTTACGCAATCGCGGATGAAGATCTGGACCGCGAAAACGAAGAAAAAACGTCGGCAGTGCATTTCGTGCGCTTCGAGCTCAGCGCCGAGATGAAAGCAGCGTTGAAGGGCGGCGCCCAGATGATGGTGGGTTGCGATCACCCGAACTACCCAGTGCACCTTGAAGAACTACCGCAGGAAACGCTGGCTGCGTTGCTGAAAGACTTGGCTTGACCTTGATCGCTTAGGCAGATTTAAGCCAAATACGAACCGCGAGGCCACCCCCCTCGCGGTTTTTTATTTCTAGTTGTCCGCGATGCCGTTGAACCACGCGATCAACAATCGCAAGCCCTAGCCCGGCGCCGTTGGCTTGGCTACGCGCCGTATCCATGCGCGTGAAGGGTCTGAGCAGGTAAGGGATTTGCGGGTCAGGAATGCCAGCGCCATGGTCGGCGACTTCGATCACGATGTTTGATTGATCTCTGCGCAGGTTGACCTCGATATGCGAACGACCGCTATCAGGCGATTTGCCGTACCTACGCGCATTCTCGATCAGATTACTCAAGGCGCGTGCAAGCTCGACGGCATTACCGTGGACGCGTAGCCCATCAGCGATGTGAGATTGCAGCTCAAGGTCCGGCGCGCGCTGGGCTTCTTGAATCAGCTGTTGCACCAACGCAGAGAGATCAAGATTAGCGTGTGTGCTGGGCTCTGCCGGGCGAGCATAGTCCAGAAACTGTGCGATGATGGACTCCATCTGCGCCAGATCAGATTGCATACCTCGCTTGGCCTCATCCGACAGCGTACCCATCTCGACTTCCAGCAACATACGCGCGATCGGCGTGCGTAGATCATGCGAGATACCCGCAAGAATCACGGCTCTGTCTGATTCAACCTGCTTCAGGTCTTGCACCATTTGGTTGAAGCTTCGGTTCGCATCACGAATTTCTGCCGGTCCCGACTCTGGTAAGCGCGGCGGTGACTTGCCACGCGCAATTGCACGTGCCGCTGTTGATAATCTGGCCAGTGGTTGATTGATCAGGCGGCTGATGAACACCGCGCCAACCAGCGATAGTAGTAGGGTGACGCCAGCCCAGCCTATCCATTGGATACTCGACGCACCCTCAATGAGATCGGAGTCCAGCATCAACCAGTAATCGTCATCTTCAATATAAAAACTAACCCAGAAACCTTCTTCGCCATTCACCTCGCCCGCAAACTCGGTTCTGTTGTCCAGACGCCGGCGTACATTGGTAGTGACCAGACGAACCAGCTCGGTGTCTGGCAGTGCCTCCATTTTGTCGGTGAGTTCTTTGGGGTAGATACGAATACCCTGGGTGGTGGCGAGATCAAGCAACAGCTCGCGCCGCAACATCGGCGCCGAATGCAACAACGCGGCGCGGGTAATCGTGACGATGGAATCCACCTGTGCGGCGATTTGCTCGCTGCGCGGTGTACGTTCAACCACTCTAAAACTGGCGACCCAAGCCGCCATGCTGACTGCAATTAAAAATGCCAACAGGAAGAAGGTTCGCCACAGCAGGGCGCTCCTGAGCCAGCTGCGCTCACGCGCGAGTGCGCCTTCAGCCCTTAACGCCATCGGGGATGAACACATAGCCCAGACCCCAAACGGTCTGGATAAAGCGCGGGCTGGCCGGATCGGGCTCGATCAGTTTGCGCAGACGAGAAATCTGAACATCAAGGCTGCGATCAAACACCTCGTATTCGCGACCCCGCGCCAGCTCCATTAGCTACTCGCGCGATAGTGGTTGGCGCGCGTGACGCGCCAGTACTTTCAGCACTGAAAACTCGCCGCTGGTGAGTGGCACGAGTTCACCTTGCTTGGTAAGCGTGCGCTTCTCAAGGTCAAAGCTGAACTCGCCGAACACATAGGTTTCGGGCTTGTCTGATGGTGCACCTGGGATGTCATCCGGCAATGCGCGCCGCAGGACGGCAGAGATACGCGCCAGTAGCTCTCGCGGATTGAAAGGCTTGGGGAGATAGTCGTCAGCGCCGGCATCAAGCCCGGCAATACGGTCGCCGTCTTCGCCTTTGGCGGTGAGCATGATGATTGGTGTCTGGTCGCCGCCGTTGCGCAAGCGCTGGCAGATCGAAATGCCGTCCTCACCCGGTAACATCAAGTCGAGCACCAGCAGATCAAAGCGCTCTCGCACCCAGAAGCGGTTCATCTCGACCGCGCTGGCGGCGACATAAACCGCGAAGCCGCTCTCCGTCAGAAAGCGCTTCAGTAATTCGCGTAGTCTGGCATCGTCATCCACCACGAGGATGCGGGCTTGATTGCCAGGGCTGCGCTTGGACAGGACGGGTGTGACCGGGTTGGTCGAGCTCATGACCGTATGTTAACGTCGAACCCATCAAGGGCGCATGAGTACTGGAAGCAATTACAAAGCCTTACAAACTTCGCGAATCGCCCATACCGCTCTGCGCCGTGAAAAAGTAAACTAGAGGGCTTATGGCGAGTGACCGCTCGCTGAACAGATCACCATTAATGAAAAAACGGCTCCTCCCGCTCTACCTGCTTGCCACGTGCTGCTTGGCTGGCTTGGCTATGGCTCAGCCTGCGCCATCGCGCCCGGGGCAGGGTCGCCAAGACGCCGCGCCGCCCGCGCAGCAGCCGAATCAGCGCCGTGATGAAGCCCGTCCAGCCACGCCGCCGCAACCTGCGCAGGACGCTGCTCAGCGTTCCTCGCGCCTCAGCCCCGAAGAGCGCAAGGAACTGCGTCAACAGATTCATGAAGCAGGGACCGACCTCTATCCTCGCAAGCGAACTGCGCCGTAATTGCTTTTTTCATAGCGGCCTCGGTTGCTCGAGGGGTGCTAACTCGGCTATACTCTCGCCTCTGCGCGGCCGTAGCTCAGCTGGATAGAGTACTTGGCTACGAACCAAGGGGTCGTGGGTTCAATTCCTGCCGGCCGCGCCACAAATACTGCAATA
>JAIXQK010000017.1 GCA_027485795.1 Oxalobacteraceae bacterium
TAATTATTCGCTTGAAGCTGTCATAAGTGTCATATGGATGAAATATTCATTCCGTAAAGTTCGGTCAGTCTTTTGTTGACTGTCTACCAATCCCCCAAGGAGTATCCATGCGAACCAAGCAATTGATCAAAGGCGTCGCCGTAGCTGCAGTAGGCGCTCTGATGACCCTCTCAGTCCAGGCAGCTGAATTTACCGGTGCTGGCGCGACCTTCCCTTTCCCAATTTACTCGAAGTGGGCCGAGGCCTACAAGGCATCGACCGGTATCGGCTTGAACTATCAGTCGATCGGCTCGGGCGGCGGCATGCGCCAGATCAAAGCCAAGACCGTTGACTTCGGCGCTTCCGACCAGCCTATGAAGCTTGAAGAGCTCGAAAAAGAAGGCATCCTGCAATTCCCCGCCATTATCGGCGGTGTGGTGCCAGTATTCAACTTGGATGGCGTTCAACCGGGCCAATTGAAGTTTACGGCTGAACTCATCACCGCAATCCACCTTGGCAAGATCAGCAAATGGAATGACAAGGCCATTGCAGCGATCAACCCGGACGTGAAACTGCCAGAATTAGCGATTACCGTGGTCCACCGTGCTGACGGCTCGGGTACAACCTTCCTCTGGACCGACTATCTGTCCAAAGCCAACGCCGAGTTCAAAGACAAAGTCGGTACCGGTAACGCGGTCAAGTGGCCGACCGGTGTGGGTGGCAAGGGTAACGAAGGCGTAGCTGCGGTCGTACAGCGCGTCAAAGGTGCTTTCGGCTACGTTGAATACGCGTACGCCAAGCGTAACAAAATCCCGTACGGCCAAATGAAAAACCGCGACGGTGAATTCGTGATGCCCGATGATGGGTCTTTCAAAGCTGCAGCTGCCATGGCTGACTGGGCGAACACTCCTGGCATGGGCGTGCTGTTGACCAACCAGCCAGGCAAGGATAGCTGGCCTGCGACGGGTGCTTCTTTCATCCTGATGCACAAAACTCAGGCTGATGCACTGACCGGCCGCGCGGTGCTGAAGTTCTTTGACTGGGCTTTCAAGAACGGCGGCCAGATGGCTACCGAGCTTGAGTATGTGCCGATCCCTGCGCCTGTGGTCAAGCAAATTCAAGACCAATGGAAGACATCATTCAAGGATAGCGCCGGCGCGCCGATATGGAAGTAAGCAGTAATCTCCAAGTTGTTTTATAGCCCGCCTCGGCGGGCTATTTTTTTGCCTATTTTCCGGCAGCTTAAACCACCTGCCGGGATTACTCGGTGCCCATATACGATCGTTAGCTTATGTGGAGATTGATACTACCGTTGCTACTTGCTTGGACCATGAATGGCGCATGGGCTGCGCGTCCATTCGTGACAGATGACGCGAGGTTAACCACCCCTGGTAGCTGCCAGCTGGAGAGCTGGGTCAGAGCCTACCGTAGCAGCCAGGAGGTATGGGCGCTACCTGCGTGCAACCCGACGGGTAATCTTGAAATTACCGTTGGCGGTGGTTCGGCGAAATTGGATAACGCTGTGGGCTGGACCGGCGATTATGTATTTCAGGCCAAGACGCTATTCAAGACGCTGGAACCAAATGGCTGGGGCATCGGAGCCGCGGTCGGCACCGTACGACACCCCGAGGTAAACCCCGGCCCCAATCTGCTCGGCAATCGCTATGCGTATGTTCCGCTGTCGCTATCCTTCGCCGACGACTTGCTGGTCGTGCACGTCAACACGGGCTGGCTACATGACAAGGCGACCAACAAAGATTTAATGACCTGGGGTTTGGGTACCGAGCTTAATCTCGACAAGCACTGGACGCTGATCGCGGAGAGTTTTGGTAACAATGCCGATTCTGCATACTGGCAAGCGGGTACGCGCTACAGCCTGATTCCGGGTTTGCTTCAACTAGACGTCACTGCTGGCCAGCATGCGGGCGGCACCATGAATCATCGATGGCTATCGTTTGGTGTGCGGTATACGCCAGCAAAGATGTTTTGATTGAATCAAGCGGCGCGATTTGAGTGGTTCGTTATCGATCGCCTCGTTCACAAAGCCTCAAGTCACCGGCGTATCCGACCCCGTATGTGGCATCGGTAATGCGTGCGTCATCGGTAGCGCGGTTGTAATTATCCAGCACGCCAGCAACATCGCTGCAGAACCGAACAAGGCATAAGACACACCACCCCACTGATACAGAAGACCTGAAAGCAAGGTTCCGAGAAAGCGACCTGTTGCATTGGCGGCATAGTAGAACCCAACATCTTCTGCTGCCTTTTCAGACCCCGCATAAGCCAGAATAAGGTAAGAGTGAACCGAAGAGTTCACCGCGAAAGCAAAACCGAACAAAGTGAGCCCACCAACGACAATCCATTCAATCGGCTCTTGCCCAGAAACTACCGCGCCTGCTAGTGCCAGAGGCACGAACGCCAGTAACAATGACCAATGTCGTGCGGCAGGTACCTCATTCGATAAGCCGTCACTACTACGTCTGATCACCTTTGGTGCCAAGGCCTGCACTACACCATAGCCAATGGTCCAGAACGCCATGAACGTACCCACCATCGTGAAATTCCAACCCAGGCTATACAAGAAGACAGGTACACCCACCACAAACCATACATCGCGCGCACCGAATAAAAAGATTCGGGCAGCGGCCAACAAGTTGATCGCTCTTTGCTTACCGAATAATTCGCGGATAGTGGCTGAGGCTTTTGACTTGCCCATCATGGGCGGCAAGCTGAAAAAAACCAAGATCAATACGATGCTCAACAGCCCCGCCATCAACCAAAGGGCATGTGAGAAACCGAAACTATCGAGTAATAATCCACCGACGAAGAAGCCAATACCTTTCATCGCATTCTTGCTACCGGTGAACCATGCAACCCAGCGGAATAACTGTCCGGATGCCTCGCCGGCAGTTAACTTGATTGCAGACTTCGAGGCAGTTTTTGTCAGGTCCTTGGCGACACCACAAACCCCCTGAGCTGCGACCACCCATGCTACGGATAGTGCGGCACTCCATTCTGGAGAGAGTGCGGCTAGCAATAAAAATCCTGTAATTTGGGTGCTTAATCCCACCATCAACATACGCGCAATGCCGAAACGGGTCGCCAGCCAGCCACCAATCAGATTCGCAACCACCCCGGCCGCTTCATACAGCAGGAAAAGAAAAGCCAGCGTAAAGGGTGAATACCCTAGGCGGAAAAAGTGCATCAGCACCAACATCCGCAAAGCACCGTCGGTGAGCGTGAAACTCCAGTAGGCTGAAGTAACGATCAGGTATTGGCGCAAACCAGCGCTCGACGCACCCATGGACTACAACCCCTGCGCGTTGAGATAACAAGCCAAATCGACCATGCGACAGGCATAACCCATTTCATTGTCGTACCAGGCATAGACCTTCAACAGGGTGCCGTCGGTCACCATAGTAGAAGGCGCATCGACAATCGCACTGCGGGTATCGCGTGCATAGTCTGCGCTCACCAGTGGCTTGGTTTCGAAGCCCAGAATACCCGCCAGTGGCCCACTGGCAGCAGCAGCGAAAAGCGCATTGACCTCGTCGACAGTGGTCGTACGCGCAAGCTCGAATACACAATCCGTCAACGAAGCATTCAGCACCGGCGCCCTCACCGCATGCCCGTTCAGCTTGCCTTTCAGTTCTGGGTAGATCAAGGCAATCGCGGTAGCGCTACCGGTAGTCGTCGGCTGCAAGCTCAACATGGCGCTGCGTGCACGACGTAAATCCCGGTGCGGGGCGTCAACGACGACGTTGGTATTGGTCGGATCATGAATGGTGGTGATCTGGCCGTGCCGGATACCGATAGACTCGTGTACTACCTTGACGATGGGGGCGAGACAATTTGTCGTACATGACGCGGCGGTAATGATCGGGTACTTCGCAGGGTCGTACAAATGATGATTGACGCCGAACACCAGGTTCAGCACGGATTCAAACTTGACCGGGGCTGCCACAATCACGCGCTTGGCGCCCCGATCGAGGTGTCCCTGCAAGGTCTCGGGCGTGAGGAACTTGCCGGTGCACTCAAGCACTAGATCAACGCCCAGATCGCCCCAGGGGATTTCTTCTGCTTTTGGGTGGCTCGAGAAACCAAGCGTTTCGTCGCCGATCCGGATATGCGACTCGTCGAGCGCTTCAATGCCGGCGCGCCAGCGGCCCTGAATCGAGTCAAATTCCAAGAGATGCGCGGTTGCCGCTGCCCCGCCCTTGATCTCGTTGAGGTGAACCACCTCAAGCCGGTTTCCGGCATGCGGGTCGTCATCCTGTCGGTCCGCTGCGCCCATGGCAGCACGTAAGGCAAGGCGCCCGATTCGCCCCATTCCGTTGATACCGACTTTCACCATCTTCCTCGCTTTCCGCACTTTTAACCGCAAAAGACTCATTAATCACGACAAATAGAAACAATGAAAATAATATCATAAGATTTGAATAAATATTGAAATGATGAAATAATAGAGCATATATCGACTGAGGACTAGGCCCGCACGACATACGCCACGGGTGCGTCCAAATTCAATAGGGGGGCGAGGTGGACACGAAAGTGATGAATATCTTGTTTTTATGCACCGGAAACTCGGCGCGCAGCATCTTTGCCGAATCCATCATCAACAAACTCGGCGGTGGGCGTTTTCGCGGTTTCAGCGCCGGTAGCCACCCAAGGGGTCAGGTCCACCCGATCGCGGTTCAGCTACTGGAAAAATCGCGCTTCCCCACCAACGGCCTGGAAAGCAAAAGCTGGGATGTATTTGCTCAAGCAGATGCACCGCACATGCACTTCGTGATTACCGTCTGCGATCAAGCCGCGGGCGAGGTCTGTCCGATGTGGCCAGGGCAACCAATGACTGCGCACTGGGGATTTGAAGATCCGGTTGCCGTTGAAGGCTCCGAGGAAGTCCGCATCCGCGCTTTTCAAAGAGCTATGTACCAAATCTCTAACCGGATCGCGATTCTCCTCAGCCTACCAATGGAAAAGCTGGACAAAATCGCCCTGCAAGAGCGTGTGCGCGAGATTGGCTCTACCAGGCCATCGGATGACGCAAGCCTCATCGAAAGCCAATCATGAGTATAGATATCAAAACGGCGGTTCGTTCGCTCTCTGCGCTGGCACAAGAGTCGCGACTGGCAATTTTCCGCACGCTGGTACAGGCAGGTCCCGCCGGCCGCACTGCCGGCCAACTTGCTCAGGAGTTGGGTATCTCGCCATCAGCCCTGACCTTTCATATGAAAGAGCTAGTTCACGCTGATCTGGCAAGCTCACGCCCAGAGGGTCGGTTCGTGATTCACTCTGCAAAGATACAAGCCATGAATACGCTGCTCGAATTTCTCACTGAAAACTGCTGTGGCGGGAATCCCTGCTCACCCATAACCACCGTCACCTGTGGTCCTGGGCAAACGGCAGACTATGCGTCTTAAATTGCAACATCCCCTTCTGCGCGTCACTAGCCGATGAGTTTCTTCGAACGTACTCTGAGCCTTTGGGTTTTTGGCTGTATCGTCGTCGGTATCGCACTAGGCCAATTCTTCCCAGCCGCGTTCCAGGCGATCGGTGCGCTTGAGATCGCACGCGTCAACCTTCCGGTCGGTGCGCTGATTTGGGTAATGATCATTCCAATGCTGGTGAA
>JAIXQK010000153.1 GCA_027485795.1 Oxalobacteraceae bacterium
CCTGAGCAGACCTTGGCGCAGGCGAAACAAGCGGACGCTCGTCTCGCGCGCGGCGATGCAGGCGAGTTGATCGGCTTGCCTATCGCGCACAAAGATATTTTCGTGACCTGCGGCTGGCCGTCCACCGCTGGATCGAAGATGCTTTCCGGCTACAACAGCCCATTTGATGCAAGTGTGGTGGAACAGTTCCGCACGGCAGGCATGGTGACGCTCGGAAAATTGAACTGTGATGAATTTGCTATGGGTTCATCCAATGAGAACTCATTTTTCGGTCCAGTGAAAAACCCATGGGATAAGGCCGCTGTGCCGGGCGGCTCGTCGGGCGGCTCGGGGGCTGCCGTCGCTGGCGGCCTGACGCCCGCGGCCACCGGCACTGATACCGGCGGCTCGATTCGTCAGCCTGCAGCGCTGTGCGGCATCACCGGCATCAAACCAACCTATGGCCGCGTATCGCGCTACGGCATGATCGCCTTCGCATCATCGCTCGATCAGGGCGGGCCAATGGCCTGGACCGCCGAAGATTGCGCGCTGCTGCTCAACGCGATGACCGCGTATGACCCGCGTGATGCAACTTGTATTGAGAGCGATGCTGAGGATTTCACTCGCCATCTCGGCGATTCACTCAAGGGCCTGAAAATCGGCATCCCCAAGGAATATTTTGGCGATGGACTTGCCGCAGATGTTCGTGTGGCCATCGAAGCAGCATTGAAAGACTATGAAAAACTCGGCGCCACGCTGGTCGATGTGTCGCTACCGAAAACGTCCATGTCGATACCCGCGTATTACGTGATCGCACCTGCCGAGGCCTCCTCTAATTTGAGTCGCTTTGATGGTGTGCGCTATGGTCATCGCGCGAAGGATTACACCGACCTGAGTGATATGTACCGCAAGTCCCGTGCCGAAGGCTTTGGCGACGAAGTCAAGCGACGCATCTTAATCGGGGCGTATGTGCTGTCGCACGGCTATTACGATGCTTACTATCTGCAGGCGCAGAAGATTCGGCGGCTGATCGCGAATGACTTTCAAGATGCGTTCAAGTCGTGCGACGTCATCATGGGCCCGGTCGCACCAACCGTGGCGTGGGACCTCGGCTCGAAAGCGAATGATCCGGTCGCCAACTACTTGGCTGATATCTACACGCTGTCGACCAGCCTCGCCGGACTGCCCGGCATGTCGATTCCGTGTGGATTCGGACAAGGTGAAAACAACGCTCGGCGGCCGGTCGGTCTGCAATTGATCGGTAACTATTTTAATGAGGCGAAGCTGCTGAATGTGGCGCATCAGTTTCAACTCGCTACCGACTGGCATAGCCGTCGGCCCGCCGTCTGAAAAGGATTGATGATCATGCAATGGGAAGTCGTGATCGGTCTTGAGACGCACGCGCAGCTCACCACCGAGTCAAAAATTTTTAGCGGCGCGTCGACTGCCTTCGGTGCGGAACCGAACACCCAGGCTTGTCCGGTTGATCTTGCGTTGCCGGGTGTGCTGCCCGTGTTGAACAAAGGTGCAGTCGAACGCGCCATTCAATTTGGTCTCGCGATCGGTGCCCATATTGCGCCACGGTCGATTTTCGCCCGCAAAAACTATTTCTACCCCGACCTCCCCAAGGGCTATCAAATCAGCCAGTTCGAGATCCCGGTGGTGCAGGGTGGCACGATCTCTTTTGTCGTCGACAAGGATGGCAAGCCGGACATGAAAACTGTGCAACTCACTCGCGCGCATCTTGAAGAAGACGCGGGCAAGTCATTGCATGAGGACTATCACGGCATGACCGGGATTGACCTGAATCGCGCGGGTACGCCACTCTTGGAAATCGTCACCGAGCCCGACATGCGCAGCGCCGCAGAAGCGGTGGCGTATGCAAAGGCACTACACGCGCTGGTGGTATGGCTGGGTGTGTGCGACGGCAATATGCAGGAAGGCTCGTTTCGCTGTGATGCGAACGTATCGGTGCGTCCGGTTGGGCAAAAGGAATACGGTACCCGCTGTGAGATTAAAAACCTGAACTCATTCCGCTTTCTGGAAGAAGCGATCAACTATGAAGTGCATCGCCAGATTGAATTGATCGAGGATGGCGGCAGCGTAGTTCAGGAAACCCGGCTCTACGATCCCGATAAAAAAGAAACACGCTCCATGCGCAGTAAAGAAGATGCGATGGACTATCGCTACTTCCCCGATCCGGATTTGCCGCCGCTGATGATCGCGCAGGAATGGATCGACCGCGTAAAAGCATCGCTGCCGGAACTACCGGGCGCGATGCGCGAGCGTTTTATCAGCGCGTATCAATTGCCCGAGTATGACGCCATGGTGCTGACGCAGTCGAAGGCGATGGCTGCCTATTTCGAAGATGTGGTCGCAGCGGCTGGTAAAGAGCAGGCAAAGTCTGCGGCGAACTGGCTGATGGGCGATGTATCGTCGACTCTGAACCGCGAAGGTATCGATGTTGCCGCGTCGCCGGTTAGCGCAGAACAATTGGCATTACTGCTGAAGCGGATTGCCGATGGCACGATCTCCAACAAGATCGCGAAAGAAGTATTCGGCGCCATGTGGGAGGCGAATTCATCGTCTTCCGAACTCGCCGATGAGATCATCGAGTCTAAAGGTCTGAAACAGATTTCGGATACCGGCGCGCTAGAAAAAATCATCGACGAGGTACTGGCTGCGAACGCCAAGTCTGTCGAGGAGTACAAGTCCGGCAAAGAGAAAGCCTTCAACGCACTGATTGGTCAGGCCATGAAAGCGAGCAAAGGCAAGGCGAATCCGGCGCAGTTGACGGAATTGCTGAAGAAAAAACTCGGCTAAATTACAGCGCTATCGCCTACGCCACGCCGTATTTCTCGCGGTACGCTGCGACCGCCGGTTTAAACTTCGCCAGCTCAGCACTTGCACCCGGTCCGGACAGGTAAGTGAACAGATCGTTCAGGTTCGCGATCGGGATCACCGGCATGCCGTAGCTTTGCTCGACTTCCTGTACCGCCGACAGCTGCGACAGCGCACCCTCGGCGCCGCTCTTCTCCATGCGGTCGAGTGCGATGAGCACCGCGCACGGCGTCGCGCCGTGGTGGCGGATCATGTGCACCGACTCGCGTACTGACGTACCGGCCGAGATCACATCATCAATGATCACTACGCGGCCCTCGAGCTTGGCGCCGACAATGGTGCCGCCTTCACCATGATCTTTCGCTTCTTTGCGGTTGTAGGAAAAAGATACGTTACGGCCTTTCGCGGCCAATGCGACGGCCGTGGCCGATGCCAAGGTAATGCCCTTATAGGCCGGACCAAACAGCATATCGAAACCGATGCCCGAGTCGATCAGGGTCTGCGCGTAAAACTCGGCCAGCCTGCCAAGGCGCGCGCCGTCGCTGAATAAACCCGCGTTAAAAAAATACGGCGAGTGACGACCTGCCTTGGTGACAAACTCGCCAAAGCGAAGTACGCCCGCATTAACGGAAAACTCAATGAATTGCTGACGAAGCGTGCTCATAGACCTACTCGGTTGGATAATCGGCACATTGTAGCGCGCAGCGGCATGTGCTCAGCCTGCGTTATGCTCTCCCCTCCGCACGCCAAAATCGCACCACGCTCATGAAGATTATCTCCGCCAACTTGAATGGCATACGCTCAGCCGCCAAGAAAAACTTTTTCGACTGGATGGCCAAACAAGATGCGGACTTCGTCTGCGTACAAGAGTTGAAAGCGCAGCAAGCCGATATGACGCCTGAATTCTTGTCGCCCCACGGATTTCACGGGAATTTCCACTATGCAGAGAAAAAAGGTTATTCGGGAACCGGTGTCTATAGCCGCGCAAAACCGAGCAAGGTGATTATCGGCTTTGGTAACACCGAGTTCGACGCGGAGGGGCGCTATGTTCAGTGTGACTTTGGCAATCTATCGGTGATTTCCCTTTACAGCCCCTCGGGCTCGTCCAGCGATGAACGGCAACAGGCAAAGTTTCGCTTTATGGACGCATTCTTGCCGCATCTGAAGGCGCTGCAAAATTCCGGCCGCGAGTTTGTGATCTGTGGCGATTGGAATATCGCGCATAAAGAAATCGACCTGAAAAACTGGAAGAGTAATCAAAAGAATTCCGGCTTTCTACCCGAAGAACGTGCATGGATGAGCAAGCTATTTGACGAACTGGGCTGGTGCGATGTGTATCGACGACTACACCCGGACACCACCGGCGAGGCCTATACTTGGTGGAGTAATCGCGGGCAAGCGTGGGCTAATAATGTCGGCTGGCGTATCGACTACCACGTCGCCACACCGGGGGTCACATCAAGTGCGAAATCTGCCGCGGTGTACAAGGCGGAGCGGTTTTCAGATCATGCACCGCTATCGATTGTGTATGATTTTCCTGCCTGATCAGCCAAAGAACCAGTAGCACACCGCAATCGAGGCGACCACCCCCGCAAAATCTGCCAGCAGCGCGCAGGCAACTGCATAGCGTGCACGCTGTATGCCAACGGCGCCAAAGTAAACTGCCAGTACATAAAACGTTGTCTCGGTGCTGCCTTGCATGGTGGCGGCGAGTATGGCCGGGAAGCTATCGACGCCATGTGCGCTCATGGTCTCGATCATCATGGCGCGCGCGGCACTGCCAGAGAAGGGCTTGACCAAGGCCACCGGTAGCGCGTCAACAAAACGCGTATCCCAAGTCATCCACTCGGCGAGATATCGAATACCAGTCAATAAGCTATCTAGCGCGCCGGATGCGCGCAGGATACCGACGGCACACAGCATGGCCACGAGATATGGCAATAGATTTTTCGCGACCTCAAAGCCTTCTCGCGCACCTTCGACAAAAGCTTCAAATATCGGAACACGGCGCAGCGCCCCCACCAGCACGAACAACATCACTAGACCGAATAGCACCGCGTTACCGAGCGTGGAAGAAAGAGAAGCAATTGCTGCCACTGACAAGGTAGACAGCAATGCAATACCCCCGCCGAGCAATAGGGCTGTGCCTAACATCCAGGCGAGTACGACTGGATCTCGCAGCCGTAGTCGCTGCATGAGAGCGACCGATAAAAAGCCCGCGAGAGTTGAGGCCGCGGTTGCCAACAGAATCGGTAAAAAGACAAGGGTTGGATCAGGCGCGCCCTGCTGCGCGCGATACATGAAGATCGTCACCGGCAGTAGCGTGAGCGATGAAGCATTCAGCACCAGAAAAAGAATTTGCGCGTCGCTTGCCACATCTGGGTGCGGATTGAGTGTCTGCAACTCGCGCATCGCCTTCAAGCCGATCGGTGTCGCGGCATTGTCGAGGCCGAGTGCGTTCGCAGTGAAATTCAGCGTGATCAGTCCAAGGGCTGGGTGGCCGCTGGGTACACCCGGCATCAGCCGCGCAAACAAAGGCGATAACCAGCGGGCCAGTGTTTGTACCAGCATCGCTTTTTCTGCAATTTTGAGAAAACCCAGCCATAAGCTCAGCGTGCCAAACAGCAGCAGCATGACCTCCACCGACAACTTCGCCATGGCGAACAAGCTGTCGACCATCGCCGAGTACACAGCGACGTCACCGGCCAGCGTGCGCCACAGTGCGCTCAAGGCAGCAGAGACAAAAAATCCCAGCCAGAGTGAATTCAGCATGAAAGCGCTCTATGCTTCGCGCGGTCTTTCATTCCATGGCGCTATCTTTGGCAGTAACAACATCCCAGGTACCGCCAACGCAAAGCAGATCAGGAAAAAAACAAACCAACCGGTCTCCGCCACCATGAAGCCAGTAAGTGCATTGAAGAAGGTACGCGGCACAGCGGCAAGGCTGGTGAACAGTGCAAACTGGGTAGCGGTATAGCGCTGGTCGGTGGTAGTCGCGATAAAACCGGTAAATGCGGCTGTGCCCAAACCGACCGCGAAAGCCTCCAAGCCAATCACCAAGCCTAGCAATACGGTGTTCGGTTCCGCAGCGACGAGTGCCGGGTCGGCAACCGGGCCCGAGCCTAAGCCGACTTGCGCCAACAAGGCAAAACCCAAAATCGCGACGGCTTGCAGCACGCCGAAGATCCATAGGCCGCGATTAACCCCGGTCTTTTCTAACCATATCGCGCCGAGAATGCCACCCGCTAAGCTGGCCCAAAGACCCGCATTTTTTGCAACCAATCCAATTTGCGTACGAGTAAAGCCCAGCTCCATGTAGAAGGGCGTTGCAAGCGCGGTGGCCATCGAATCACCAAGCTTGTACAAAAAAATGAATGCCAGAATGAGCAGTGCATGCGACCAACCGCTGCGTTGTATGAATTCGCGAAACGGTTCAACAACCGCTTCTCGCAAGGTACGCGGCGGCGTGCCATAAATAGCAGGCTCGCTGATCAACAGGGTGGTGAGCACACCCGGCAGCATGAACAATGCCGTGATACCGAATACCATCTGCCAACTCATAAAGTCGGACAGAATCAGTGACAGGGATCCCGGTATCAGCGTGGAGAGCTTGTAGGCATTCACGAACAGCGCTGTGCCTGAGCCTTGCTCATGCTCGGTGAGTAGCTCACGTCGATAAGCATCGACCACGATGTCCTGACTGGCCGACAAGAACGCCACTACACCCGCCAGGACAACGATAGCGCTTAGTTCAATCTGCGGTGAGAAAAACCCGAAGCTCGCAATAGCAGCGAGTAGAGAGAGCTGGGTCACTAACATCCAACCGCGGCGACGCCCAAGCAGCGGTATGTTGAAACGATCCATTAGCGGCGACCAGAGGAATTTCCAGGTATACGGGAAACCCACCAAGGCGAATAGGCCAATCGCTTTCAGATCAACCTGCTCTGCTTTTAGCCAGGCGGCCAATAAGTTGTAGAGCAAGAACAGCGGCAGGCCCGAGCTGAAACCCAGCATGACGCAGATCGCCATCTTGCGATTAGCGTAGCGTCGCCATCCGAGCGGGTGTGCCATTGGGTGCTCTGCGCTTGAATCACTCATGCTTGGGAACCGCTGCGAGGGGGTGAATACATCGGGGACTTGATCAGCTCAGATTGCAGCATCATCGCTTCCGCAGCCGGAATACTGCCAGACTGCCACGCCAGTGCGGCAGAAAACTCACGGGGTCACCTTCCTCACTGAGCGCGACAAAATCTATCACTTCCAAACCAACTTCGCGCGACAAATCTTCAAAGTCGCTAATGGTGGCGCAGCGCAGATTCGGTGTGTCGTACCACTGGAAAGGCAAGCTCTCGGAGATCGGCATACGCCCCATTAACAAAGACCAACGGTGCGGCCAATGCGCGAAATTCGGAAACGACACAATCGCTTCGCGGCCAACACGGGCGATATCACGCAGCGTTTCTTCAACATGTTTCATCATCTGCAGCGCTGACAGACATAGCACGGTATCGAATGCATTATCCGCAAACATCGCGAGCCCATCTTCCAAATTTTGCTGAATCACATGGACGTCACGTTGCACGCAACGCGGGATTTTTTCATCATCGATTTCAACACCATAGCCTGTGCATTGCTTTTGGCGTTGAAGATATTCGAGCATGGCGCCATCACCGCAACCCAAATCCAACACCCGCGACGAAGGTGTTACCCAGTGCGCGATAAAGGCAAGGTCGGCACGCAAGCCACTGACGGATGGCGTGATCATGCGGCTTCTCCCAGTGCTACCGGCGTTGGCAATGTCGCGCCAAGCTGATGCCAGATCTTGTCATAGTAGGCGCGTACGACACCCATGTAGCGCGCATCATCCAGTAGAAACGCATCATGGCCGTGAGGCGCATCAATCTCGGCATAGGTGACACGACACTGGTTTTTTACCAAGGCTTGAACAATCTCCCGGCTGCGATCGGGCGCGAAGCGCCAGTCGGTGCTAAATGACACCACCAAAAACTCTGCCTGAGTATTCGCCAATGCAGCGGCAAGGTCGCCACCATTAGCGCGTGCGGGATCAAAGTAATCCAATGCCTTGGTAATTAACAGATAGGTGTTGGCATCGAAATACTCGGAAAATTTGTCGCCTTGATAGCGCAAATAAGACTCGATCTCGAAATCAACGCCAAAGCCGAATTGGTAATCGTCATTGCGCAGATCGCGGCCAAATTTTTCGGCCATGTCGTCGTTCGACAGGTAAGTAATGTGTCCGATCATGCGCGCCACGCGCAGACCGCGTTTGGGCACAACACCGTGCGCGTAAAAGTCACCGTCGTGATAATCCGGATCAGTCAAAATTGCTTGGCGCGCTACGTCATTGAACGCAATATTCTGTGCCGATAGCTTGGGGGTGGAAGCGATGACCAGACTGTGTGCAATACGGCTCGGATAGAGCACGCTCCACGCCAGCGCCTGCATACCGCCGAGTGAACCACCCATGACTGCAGCAAATTTCTGAATGCCCAGCCGATCCGCTAGCCGCGCTTGCGCGTGCACCCAATCCTCGACGGTCACCACCGGAAAACTTGCACCGTAGGGTTTGCCAGTCGCAGGATTGTTGTGCATCGGGCCGGTGGACCCAAAGCAAGAGCCCAGATTATTGACGCCGATGACAAAAAAACGGTCTGTATCCAGCGCCTTGCCGGGCCCCACCATATTGTTCCACCAGCCCTCACTCTTGGCCTTGCCCTCGTAGCTACCGGCGACATGGTGTGAGGCATTTAAGGCGTGACAGACCAGCACCGCATTCGAGCGATCGGCATTCAAGCTGCCGTAAGTCTCGTACACCAGGGTGTAATCGGCTAGTGCCGCGCCACTTTGCAGCGGTAGCGGTTCGCTGAAGTGCATCGATTGTGGTGTGACAGTACCTATGGATTTCATCTTGAACAGTCAATAAAAAAGCCCGAGAGCACTGGCTATCGGGCTGGACTCGTATCGACTCGAGCTCGCTTTAGCCGTATTTGTCCGGGAAGTTCCCGCGCGCCCGCAAGCTAAGGTCAAATCGGCG
>JAIXQK010000021.1 GCA_027485795.1 Oxalobacteraceae bacterium
CCGACCGAGCCGAGTTTTGTTAGTTGCTCGTCTGGGGGCAATAAAGTGACCCAGCCAGCTTCGGTCGAGCCGTACAGTTCATACAGTTGACCGTTCTTGAAAAAATCAAGTATCGCTAACTTCGTATCGCGCCGCGCGGGTGCTGATGACACCATTAACTTGCAGACCGAGCTGACATCGTATTGCTGTTTGATTTGCTCGGGTAACGCGAGCAGCATGATGTAATGCGTCGGTACCAGCGAAGTGAAAGTGACTTTTTCTCGTGAGAGTGTTGAGAGCAAAGCTTCGGGGTCAAAGCTTCGGCGATCATCGATCACACAGGTGGCACCGAGATGAATGAAGGTGCTTGCAAAGTACAGCGAATTCGCATGACACATGGGCATGACCATTAAACCCGTATCACGCTTGCTGAATTGCATCTCAGTGGCCGTCGCCAGTGCAAGTAAATAACTCCCCAAATGGTGCCGAATCGCGCCTTTGGGCTTGCCGGTTGTACCCGAGGTATACATCAGCGCGCACATGCTATCGGGATCCACCGCGTCGAATGTTGTACTGCCAGCAGCCGTGCTGATTAAGGTCTCGTAGCTGATCCAAGCGGGATTAGGCGCAGCGCCAATCACTACGCATCGAATAGACGGAGATCTTGACGGCACAGATTGCGCCTCGAGTAGCTCGCAAAACTCAACGCCCGCGATAATCGCTCGTACCTCTGCATCACCCAAGATGTGCGCAACTTCGGGGCCGGTCAGGCGGAAATTAATTGGTACCGCGACCAAACCCACCCGCGCAAGCGCTACATAGATTTCCACCCACTCGACACAGTTGTAAGCCAACACTGCGACCCGATCGCCGGCGTTTAGCCCGAGTTCGAGCAAACCCTCCGCCAATTGCTGTGAGCGCTGGTTTAGCTCCGCGAATGTCATTGCGCGGCGCGAATCCCGAGCGGCCAGCTTGTTCGGTGTCAGCGTGGCGTGCGTTGCCACAGCATCTGAGAGGGTAGGTAGTCGGTTCATAAATCAAAATCGATGAGCGAATAACACCTCATTCGCTGGCCAAATCCTCGCCAATTCAGGCCAGCCAAGCAATTTAACTGGCTCTGAATACTGAATACAGAGTACAATCATAGTACACTTTATCGCGGGTGCCAACGGTTTATTTAATGCTGCTTGGGGCTGGGTAACCGGGTGTTAATGACCCTGAATTCGGCGCTTCCACAGGCGATGCCCCGCAGGAATTTCTAATTGCTAACCGGTCGGAACAAGTATGAGCTCAGCACCCGAAATCCATGATCAATCAGTCGCTGCCCTAATCGCCCGCTATTTGAAAAGCCAGGGCGTAAAGCGGGTCTATGGCTTGTGTGGTGGCCACATCATGCCCATTTGGATGCGACTGGATGCCGAGGGCATACAGATTATTGATGTTCGGGATGAGCGCGCAGCGGTGTACATGGCGCATGCCGAGGCAGAGTTAGGTAATGGGCTGGGTGTGGCGCTGGTGACCGCCGGGCCGGGTGTCACCAATGCCATGACCGGTATCGCCTATTCGCACGTTGCGCGTAGCTCGGTGCTGGTGTTGTCAGGTTTGCCGCCTGTCCCGCAAGGTAATCGCGGCGCACTGCAAGATATCACGCACACCGATTTAGTCCGCAGTATCACGCGCTACGCTCGCACGGTCTACAACGCCGACTTAGCGCTGCAAGAGTTGGATGAGGCAGTTTGTCGATCATTGGGGCAGGGTGGTGAACCCGGCCCGACGTATCTTGATTTTCCAGTGGATGTGTTGCGTCGGCGTGTTAGCCCAGCGCTTGAGTTGGCAGAGCGCTTTGTACCCCGTACTTTCAATTCAATTGCGCCGAATGACGCAGAGGTGCGTGCAGCGGTTGAACTCTTGTGGTCGGCAAAGCGCCCATTGGTGATATCCGGTCGAGGCGCGAAGTTTTCCTCGCAGGCCTTGTCTGAACTACTGTCACGCTTGGGTGCTGCTTACCTTGATACGGGTGAGAGTAAAGGACTTGTTCCTGAAAGCCATCCCAGTGTGGTGGCTGCCATGCGCGGTGTGGTGATGAAACAGGCCGATGTTGTGCTCACTCTCGGTCGTCGTCTTGACTTTCAATTGGCCTACGGCTCTCCAGCCGTTTTTGGCGATGCAAAATTTGTGCGTATTGCCGATTGCGCTGCCGAGTTAAGAGATAACCGACGCGGTGCTGTCGAGATATTGGCGAGTTGTGATCTAACGTTGCAAGCCATGCTTGAGGTGGCCGCCGAACGGGCGCCTGCATCTGATAAATCCTGGCTAGATAACCTGCGTCAACAGCATCAAGAGCGTTCCGAAAAACTTAGTCTGAGTATGCGCAACGCAAAAGCAGGCAGTGATGGTTTGATGCATCCGAATCAACTACTCTCGGCGCTGCGGGACGTGGTGGATGATGATGCGATTCTTGTTGCTGATGGTGGTGACTTCTTGAGCTTTGCGCGCGTCGGTCTACCTGCCACCACCTACCTTGATCCCGGCTCACTCGGCTGCATTGGCGTTGGTACGCCCTTAGGTGTTGCTGCCAGCTTAGTATGCCCCGATAAAACTGTGGTGGTAGCTACTGGCGATGGTGCGTTTGGGTTTAACGCCATGGAGTTGGACACGGCGGTCAGGCACAATGCGCCGCTGCTGGTGGTGGTGGCTAATAATGGCGCTTGGGCCATCGAGGTGCGAGACCAAATAGAGAGCTATGGCAAGGTGGTGGGTACGCGACTGAAATTCTCCGACTATGCAGCGATGGCCAAAGGCCTCGGCTTGTATGCAGAGCGTGTTGAACGGCTAGAGGATCTCAACGCTGCCATCGAACGCGCACTGGCAAATCGGCCCGCCTTGCTCGATGTGCTGGTCACGCCGGAGGCTGTATCATCCGACGCCAAGTCCGGCTTGGCCTGGGTGCCTGATCTGCAAGCACTGGGCACATGGGATGAGGCAGAGCAGCAGTGGCGTCATGGTTCATAACACCAGAGCAATCCTGCTGGTGGGGTATGGTAAGCGCCAGCGTTTTTGTGACTGACAGATTCTTAGTGAGGCGATAGCAAGCAAATGAAGATTCTTGAATCCCAGCCTAAATTGGTTGAGCAAGTGCACAAAGCCATCCTCAGTGAAATTGCAGAGGCAAAGCTAAAAGCCGGTTCTCGGATTATTCAGGAACAAATCGCCCAAGAATTAGGGGTGTCAAGGCAACCTGTACAGCAGGCACTCGTACTGCTTAAAAATCAGGGTGTACTCACCGAGGCGCCGGGGCGCGGTCTTCAGGTAGCGCCATTAAATCTGGAGTTAATTCGTCAGATGTACGAAGTGCGTGCTGTGATGGAGGGGCTGGCGTTTCGCCGAGCTTCCGAGAATTTTTCCGAAAGCGCAAAGAAGCGAGCAGAGAAACTACTCGCGGCTGGTCGTCAGGCGGTGATCAAAGGATCGGTTCGTGACTTGATCAGCGCCGATATGGCATTCCACGGCTTTTTCTATGAGCTTGCTGACAACCCCATTATCAGCCAGTCGATGGAAACGCATTGGGTCAATACTCAGCGAGTGATGGGTTCGGTACTGCTCTCTGCGGACAAGCCGCGTGACATCTGGGACGAGCATGAGACTCTGTTTGAACTAGTGGCGGGTGGTGAAGCTGCAAAGGCAGAGCAACTCGCGCGAACCCATATTGAAGAGGCCGCTAACTTCATGTTGGAGCGGCTATCCGAGCAGATCGCGGTTGACACAGAGTAGGCGCATCCTCGACCTGAACGCGGGCCGTTCTGATTGATTGCAGAATAAGCAAATCTAGGCGCGAATCTTTTTCATGTTGGCCGCCAAGGCCGCTCAATCCCTGCTATCACTGCCTTGACAGCAACCTGCCGCCTCACATAGACTTCGAACTCCGAATTCAGAATTCGACAGCCGGGTAAAGAGACACTCGGTGTTTAGGTGGCTACGTATCGAGGTCTCCTCGAACCGCAAAAAAGCAAATATCAAAGGCGGCAGCAATGGACAGTAACGTACCGGTATACCGCAAAGTCGCCTGGCGCTTAGTGCCATTTCTCGGCATCTGCTATCTGGCGGCCTACCTTGATCGCGTCAACGTTGGCTTTGCCAAGCTGCAAATGCTGGGCGATCTTTCGTTCAGCAATACGGTGTACGGCCTCGGTGCCGGCATTTTCTTCTTGGGTTATGTGATCTTCGAAGTGCCGAGCAACATCTTGATGCATCGTATCGGTGCCAAGGTCTGGATCGCGCGCATCATGATCAGCTGGGGTCTGATCGGTGTCGCCATGGCCTTTGTGCAGACATCGACACAGTTTTATATCTTGCGCTTTCTGCTGGGCGTCGCTGAGGCGGGCTTTATTCCGGGTGTACTTCTATACCTTACGTACTGGTTCCCGGCGGCGTGGCGTGGACGCATTATTGCCTTGTTCCTCGCTGCGATTCCGATCTCGAACATTATTGGTGGCCCATTATCGGGTTGGATACTCACGACCCTGAATGATGTGAATGGTCTGCGCGGCTGGCAGTGGCTGTTCATTGTTGAGACTATCCCCTCGATCGTGCTGGGCTTCGTGGTGTTGATGTTCCTCGATAATCGTGTGGATGATGCACGCTGGTTGAGCGATGAAGAAAAAGCGCAAATCAAGCACGATATTGATGCCGAGGCTGAGCAATCCAGCGGGCATAGCAGCGCGATGGATGCGCTAAAGAGCGGACGCGTCTGGATGCTGGGCGTTGCCTATTTCTGTATCGCCAGCTCGATTTACATCACCAGTTTCTGGATGCCGACGCTGATCAAGCAGCAGGGTGTTAATGATCCTTTGCAGATTGGTTGGCTCTCCGCGATTCCTTACACCGTGGCGATCTTTGCGATGGTGCTTGCCAACATCAGTGCTGATCGTCGCGCCGAGCGTCGTTGGCATACCGCGATTCCCTGCTTGATTACCGCCGTTGGCCTCGCACTCAGCGGCACACCGGGCTTGGGATTCGGTGCCGCCATGTTCGGTTTGATTCTTGCAGCCGCCGGTGCATCCACCACCCAAGCCTGCTTCTGGAGTTTGCCGCCGATGTTCCTGACCGGTGCTGCGGCTGCCGCGGGTATCGCGCTGGTGAACTCACTCGGCAATATCGCCGGTATGGCGAGCACCGCATTGGTCGGTTGGCTAACTGATCTCACCGGTAGCCCGAACAGTGCGCTGTATTTGTTCGCGGGTTTTGCAGTGATTGGTGCGCTCATGGTGCTGCGCTTGCCGGCGCAGATCGTCAACCGCTAATTCAGGTATTGTTTGTCATGCAAACAACACAAGACTTTGCTTCATCGTTGTGTCCCACAGGTCAATATCGAGCTGGTGTTCTTGCTGCCAACGCAGTCAAGGATGATCTGATCATCCTTAGGCGGTAGACAAGTACGTGACCGGTGCTCCGGCTGGTCGCGGTAATCATTCAGTCCGTTCACCTTGTGTTGGGTTTGCCTGGTCTCTGCAAAACAGAGACCAGGCTTTTTTAAATCAACAGTCATCATTTAACAATAATCGAGATCCCATGGATTTTTCATTGTCCCCCGAGATTGAAGCACTGCGCGAGCGTGTCAAGCAGTTCATTCATGAGCAGGTCATCCCATTTGAGAACGATCCGCGCCAAGATAGCCAC
>JAIXQK010000010.1 GCA_027485795.1 Oxalobacteraceae bacterium
GCATTCATCGGTGACAGCGCCGGGCCAAAAGTACGCAAGCCTTCCATGCGGCACTTCATGGTGAAGCCGAAGTCACCAAAGGTTTCGTAGAAACGCACACCGTGATAGCCCTTTGAGGGCTCGGTCATGCCGGCGAATTTGCCATTACCCCAATTGAATTTACCGGACTCGACAATCACACCACCCATCGTGGTGCCATGTCCACCGAGGAATTTCGTGGCCGAGTGCATCACGATGGCAGCACCCCATTCGAACGGTCGGCACAGATAGGGTGAGGCAAAGGTATTGTCGATGAACAGGGGTAGATCATGCGCGGTAGCGATGTCAGCCACTTTTTCAATATCGAGCACGTTCATCGACGGGTTGCCAATTGTCTCGGCATACAGCAGCTTGGTTTTTGGTTTGATCGCGCGAGCGAAATTGTCAGGGTCGTCGCTATCTACAAAGGTGGTGTTGATACCGAGTTTGCGGAAGTTCACATCGAGCTGCGTGTGCGTGCCACCGTATAGCGTACGCGCAGCAACAATTTCATCGCCGGCTTCGCATACGTTGAGCATTGCAATCATCTGCGCCGCCATGCCACTGCCGGTTGCCACGGCGGCGCGACCATTCTCCAGCGCCGCAATACGTTCTTCGAGTACCGCTACCGTGGGATTCGACAGCCGCGAATACACATTGCCGAAGGTCTGCAAATTAAACAGACTGGCAGCGTGATCGGCGCTATCAAACACATACGAAGTGGTTTGGTAGATAGGTACTGCACGCGCACCCGTGGCGGCATCGGGCATTTGCCCGGCGTGTAGGCATAGGGTGTCGAAGTCGTAGACGTGATCTTTGGCCATAAAAGAAAATATTAAACAGGACGGCGAGCGGAGATGACCTTGGTGTTGACACCAAACCAACTCAGGCCACCGAATAGGCGTGCGTACTCGATCTTCACGCAACGATCCATCACGACTTCAAGACCGCCCGCCTCAGCGATGCGCGCGGCTTCTTCATTGATGACACCCAGCTGAAGCCATAGTACTTTGGCACCGATCGCGACAGCATCTTCTGCGATAGGTACACAATCTTCAGGCTTGCGAAATACATCCACAATATCCACCGGCTCGGGAATTGATTTCAGATTGGGATAACACTTCTCGCCGAGAATTTCATCATATTTCGGGTTCACCGGAATGACGCGAAAGCCGTGCTCTTGCATGTATTTCGCGGCAAAGTAGGACGGACGATACCAATCGGCAGACAAACCGACCACAGCAATGGTGTGATTGCTTTTAAGTATTCGTCGCAGCTCGGCGATGGTGCTCACTTCGGTTCTCCGGTGAATCAGGCGGGGACGGCGATGGTATTCGGTGTTGGTGCGTTACTCGGCAGTCGCGGCGTCATGATATGCCGGTACAGTGGCCAGAAAGCAGAAAGCAGCGACATACCGGCATAGCCGGTGGGCATTTGCGGTGATGTACTTACGCGCCGTAATGCATTGCAGTCGAGCGACGGCTCAAGATGGTGTGCGGCGTGGCGCGGCAAATTGAACAGCAGCGCATCCGAGATTCGATTGCTGCAGTCCCAGATGTGTTGCGGTCCGATGCGCTCCGGTTTACCGTCGATGACTTGACGCTGCAGACCCCAATGCTCGACATAGTCAATGGTGGCGACCAGCGTTTGCGCAGTACAAGCGGCGATCAACGCAAATCCAAGCGCCTCGACACCCGCAATGAGTACCAGCATGAGCGCGAGCAGCAGGCTCACGGTGGTCAGCGCGAGCGCCTCATTGATAGGGCCGGGCTTTTGCCGCGACAGCCTGACCGCTTGAATGAATACACCCGCGAAATAGCGCGGCATGAAGCTCCACAGACTTTCATCCTGTCGCGCGCTGGCGGGATCATGCAGCGTCGCAGCGGCGCGGTGATGACCACGGTTGTGTTCAATAGCGTAGTGTCCGAAGCCGATCCAACACAACAGTGCGCGTGCCAACGACCGATCAATCAGCGGTCGTCGATGGGCCAGTTCATGCGCCAGTACGATACCAATAGCACCGGCGACATAGCCGCAACTGAATGCCATCAGCCAAAAGCTGCCCGCCGTCATGTGCGGTGCGTGTAGCGCGAAGCCGATACAAATGATGAACACCGATAGCATGGCGGCCCGCAGGTGCCATGGCTGCCATTGGTAATTCGGTGCGTTGTTTGCTGCGCTAACGGCATCTTGACCAAGCGCATGACTGCGGCCGAACAGCCACTCGGCGAGTGGCAGTAACAGCATGGCGATGAGCAGCGTCAGCCAGGGCAGGTCGAGCACCCAACCCAGCAGTGGCGACAGCGTAAATCCGAGTGGCAGCAGCAGATGCAGCAACATGAGCGGGTCTCCTCTCGCAGATTGTAGCGGGGTCGGGTGCGCCGGTCTTATCTAATGTGTTATCGAAAATGTATCTATAGCTAGAATGGCAAGAGCGCTTTTAGCGCGTTGACATCATGACACCCCTATGTTTCAATTCGGAAACATCGGGGCATTGGACGCCTGTCTGCGCTTTGCGACTTCCGCACCCGCCCCGAACTTCTCCGCGAGAGACTGCGCATGCGCCAGCCGAATCCCATCATTGGCAACAGCCCGCCGATGCGAGAGATCCGCAAGCTGATCGATACGATCGCGGATTCCACCGCAACGGTACTCGTCATGGGCGAGTCTGGCACCGGTAAAGAACTGGTAGCGCAAGCTTTGCACTATCAATCGCCTCGCGCCGACGCGAATTTCGTACCTCTTAATTGTGCTGCCATTCCGCGTGAGCTGATGGAATCGGAGTTATTTGGCCATCGCAAAGGCGCATTTACCGGTGCACTCGCTGATCGTGTGGGCCGCTTTGAATTGGCGCACGGTGGCACTTTGTTCTTGGATGAGATCGGCGATTTATCGCTCGATATGCAAGTCAAGTTGCTGCGCGTGCTGCAAGAAAAAACGGTTGATCCCGTGGGTTCGTCGCGCGCGGTGGAAGTAGATGTGCGCGTTGTCGCCGCCACCCACCGCGATCTGGAGTCCGAGATTGCGGAGGGTCGATTCCGTGAAGACTTGTACTACCGCCTGAACGTACTGCCACTGCGCACGCCACCGCTGCGCGAGCGCGGTGACGACATCGTGATCTTGGCGCGCCATTACGCCGATAAGTTCGCCCATAAATCCCCTGCGATTAGCTTCTCGGCAGATTTAATCGATGCCATGAAGAGCTACGACTGGCCGGGCAATGTGCGTGAGCTATCCAACCTGATCCATCGCTTCTCCACCTTGTTCTCAGGGCAGAAGCTGACACTCAAATCTATACCGCGCTCGATGTTGCCGAAGGGCTTGCAAAAGCTGCAAGAAGAACGCGCTGGCTTGCCCGATCCGGAACCACAAGAAGAGCACGCAGCCGATGTGTTGCAGATGTTCGCGATTTCGAATGATGAACCCGCGAATATGCCATCGGCTACACCCGAGCCGGTGCGCAATGATGTTGAAGACATCATCATGTTGGCGCAAGGTGGCACGGTGCTGCCACCGGAAGGCGTGTCGCTGAAGGAGCGCATGGCACAAATCGAGCGCGCTTATATCGAGCAGGCGCTCGATCGTGCCGATGGCAATGTCTCTAAGACTGCAAGATTATTGAATCTTCAGCGCACCACGCTGATTGAAAAGATCGACAAATACCGATTGCGCTCTGCCTGAGCGCACTTCACTGAGGGTTAACCAAGATGGATATCGCCAGTCTGATCGGAGTGCTGGGCGCCTTACTGCTGATCGCTATTTCGACAGGCGGTCGGTTTTTACAGTTTTTTGATCTGCCCGCTGTTTTCATCGTGTTTGGTGGCACCTTCCTGGTCGTGCTCTCGAAAAGCACCATGGCCGAATTCAGGGCGGCTTACACCACTGCACGTGAGGTGCTGACCACCAAGCCTATGCCACTGACTGAGATGATCGATGAGTTGATCGCAATAGGTCGTGTGGCGCGCTACGACGATCGCTGGATGATCACTTTGGAGGATCGCGAATACAAAGATCCCTTCATTGCGAAAGCCGTACGCATGTGGGTGGATGGTATCGACCATGCGCTGCTAAAAGATGCGCTGCTGCGCGAGATCACCGAGATGAAAATCCGCTACGAGCAGGCGCGTGATTTTTTTGCTTATGCGCAGGAACTCGCGCCCGGCATGGGCATGATCGGTACCTTAATTGGTTTGGTCATCATGATGGGCGGCGTGAATGACCCACGCACCATCGGGCCCGGTATGGCAGTCGCGCTACTGACCACACTCTACGGGGCGGTGCTGGCCAACGTGGTGATCGGTCCGCTGGTACAAAAAATCAACGGTCACGGCAAGCGCGTCAAACGCAACTACGAAATGGCCATGGCCGGCGTGCTCTTCATTCATAAAGGCGGCGACCCGCGCCTGCTGCCAGATCTGCTGCTCGGTCATTTGCCGCATGAAGACTCGGCGCCTATCGCCTTACCTGAGCCGAAGGCAGATCAAGCGGAAGCGCCTGACAACGCCTAAGCTAATGAAGCCGCCAAAAAAGGAAGAAGAAGCCGCGCTGATGCCGGTGACGCTGTTTGACAGCATCACCGCACAAGACGAGGACCCCGCTGTTCGGCAGGGTGCGCCGCTATGGGTCATCACTTTCGCCGATATGATCACGCTGCTGTTGGCGTTTTTCTTGTTGGTGCTGTCTTTCTCCGACCTCAACCCTGAACACTTCCGCAATGTCAGTGGCTCACTGCAAAAATCACTCGGTCGTGCCGAGAAAGCACAACCGGTAGAGCCGACTCCTGCCGAGACACAATTGGTCGCCGGCCCCACCGAAGAGAAGCTGCCAATACCGGAGCAACTCGCTAAAGACCTCGGCAAGCTACAAAAATCCTTGTCGACCGATCTGGTCGGTAAAAAAGTTCAGGTCACCACCGAGAATGGCCGCTTGCTGATTCAACTGCCCGCGCGCAGTAATGGCTTGCTGCCGCAGGAAATGATTGATCTTTACGCACGCATCGCCGAGGCGCAAGCCCAAGTAGAGACACCGGTCGAGGTGCGCGAGGGCGAGCCGATCGACCGTGCCGCTGAGTTAGCGCGTCAGATACGACAGATACGCGAAGTGCTAAAAAAAGAAATCGAGCAAGGCGAGGCACAGGTAGAGCGTGATGGTGAGCGTATCGTGGTTCGCATGGCAGTGCAGGGTAGCTTTTATCCCGCCAGCGCCGATCTCTCCCCCGAGGCGACACCGATGCTTAAAAAAGTTGGCGAAGCGATCGCCAAGACCGGTGGCCGTATCACCATCGAAGGCCACACCGATGCGGTACCGCTCAGTGGGCACGCACGCTATCGCTCGAATTGGGATTTGTCAGGCGCACGTGCTTCATCGGTTGCTGACTATCTCACCGCGTATGCAGGTGTAGCGCGTGAACGCGTCGTGGTGCGCGGTATGGCCGATACACGTCCGGTCGCGCCGAATGATACGCGCGAAGGTCGCGCCAAGAACCGTCGCATCGAAGTACTCGTCGATGCCTACGGCGGTTGAGGTTTTTCTGCTGTAGCTTTTTAGCGCAAGCAGTCACTTATTGGATTCATGAATGGATTCGTGAATGGATTCGTGAATGGATTCGTGAATCCGTTTTAAGCCCAATCCAAGCGGGATGTCAGCCGTTCGGCGAGCTGAAGGGAGGGCGAAATCAGCCGACTGAGTAGTCGGCTGAATAGTCCGCTGAGTTTATTGCTTGACGAACTTCAGCGTCATGCGGTCGGACTCGCCGATGGCTAAATACTTCGCCTTATCTTTTTCAGCCACGCCGCGCAAATTGGGTGGCAGATTCCAAACGCCTCCGGGATGATCGGTTGTGTCTTTCGGGTTGTAGTTAATGTCTGACGAGGCGACTAATTTAAAACCAGCGCGTGTCGCAGTTTCAATCACATACGCCTCAGTCATGTAACCCGAATCAATTTGCCGCTGAAATGAAGTACCTGGTCGCGCGCGATGCTCCACCACGCCGAGCACGCCCCCTTTTTTCAAAGCTGTATGAAACGCCTGGAACATGGCGTCTGCGGTTCCTGCCTTCGACCAGTTGTGCACATTACGGAAGGTGAGCACCATGTCAGCGCTGCCTGCAGTGCCGAACACGGGTTTTTGCAAATCAAAATTTGCGATAGCTGCTCCACCGTATAGCTTAGGATCAGCCGCCACCATGGCCTTGTAAGCTGCATCGCGGCGCTTCATTGGTTCGGGGGTATCTGCAGCCAATGCCGGCGGGGATGCGAGGAATTTTCCTTGTCGTTTCAGGATGGGTGCCAGGATCTCGGTATACCAACCGCTTGCAGGCGATATTTCAACCACTGTCATATTCTCGCGCAGCCCAAAAAACAGCAAAGTCTCTTTTGGATGCCGATAACGGTCGCGCGCACGATTTTCTTCCGAGCGATGCGGCGCATCGATCACTTCATCCAGCAGGTCAGCGATGTACTCGTTACTAGCGTATGCAGAGGCCGTTAGGGTCAGTGTGAGCGCGCCTACTACGCAAAGCATCTGGCGGCGGGTTGGCATTGAGATTGACATGAGGGGATTCCTGAATAGATGCCTGGGCTGATGATAACTCAGGGAGAGAGATGCACACGAGTGGTGTGGTGATGATGACTGAAACCAGTCAAGGCTACCACCGAGACACAGCCGACTTTACTGGATCTAGCCCAGTAGAGAGCTCACTAGGTTTGACGAGGTATTGGTCATTGCCGCTTTTTCAGCTGCGCTGGTGCTACCAAGGGCACTGGCTGTCGTGCTGCTGACTTGTTTGGCGGACTGCGTGCCATCTAACATCGACTGTATCGCGGACGTATTGCCAGACATTAGACTGGATTTTGCGTATAGCTCATTTGCTAGCTTAGCGACTGCCGATTTCTGGTTTGTAGCGAATTCAATGGCTGCACTCAATGCTCTGGCTTGCCGATTGCTCTCCGCTTGAACGTTTGCCGTTTTAGTTGCGGTGATCAGATGGGCCTCGGCCATGTCCCCGCGTTCTGCTGCTCTTTGCGCTCTTTGCTCAGCTAGGTAGGCGCCACGCCAGCGAGCGAAGTTACGCTTACCGATTGCCGTGCTGGTATCAAATCCGAAGCCACCGGCTCCGCCACCACCACCGCCGCTGCTGGATGATGACGAGGACGATGATGATGACGACGAAGACGAGGCTACTGCAGCTCCAGCGGTTGCCGCGGCAATTGCGCCACCGGCTGCTGTATTTGAGGTGGTGTTTCCAGTAGCGTCAGAGGTATCAACAGTTAGATCTGAAAATTCCAGAAATTCTATACTCGTTAGCGTATCGGTTCCGTCTGTACCCACATTGTCGGTGACGGTTACCGTCGCGGTTCCGAGGCCAGAAATCGTATAGTTGGCCTTTGCTCCGTTAAATACGGCTGTATCCGTACCTGAGCCACCACCGATGGTGTCATTGCCGGCATTTCCTTTGAGGGCGTTATTGGCGGTGTTGCCGGTAATGGTGTCGGCGCCAGCGCCACCGATTGCGTTCTCGATAGTCGCGCTGAAGGCAATCGCTACGTTATCTACACCGGTGTAGAGTGCAGTACGACTTGCCACACCAGTACCACTACCGCTGGAAATACTGGTTGAGGGAATGTCGATTGCACCCCCAAGCACGCCTGCCCAATAGGCCTCTTGTTGAGCCTCTGTAAATATGCCAATCGATGAATAAGTGCCCGGTGTCAGGTTGATCGTACTCGCGCGAGTTTGTCCAGAAGCGTCCAAGGTATCAGCACCACTCGCATCAACAATAGTCTGGAAATAAAGTGGGGAAGGTGCAGTCCAATTAGCAAACTGGTGAACCGTGTTTCCGGTATTGGATGTCGTATTGGTTCCGTAGAGGTACTCCATGGCCGCAACGTCATAAAGGCCGGGCGTCGTCGCGTAGAAATATCGAGCACTGAGCGAACCACCGCTCTGAACCCAGTACTGGTTTCTATCGTACTGCGTATAAGTCATGACGGTATTTCGTTGAATATCATCAGCTGCTGCCAGGGTGGCACCTGTTGCTGAGCCTGCATCGAAAGAGTGACTCAGACCTAGCGCGTGGCCGATCTCATGCAGTGCGGTGTAATAACCGTAGCCACCTGGCGAAAAATCCAAATTCGTCGCTTGATCATCGATATACCAAATATCACCGCCTACGATACTGCTATTAGGATAGTAAGCATAGGCAGCACTACCCGCACTCGCATAGGTTCTTGTAGTGTACGCGCTGCGTAGCTCACCGACTGCGGTTCCGGATTCGCTAACTTTCTCGAAGGCGAATTCAGTGGCTTTATCCCAAGCAGCAAATGCTTGATCAAGATAAGTCTGGTTAGCACCAGATATCGCAGTTGCGCCTAGAGGGGCGTTGTAGGTGAGCGCACCATACACGCTAGCGTCATAACTCACCGCGCCAGAATAGTAGGAGTAGCTGAGCGTTTCACCCGCAGACAAATCCCAAATCAGCCCTTTGCGGATTGCTTCGATGTAGCTTGTACCAGAGGCACCCTTGGTGGTGGCGCCGGTCACATTAGACGTATTCGTGGCAGGTGCCGCGTCGCTCTGCGGGGCACTAACGCCCAAGTTATCGAATGCAGCCCCACCGGTTTGACTACTTTTTGCGGCCGCCATGGCCTGACAAATTGGGCAGGTACTGGCCTCGTGAGTTGACGTCAGAACTTCGCCGAGATCGACCTCGAGGACTGCAAATGTATCTTGATCGGAACTCGTTGTTGATACATCGATATCGATGGCTTTAAAAGATGCGTTGTTGATAGTGCCTGTCGGGGAGGATGCCAACGATATATCTGACATCCGTACGCTGCGGCGACCAATAAAATCGGAAAGCGCTAACTCCTGTTGCCCGATAGCGTTCAGCTGGTCAGTATGTGCTTGCGATCCCTCACTCAAGCTGCTCAGAGCATCGTAGCCTTGCTGGATATCGGCCAGATAACCACCAATCGAATCGAGGTCACTTGAAGCCACCTGAACCACGGCGACCATATTGGAGTATTGACTGACCCGGTCTTTCAGCACCAACCACGAGGTATTTGCCAGTTGCAGGTCGGCGGTACTTGATGTGACTTGTTGTAGTTTTGATGTTGCTATATCTATAACTTTCTGATCGTCAGCGCTGGGTGTGACGGACGTGCTTGCTCCCAAGCGCGTTGCCAGCCAATTGCCAGAAAGTTGTATACGAGTTTCCACCTTAGCGGAATCGGCCCGTAATCGGAGAACTTGAGCTGTGTAACGAGCCGCTCTGATGGGGTGCCATAGGTGTGGCAAGGCCTTGATATTCGCGGTTGCTTTCGCGCGTGCACGCGCCCAGAAAAAATGCCACCCGCAGGTGGCATTTTTCTTTCAGCTCAAGTTGTATTACTCGGCCTTGGTCCCGCTGTTAGTGGTGTAAGAAGGCACCTTGGTGCCCGGGACGGTGTTGTTTGGCTTGGACTGATCACGTGCATAGGTCACGACGCGCTCTTTGTTGGCATCGCGCGCTTTGGCTGCTTCTGCCGCCGCCGCTTGACGTTCCTTGGCTGCTTCACGTTCACGCGCTAGCTCACGCTCTTTAGCCGCTTCACGCTCGCGCGCACGTTCCCGCTCGCGGGCGAGTTCACGTTCTTTGTCTTTCAGCTCTTTCTCGCGACGTGCTTTTTCAGCGGCGAGTTCTTCAGCCATTTCTTTTTCACGCTGCTTTTGTTGCTGTGCCAGTGCCTCAACGTCTTTCTTGACACCTTCTACATTCGAAACCGAACCTTGCAGACGGTTGAACTGACCCGACAAATCTTTCACAGCCTTCGACTGATCTTTCAGCATACCGTCGAGCGCAGTGAGTTGTTGTATCAGTTCTTTGTTGGTGGCCTCTGCGCGGGCGGCTTCGAGCTTGGCCAGTTCTGCTTTGGCACGCGCTTCTGCCTTGCGGTCAGGCTGCGGTGCAGGGTTAGCTTCGGCGGAGGATTCTTTTTTCTCGTTGCTGGATACTGGTTTTGCGGGTGCAGCGGCGGGCGCAGGCTTCGGTTCAGGCTTTGGCGCTGCTTTCGGTGCTTCGGATATGCGCGCGATTTTTTCTTCAATCGCTGCCTGTACCGAGTGCGTAGTTTCTTGCGCCAGTTTCAGCTCTTCCAGTGCGGTATGGATGTCGTCCATGCTTTCCATACGGCGCTTCAGATCAACCGCACGCTTGCCAACGGCCAGCATCATTTCATCCAGCTGAGCTACTTTGTTTTGTAACTGCACGCTCATGAAACTGAATACACCTGCTGTGCCCACCAGAATTGCGCCGGTGATGCCGAGGATCAGTTTGGCTTGCATCGAGGTGCGCTTGGCACCATCGATTAGTTTTTCTGCGGCTTTATTGACATGACCACCGGTGGTAGCAACAGCAGCAGCCGAGCGGTTGGCAACTTCGGCGGCATCCAGCACAATGCTCATCAGCGACTCGAGCTGTTGCGATGCTGCGCGGTTGTTCTCAACCAGAATTTGTACTGCTTCTAGTGCACGCTTGGCGGTGTCGTGCGGCACTGCCACCGAGCCATCGGGCATCGTATTGGCGATTTCGATATCGCCATTAATAGCTTCGCCAGCTTCCTCCGGGCTCAAGGACGGCGGAGCCGGTTCAGGCATGAAGCCGCCGGCGGCATCAAGCTTCACCTCCGGTGTGCTGCCATCTTTTGCTTCGTCGCTCATTTCGCTATCCGTTTCGCCAAGCGTTGTATCGATTGTTCAAAGCGATCAAGTTCTCGGTTTACTTTTGCAGTCGATTCACCGAGGCTCGCGATGCGTTCCTCAAGGTGAATTGACAAGGCCCAGGGGGCTGCTTCCTCTTCTTCAATCTTGAAGGTCAGATCCGGGTCGCTAACAACCTCAGCCCCTGCTTCAGCTTGCTCGGCGGTTTCAGCCGCGCCAAGCTCATGACCTGCTTCATCGCCCTCAAGTCCTGTGTCGCCTATGGCGCCACCGACATGCAGGCCGTGCTGATCGTGCATCTCGCGCATGTCGGACAGACCCTGCGCATCTTCCATTCTTCGTTGGTCGGACAAACCATCGGCGTCGTGCATTTGCCGCAGGTCCGACTCGCCGTCACCATCATGACTATGCCGCGCATCAGTCAGGCCATCGGCGTCATGCAGATGGCGGCCATCCGAGGGGCCTTCGCCACGATGACCTGCTTGCCCGTCTGCATTGCCCTCAGCGTCATGCAGCTGGCGCAGATCACTGGGTCCATCACCGTCACGTAGCGCGGTAGCACCTTCGCCTACATCCTTGCCATGCAGCTGGCGTAGGTCAGCAAGACCATCGCCGTCATGCATGCTGCGCTGCTCGGCATGCC
Organism: Oxalobacteraceae bacterium; assembly: GCA_027485795.1. GTDB lineage: Bacteria > Pseudomonadota > Gammaproteobacteria > Burkholderiales > Burkholderiaceae_D > Pernthalerella. The sequence continues at coordinate 11,360 of JAIXQK010000010.1, forward strand.
CGTCACGCGCATCATGAATGCCACGCGAGAAACTCTCGCCGTCCTTCTGGTCCTGCACCGCGCGCTGGTCACTCGGGCCTTTTCTGGCTCTGACGCGCTTGGTCTCGGTTGTGTCGGCGATCGCCATTTCAGGCGGCTCGTCGCCACGGAATATCTGTGTTTTTTCTTCAGACACGGCTCACCTCAGCAAATAGTGACTTCAGCGACTTGCAGGCAGCAAAGCTGTCTGCAATGACCTGACCGGGCGCAGCCACGGGTCGGGAGGCATGCCGCTACGCGCTGCGTAGGTCTCGGCCTCTTTACGGGTCGCGAACGGTCCCGAGATCACGGCAAACTTCACACCTTTATCTTGTGTGTTGACCGCCACGATCATCGCCTTCGTCAGCGCGCCAAACTGCGCGCGCCACTCTTGCGCCTCCGCCATCGATCCCAATGACACGTGTTGCACAAAAAAGCTGCCGGCCTTGGTCTGCCGTACCAGCTGATCCACGCCACGTTCCGAACGCGGTGCCAGCGCATCGGCTGGTTTGACCTCGGCCTTGGTTTCAGGCTTTGGCTCCGCTTTGGGTTCCCCTTTCGGTTCACCTTTGGGGTCGGGTTTTGCTTCGGGTTTAGCTTCCGTCTGCGCGGGCACGGCAACAGGGACGTCAGGCTTGACCTCGGCTGGTGCAGATTCCGCTTTTACAGTGCTTGAATCGACAGCAGGGGCGGGAACTGAAGGGGCGGCAGCATCGGTCGGCGGCGCTGACGTCGCGGCTTCCGCCGCTTTTTGTTCTTCCAGCTTGGCGGTCGGCGGCTTGCCGACAACGGCGACCAGCGCATCGATCGCCCACGTGGGCAGGTTGTCTCTCAGGATTGGCGAATTTGCCAGCAGCGGCGAGGCCTTGTCTGCAAAGAGCAGCAGCAACACGCCGAGCGAGACGGCCAGCATCAGGATGAGGGCTGCCGTCCAGCGCAGCAGCCGGCTGAGCAGACCAAGTTTTGGTGCTGCCTCAAGCGCGGGCTTGGCTGTCGTTGCGGCATCAAAGCTGGGCTCAGTACGGCGCTGACGTTCCGCCTCAGCCTGGTCTTCTTGTTCCTGACGTTCTTTGCGTGCGGCAGCCAGTTGCGCTTCAAAGCGGGCCTGTGCCGAGCTGGTTTCGGCCGGTTTGTCTTTTTTCGGCTTGGCCGCGATTTTCATCTCGGCGTAGCCAGTTGCGGCCAGGATTTTCTTGACCTCGATCTCGAAACCCATGGCGCGCGCCACATTCAGTAGTGCGTCGCCTTCGGCACGGGTCGGTGTCTCGACTGGCCAGCGCACCAGACGTTGTCCAAAACTATCGAGCGTACGCTCATGCAGTTGCATGCCTAGCTTGTCGATCAGCATGACCAGCGACACATTCGCGCCGGGGAAATCTTGTACCAGTCGAGCTAGTAACTGCAGATCACGCTGACTAATCGCTTTTGCATCATGCGCCAGCAGCACGCGACGCGGGGCAGTAGTGTTCTCTGGATTGCGCGCATCTTCAATCGAGATGTCAGACAGAATCTGGTTGAAGCGTTCGAGTAATTGTTCGGTGTTCTGCGGCAGGAAAACCTCGACCTGCAGGCCAGGGGTTTTACGCAGCTTGGCTAGTAGCAGGCGGCCATAGTGGTCGAGCACACCATCGCTATTCGATGACAGCGCCAACGACTGGCTACTCTCACGCACCGCGCGCATCACATAGTCGAAGCGACTACGGTCAGCGTTGCGCAGGAAAATCCCGTCGCTGCTGACGATGTCGTTGCTGGGCTCGAGCTGCTGGTCGGTCACGTGACGGCCTCTTCAAGTTGTCCGTTCGAGTCGAATTGCATCGTTTTAGGTACTTTCGGCTGCGGCCGCTGCAATGGCGGGGCACCCGGGCGGATACTCGCCAGGTTGAATACATAGGCGATTACCTGAGCAACGGCATAGTACAGGTCTTCCGGCACCGGCTGATCCAAGTCGGTCGTGAAATACAGCGCACGCGCCAGGGGTGGTGCGCGGAAGATCTCAATCCCGTGCTTTTCGGCCTCGGCACGAATGCGCGCCGCGACTTCGTCAGTGCCTTTGGCCAGCAGAATCGGCGCGGTATCACCATTCGGGTCGTAGGATAACGCGACGGCGAAGTGCTCCGGGTTGGTGATCACGACATCAGCATCTTTCACATTGTCGATCATGCGGCGGTTGGCCATTTCGCGCTGACGGCGGCGGATTTGTGCCTTGACCTCAGGACGACCCTCCATATCCTTCATCTCGTCCTTAATATCTTGGATGGACATGCGCATGGATTTCATGAATTCCCAGCGCTGGAAGGGCACATCAATGGCCGCAATCAGAATCAGCGCGCAGGCCATGATAAGCGCCGACTTGGCCAAGAGCTGACCCGCAACTGCCATCGCTGGCTCGAAGGCCATTTTGCCGATGTTGTTCAAGGTGCTGACGTTGTCGTACAGTACCCACGCCACCATACCAGTCACCAGTGTAAATTTCAGTAAGGCCTTGCCCAGCTCAACCAATGCCTTCGTACCAAACATCCGCTTCAAGCCATTCAAGGGGTTGAGCTTTGATGCCTTTGGCGCGAGGGCTTTCGTTGAAAACAAAAAGCCACCGGTTGCGCCCGAGGATGCAATTGCAATCGTGATCGTCAGCAGCATCAGCGGCGCGACCAAAATAAAGGATTCAAGTACCTCGTGCCCAAAAATCGCCGGCAAAAGATTCGGCGAATGCACTAGCTTGCGATCAAAGTTGAAGCCCGAAACAAAGGCCTCGGCCATTTTGTGAATCAGCGTATCGCCCGTGAGGTAGAGCATGCCCAGCGCCGCAATCGTGACGGAAGCAGCGGGGAGCTCGGTGGAGCGTGCAACTTGACCTTCCTCGCGCGCTTTGTCAAGCTTGCGCGAGGTGGGTTCTTCGGTCTTTTCTTGATCGCCAGACTGTGACATGTTATTGCGTCAGCCCTACGAGATCTTTCGCATGGCTGAAGCCCTGCATCCACAGCCACAGCATACGGCCGCCGATACTGTCGAGCGAAAGGATTAAAACAAGAAAACCGGCAGCGATCGATGCCGGGAAGCCAACCGAGAAAATATTCAAACTGGGCGCAGCTCGAGTCACGATGCCGAGACCAATATTGATAAACAGTAGCGAGATCATCACGGGTAGTGCGATTAGCACACCGCCCAAAAACATCATGCCGCTCCAGGCAACGACTTTGCCGAATGCGACCTGACCCAAGATCAGCTTGCCGATCGGTACGGTCTGAAAACTATCAATCACCATCGACAGCATGATCACGTGACCGCCGAAGCCGAGAAAAATCAGGGTCGACATAATGACCAAGAACTGCGAGATCACCGGGACGTTACCGATATTGGGGTCGACCATGCTGGCCATCGATAAACCCATCGAGCCGGCAATCGTTTGACCGGCGAGCGAAATAGCACCGACCACGACTTGCAGCATCAGTCCCATCATGGCACCGATGAATAATTGGTTGACGATTTGAAGGAGGCCGTTGGCACTGAGTGGGTCAATCACGGGCCAATCAACCAGTGGGTAGACCAGAAACGTAATGGTCATCGCCAGCATGATGCGAATACGGACGGTCAGTGCATCGAGCGAGAAGAGCGGGGCCGCCATCAGCAGCGCAGAGATACGCAGCATCGGCCACAAAAAAGTGTAGAAGCGTTCGACGATTTCCGCAGCAAGCAGTGTCATGACTATTCAGCCTTCTGCGTCGAAGGCATCGTCCTCAGGAAAACATCGCGGGGATGCGTTTATAGACGTCGCGCGTATAGTCGACCATCATCCCGAGTTGCCAGCCACCAAACAGCGCTAGCGAGAGACCAAGCGCGACTAATTTTGGGATAAACGACAGTGTCGCCTCGTTGATCGAGGTTGCCGCTTGAATCACACCGATAAACAAACCAACGCCCAATGCGACGACCAACAGCGGACCGGAGATCAATAAAACAGCCCATAAGGCGCTACGGCCGAGGTCGATAACAGTGGCGATTTCCATGTCTGTCTCCTTCTTCTTTTTTTAGGGCATCGCGAAGCTCGAGGCGAGCGAGCCCATCAGCAAGCTCCAACCATCGACCAGCACGAACAGCATTAATTTAAACGGCATTGAGATCATCATGGGTGACAGCATCATCATACCCATCGACATCAGTACCGATGACACGATCAGATCAATCACTACGAACGGGATATAGATTAGGAAGCCGATCGTAAAAGCGCTTTTCAGTTCCGAGGTAACAAACGCAGGCACCAGGGTCGTGAAGGGGATTGATTCCGGACCTTCCAGTTCATTCCTATTACGCGAGATTTCCATGAACATCGCGATATCTTCCTCGCGTGTCTGCGCCAGCATGAAACCGCGAACTGGTTTCTCAGCGTTTTCGAGTGCCTCTTCGAAAGCCATGCCTTGGTTCATGTAAGGCAAGATCGCGTTGTTATAAACATCGCTCATCACGGGTTGCATGATGAACAGCGTCAGAAACAGAGCAAGCCCTGCCAACACCTGGTTAGGTGGTGTTTGGCCGGTACCGAGCGCCTGACGCAAAATTGAGAAAACGATAATGATGCGAGTGAAGGCAGTCATCATCAGCAACATCGACGGCAGCAATGTCAGCACCGTCATCAGTGCCAGCAATTGCAGCGACAGGCTGTAGGCTTGTACGCCACCTTTGCCGGTTGCAACCGTCACCACCGGCATACCTTGGGCGAATGCGACGGCAGGAATCAGGGCTGGCAGTACCAGCAGCAGGAGGAGGGCGATGCGGCGTGCCATGATCAAGCCTTGTCCTTATTCTGTGCGGCGGCCAGTAGGGCCGACAAACGACGCGCCATCGGCGCTAGCGAGTTATTGCCTTCTTCGGCAGTTGCAGGGTTAGCTTCTGTCTGGAGCTCATCCGCGCTGACCGGGAAGGTAGCGATAGCGTTAATCTGTTGTGGCGAGACGCCGATCAACACATCCTGATCTTTCACGCGCAGCAGCACCACTTTTTGGCGCGGCGCGACTGAGACCATCTCAATCACTTTGATTTTACGAGCCGGCATGCCGAGCAGATTGCCACCCTGCATGCGCTTGAGTACGTACAGCACTCCGCCGAGCAGTGCGAGCACAATCGCGAAATTCATCGCAACGTATAGCCAGTTCGTGGAGCCCATGGAAAGTACCTTCGTCGGATTGCGATGCCGAATTATAGATTGCGCATGCGGTCAGACGCCGGCACCACGCGGGTGAGGCGGATGCCGTAGCGATCATTCACCAGCACGACTTCGCCTTGTGCAACCACAGTGTCGTTGACCAGCAGGTCGAGCGGTTCACCGGCAATACGCTCTAGCTCGACGACCGAGCCCTGCGTGAGTCGCAGCAAATCGCGAATTTTCATCTTGGTGCGACCCACTTCAACCTTGATCGCGACCGAGATATTTTGCAGTACATCGGGGTTGATCTGGTGGTTAGGCATCGCACCGGCTTGTGGCTCGGTGAGCGCGTTGTCGTTGTCCTGGACGGTATCGTTCATGATGCTTCCTCGGTGGTTAGAGGGTTTCTGGGTTGGTTGCACGCTCGACGCGAACGGCAACATTGGGGCCAGACATGCCGACCTGGCATTCGAAGGCGGGCAGGCCGCCGATAATCATGGTGGCCAGTTCCGGTTTCTTGAAGAACAGCAGATCGCCTTCTTTCAGATGGCTGACCTGATCATAATGTGCAACCACGGTGCCCAGCAGTACCTGAATATCGAGCAGCGAATCGCCGACCGCAATCGTCAGTTCATTACGCCATTTCTGGTCAGATTCTTCGCTACCATCGGCTTGTACGCGGTTACGCAGCAGATCGCGCAGCGGCTTCAGTGATGCATACGGATAAACCAGATCCACAAAACCTTTCACGCCACCAGCGCTCTCGGTTTCGAAGCGTGACATGATCACCAGATCATTTTCATCAGCGATCTGTGCGAATTGTGGGTTGATTTCCGAGCCAACATGATCAAAGTCGACCGACAGCAGCGGCGCCCAGGCCTCTTTTAGCGAGCGGAAGAACACCTCAAGGATGATCTTCACGATACGCGACTCAGTCGGCGTGAACATACGCGTTGGCGGCAGCCAGTTCGCTGGCAGCGGTTCGCCTTCTTTATCAGTAGCGCGGCGGCGTGGGCTGCCCGGCATGCCGGATCCAGTGCCACCAAAGAAATTGTCGAGTGCAGAGAAGACCAGCGTCGGTTCGATCGTCACCAACGAGAAACCGCGCAGGGGGTTGATACGAATCGTGTTGACCGCGAGTGGCGGACGCAAGTCTTTCAGATAGTCACCGAAGCGAACAATTTGTGCGCGCGACGGGTTGATACGTGGGCTGGTGCGCAGCACCTCCATCAATCCAAGGCGGAACAAGCGCACAAAACGCTCGTTGATCATCTCGATCGAAGAGGTGTTAACGCCGAGCGTGCTGTCCTCACTCGCCAGGTCGTGCTTCTTGACCCGAGTCGTGAGGTTGAAGCCGGTATCAACCTCGATAGTGCCGTCGTCAACGCCCTCGGCCAAAGCGGCCAGTTCTTCCGGTGACAGCAGATTGCTCGTCTCAGCCATGATGTCAGTCTTTATTAACTAAAGGGCCTGTGGCTTACTGCACCACGAATTCGCTGAACATGACTTCTTCGATACCGCCGAAGCCTTCGTATTTCTCGAGCAGCGAGTTGATCACGACACGAATCTCTTCAGCCAGTTGCTTACGGAAATCCGGATCTTTCAAATCAGCCTCGGTCTTGGTACGCATCAGATCGAGAATACCGGCACGTAGTGCGAGTTCATGCGTCTTCACGTTCTTGATCACGCGGTCATCGTAGTGCGTCATGATGGTCAGTGTGACTTGCATCACCTTGCGCGAACCGGACAGGTTCGACAGCATCGGCTTTTCCAGCGAGTAGTAGTTGAACTTCCAACGCTGGTTGTCCGCATCGGGCGAGACCAATTCCTTGGCCGGTGCTTCTGCACCTGGTTTGGCTGGTGCGCCATGACCGTCATCGGCCTTGGCATCGCCGTGGCCGTCGCCGCCTTTGGCATCACCGTGGCCGTCACCGCCACCGTGCTCGCCATCGAGCTTTTCAAGTTGAGCGTCCACTGCTTCTTTCGCCTGTTCCTTCTTCGAGAAGAAACCAGTGGCGAGCAGGGTACCGCCGACGGAGGCACCAATGATGAACAATACGGCCACCACCATCAGGACGATCTTAATAATCGCCTTTTTCTTCGAGGGCGCGCCTTCCGCTTGTTCTTCTGGTGCTGCTGCAGCTTCTTCAGCCATCACATCCTCCAACTGTCTAAAACGTCTTGTTCAGGTCAATCACACCAACACATCCAACCCATCACTCGAGCCAGCGGTGCTGCGTGCAGGAGGCAAGGTGCTTGGGGCGGGGCTCTCAGCTACCGAACGTCGGGAACCGACTCCGGCGACACCTGAAGACTGCTTGCCAGGTGTCGGATTTCCGCCATGTTGCGACTCTTGCCTTACGTTAACATCAACAGAAGCAACCTCCATGCCAAGCTGAGCCAATACCTCCCTTAGCTTCGGCAGACCCTCGGCAATCAAGTCCCGGGTAGCCATTTGGCTGGCGCTGAAGCTGGCCTGAAGTTCGCCGCGGTTCATATTGAGTTGTATGTCGATGTTGCCAAGGTCTTTTGGCCGCAAGGCCATTTCGACTTTCCAGTCACCGCGGGCAATCTGGGCAGAAAGGCGCTGACCCAGAGCTTCGGCCAGTCGTTGCGACAGCTTGTCGTATTGCTCGGCGCGCATGTCCAGGTCGCTACGGGCAGCTTGTTCAGCGGCACTCGGGTTGGGCAGCGGGTTTCCGGTGGGCTGACGGCCCTCCGTTTGGCGTTGCTGCATCAGTTGCTGCAGTTCGTTGTCATTTAGACCAGTGTCCAGCATCAGCACTTCGGATACCACCTCGCTGGACGCGGATTGTGAGTATTGAGCAGATTGGGCAGTCCCGGTCATTGGATTACTGTTAGTCAGCATCTCGCCAAAGCGCTCGCTGCGTTGGCTGACCTGTTTCATCTGCTGGCGTCGCGCGAATTGGCTGGCCTCGGCAGCACCCAAGATCAGGCTGGCCGCTAGCGATTGGTTCGATGCCTCCGGGTGCACTGCCTGCTCAGCCGCCGCTAGCTTTGCCATCTCGCCGGGAGCGGGCATGGCGCGTATCCCGTTCAGGCCAAACAGGCCGGAGGAGAGTGGGCCGGCGGCCGGTGCTTGGTTTGATGCGCCCAAGGCATTCGCTTCGCCAATCCGCCAGCTGAGACGGGCATCCGGTCCGAGATCGAGTGATTCACCTTCCATGGCCGCCGCCTGTGCGGCCAACAAGGCATTGTCTTTTGCCGGGTCGATGGCTGGCGTTGCTGCGTTCAGCGCGGATGCGGCCTGTTTGCCGCTGAATACGGCGGCTGCCAGCAAATCATTAGCGCTTGGACTCTCGCCACTGCCTGTCATGGACGGGTCCATCGTCGACAGTGCAGAACCCAGGGTTTGCAATTCCGGCGCACCGCGTCGCCCAAAAATCATGGCCAAGGCGTCTTCATCCAAGCCCTGAGAGCGTGCGAAGGCCATCAGGCTGTCGTCGCTGATCGCGGGCTCGGTACTGGTAATGATATGCACCGAAGGGCCAAGAATCTCCGAGGCCAAGCCGGTTGCCGGCGTCGCGCTCTGGCCAGTGTCGACCGCCGGGGCGGCAAGATTTTGCCCCGGCATACCCTCCATCATTGCCCCGAATAGATTGGAGAATTCGTCCGAAGCGTCTGCAGGGTTTGCGCCCGCTTTCCCGGAAGTCCTTGATTTATCAAGAGCTTTTACCGAACTGGCGGCCTGATTGGATGAATGGTGTACAGAGGTCATAGTGCTTCGCTTCCTTGCAAAAATCGGTTCTGTGGACCTTTATGCAAGAACCGTGTCAGCCTGACCCCGGCAGCGGGATTTGCCGCAAGCGAGGCCGAAATCTCTGCCCGCGCGGGCAAAAAAAATCCCGCCACGTCACCGCGGCGGGATGCCCCTTGGTCTGGCGCGCTGCGCGCGCTCGGATCAGTTGACTGCGGCCATTCGCTGCGATGCGGGTACCAGCTGCGGCACCATCGCCCACGCGCCTCGGATCTCGCTCATGAGGTTATGGACTTCCGCCAGTGCCTCGAGATCATTGTGCGCGTTCACATGGAACAGGCGTCGGGTGACGTAGCTATATAAATCATTCAGGTTACGAGCGATGTCGCCGCCTTTGTCAAAGTCGAGGGCACCCTGCAGACCCACGACGATACGGCCGGCGCGCGCCAAAGCCTTGGATTTCTCCATGATCGAGCCGCGCTCGATATGGCCCTTGGCGGTCGCTAAGCTCTCGATCAAGCCATCAAACAGCATTTGAATCAGCTGTACGTTGTCGGCTGCGGCTACACCCGTGGTGACTTTCACGTCGCCATAGCTGGCTAATGCACGTTCTCTCATGTTCATGGTCTGTCGCTCCAAGTAAATCATTGCGTCAGACCTATGATCGGCACCGCCGTCACAAGCTTTAGTGAGCTTTCGTTACGGCACCAAGAACTGGGATCAGCGGCAATAACTTGCCGCTGATTGTGATGATTGTTTCTTAAGCGCCTGCTTTCGCCTCCGCCTTGTCCTTGTCCTGCTCGGGCGTCTCGCTGCCAGCGACGGTCGTGGCTGGAGTGTCGGCGGCATTCGCTTCCACTGCTTGATCGGTTTGCGCAGCGGCCTGCACATCGGTGTTTGGTCCAGTGCCGAGTTCGGCGGCGACGGGCTCCCGATTATCCGTTAGCTCTGGCGTCAGGGTGTCGGGGGTTTCCGGCGCCGGTAGTGCGGCAATTGCGGCCCCATCAGAAGCCGATGCGTTTTCATTATCTTCGGCGCTGGTTTCCTGGTCGTTGGCTTGATCTTCTTCGCCCGCTTCGTCTTCTGCTGGCTTGGGTCGATCCAGATGCGGCATCAGAATCGCCGACAGCGAGTTCGGTGGTAGCCCAACAGCAGTGAACAGTGCGTCGCCCAAAATATCAATCTGATTGCGAATCGGCTCGCGGTCTTCTTCTGCGGTGGTCGCAATCGCGTAGCCGGCGCGATAAATACCGGAGGCAAATTCATGCGGTATCCAGGACTCAACCTCACCGCGCAGGGTCGGCACCATGCGATCACACCGCACCGGGCTGGCAAATCCTTCACGGCCGTCCAGCTTGCCGTCCTCAAACAGCAGCTCCAGATGTTTTTGCAGCACCAGGTCATAACGCGGACGGATCGCTGCAATTTTCTTCTGATCCCAACCCGGCATCGGCACGCCAATCAGCGCGTCCCACAGGTTTTTGCCGGTCAGGCCACCAAACATAGCGGCAGGGTCAATATGACCTCGTTGCGGAATGTCGGAGTGCTTGTGTATTTCATTCACGCGATCAAGCATGAAGAATACGACCAGCAGCATGCCGACCAGCCCGGTAAAAATCAGTAGCAGCAGGATGGTATTCATTTGCGGCCCCATAGGTATCTCATCCAATGCATCATTTGGTTCTTCGATCAGCGCAGCGCTGGCTCCGGGTTGAGTTGTGAGCGCAGCTTCTTTACATTAGCCGACAGAATCTGCGACACGCGCGACTCCGATACACCCAATACCTCACCGATCTCGCGCAGGTTCAATTCTTCTACGTAGTAGAGCGAGATCACCAGCTTGTCACGCTCGGGCAAACTATCGATAGCAGCGGTCAACGAATCCATCATTTCGGCTTCTTCGACAATCGACTCCGGTTGACGCGAAGACTGCTCGGGTAGTTGCATCACTTCATCGGCGACGACTTCAATCGAATAGGTTTCAAACTGTCTGGCGGCACCGCGATCTTTTTCATAGGTGTCCAGCTCCATCCCCAAAAACGCGGCCAGCTCTGCTTGTGTTGGGGCGCGCCCGAGTTCCGATGCAAGCGCCTGACTGGCGCTGTTTTGGGATTTGTTGAACGCGACCGCAGAGCGGGGCAGGAAAGAGAGTCGACGAACCTCATCGATCATTGCACCGCGAATTCGTGTGTGTGCATAGCTCTCGAAGGCCACACCTTTACCGGTATCAAACGATCGTGCAGCTTCGATCAAGCCGATCATGCCCACTTGCACCAGCTCATCCACTTCCATGAATGGTGGGATGCGTGCTTTGAGATGGACCGCGATGCGCTTGACCATGCCGAGATGCTCCAAAATCAGGGCCTCGCCGCGGTCACAGGTTTCTTCGTACAGCCGGATTGACGGTGGCATAGCTCAGCCTCCAGAGTTTTGCTTCACCAGTCGCTCCATAAAGAATTGCAGACCACCAGACAGGTGGCTGATCTCAGGGAGGTTGGTGATCGCGTCGGCCAATCGGCGGAAGTCTCGCGCACCGGCACTGCCGGGTGCAAACTCCATCACGGACTGGTACTTCTTCAAGGCCGACAAAACCAGCTCGTCGGTTTCAATAGATGTCAGATACTGCAGTGTCTTGCCAAGGAAACGATCGCAGACTTCATTCACGCGGCGGTACAACTGAGCGCCAGCGGCTTGGCTTTCGACCATGTTGGGAATCAGATAGATCTCATCCAACTCCAGATCGCGGGTCATCACTTTAATGATGCCGTAGGCATCGGCGATCGAAGAGGGCTCGTCTTTGACAACAATGAAGCGACGTTGGCAAGCTTCCATGAATGCCAATACCGACGGCGCAATACCCGCAGCGGTATCGACGATCAGATAGTCGATTTCATCATCGAGCTCTGAGAAGGCTTGCACGATGCCAGCGGTCACTGGTGCCGAGATTGCCGCCATCTGATGCACACCCGAAGCGCCGGGTACCAGCTTCACGCCTTGGCGTGAGGTGACAATCACTTCCTTCAGCGATTTTTCACCGGCGATCACATGCGATAAGTTGTACTGCGTCTGGCAGCCGAGCGCGATTTGCGCATTCGCCAGCCCCAAATCCGCATCCAGCAGCATCACCTGCTTACCCATCATCGACAAAGCGACCGCGAGATTCGATGACAAGGTCGTCTTGCCGACGCCACCTTTACCGCTGGCGATGCCGATCACCTCGGTACGGCGCTTGGTTTGTGCTTGCTTAGCTTGCATGAGCGCTCTTTTCAAGACGTGCGACCAGCGCTTGCGCGGCAGTCATAACTGATGGATCGGTGACTTCAATACCTAAGTCGTCGACTAATTCATCGGCCACCAGTGGCATCTCAACCGAGAGACCTCGGATCGCCAGTGTGACAAGTTCGTTGGCCGTGAGTACGGTGCAGCCTTCGGTTGCGAGCGGTGAGTGCGATGCGGCCGATAACGGTACTGATTTGTCGCATAGCACTTGAATCAGCGCCCACGGCTGGGTCGCTTCGTCCAGGCGCGAGGCCATCAGGCTGTGCCAGTGCGTAGGCGCATCCACCAGATACTTGCGTACGGTGGTGCCAGCTGCGTCAGCAGGTAACAATAAATGACAGGCGATGTCCGACGAGCATGAACGGATCTGTTCAATGCGCGCGAACACTTCCACACCCGGGGTATCGATCAGCACCAAGTGGCGCTGGCCTAATTCGCCGAGCAGAATTTTTAAAGTTTCCGGGTCATTCGCACGCAGGCAATCCACACCGGCTTGTGCGCACAGCATTTGAATCTGGCTCCAGGCACCGGCACGTTGATCCGCGTAGGAGATCACTGCCACCGATTCCGGACCTTTGCGTTCAGCAGCGGTGCGTGCAAGACGCGCCACCATCATGGTCTTGCCTGCACCGGCAGGGCCGGTGATGGCATGCACGCCGCGCTGCGGCAGCTTGGCCCAGTGTTCACCCATGCTCTTCGACAGGTGCGCATGCAGTGATTGTTTCGCCTGCGCCAGATCATCCATCGCGCTCACATGATCGACCAGCAGGGTACGCAGTGAGACAGGAATACTAGCTTCGGCTAATGCAGCAACTAAGGGCTTGACCGCGCTGCGTGAAGGCGACTCGCTCTGCCAGGCGTTAATACGCTGTGCCATCTTGAATTCTTTGCGGATCGCAGCCAGTTCATCCCGCACCAGGTCAACGATTTCACGACCACGAATGTAATCGCGATGATCGGCGGCACGGCGGTCGGTACTGCTATTCGATGACTCGGCCTGTGCGCGTTGACGCAGCACGCTGTCGTAGGTCACGTCATCTTCGATGTCGTCAGACAGTTCTTTCTGCTCACGCACACTTTCGCGCAATGCCGTCTGGAACAGTTTGGTGTCACCGCTGTCGGTGCTTCGGTTGGCTTGCAGCCAAGGGCTGTCCTCATGCGCTGGTTCGGCGCCAAGGTCGACCGCCACGATGACTTCGTGCTGGCCGTTGACCTTCGCATTGGAGATCACCAGTACGTCTTCACCGTACAGTTTGACGGCTTTTTCCGTCGCTCTGCGTAGGTCTTTGGCAAGGATGCGTTTCAGTTCCATGATGACTGTCCTGATCAGGCTTTATTCTGAGCTTCAACCGTAAAGATCACCTTGACGGCCTGGTCGTCGGGGATCTCGGTATACGACAGCACCGTCATCTCAGGGATGCGGTGCCGAACCATTTTGGATAACCATGGGCGGATCGACGGTGCGACCACCAACACGGCTGGATTACCTTGGTCTTCGACCGAGGTCGCGGCTTGGCGCAGGGCACTGAACAAGCTCTCGGCGAGGCCGGGCTCGATCACGACGCTTTGCCCAGGCGCACCATTCGTCAGTACGTTGTGCAGCAATTGTTCAAGGTCGGGTGCCAATGTCATGACCGGCAGGTTGTCTTTGGCGTCGATCAGGTCTTGCACAATCATGCGGCCCAGTTTCGGACGCACGCTGGCGCTTAACTGCTCGGGATCTTGGGTTTTGGCGGCAGCCTCGGACAGCGTCTCAATGATGGTACGCATGTCGCGGATCGGGATACCCTCAGTTAATAGATGCTGCAAGGTGCGGGTGATGATGCCGAGCGCCATCTTGCCGGGCACCAGGTCTTCCACCAGCTTCGGCGACTTCTGCGCCAGCTTGTCGAGTAACTGCTGGGTCTCGTCATGCGACAGCAGCTCGGAGGCATTCTCGCGAAGTACTTTGTTCAAGTGGGTCGCAATCGCAGTCGCGGGATCGACCACGGTGTAACCGAGCGTACGCGCGTAGTCGCGCTGTGAAGGATCAATCCACACAGCATCCAGACCGAACGCAGGTTCTTTGGTTGGGATGCCCTCAAGTTGGCCGTAGACTTTGCCCGGGTTGATGGCCAGTTCGCTGCCAGATTTGATATCGCCTTTGCCGCGTACCACCCCGTTCAAGACGATGTGATACACGTCCGGATCCAGATTCAGCGCGTCTCGAATACGCACCGGCTGCACCAGGAAGCCCAATTCGGCAGAGAGTTTCTTACGTACACCTTTGACGCGTGGCATCAGCTGCCCACCGGTCTCGGGGTTAACCAGCGGGATCAGCCCATAGCCAAGTTCCAGGCCAATCAGGTCAACCGCTTCCACATCATCCCAGCCCAGTTCTTTCGGCTCGTCGGCTTTTTGTTCGGCCGCGGCCTGCTCGGATTCAATGGCGGATTTTTCCTCAGTCCGCAACAACAGGAAGCCCAGCGCAGCTGCCACCAGCGACAGCAGCAGGAAAATCATATGCGGCATGCCCGGCACGATGCCGAGGATGGTCAGGATGCCGGCACTAATAAAGAGAGCGGAAGGGTTCGAGAGCTGCGACACCGCCTGATCTGTCACCGATTCTGAGGTGGTAACGCGGGTGACGATGATCGCAGTTGCCAGCGACAGGAACAGCGAGGGAATCTGGGAGACCAGGCCGTCGCCAATCGTCAGCAGGGTGTACAGCTTGCCGGCGTCGGAGAAGGTGAGGTCATGTTGGGCGACGCCGATAGCGAGGCCGCCCACAATATTAATGATCAGGATCAGCAGACCGGCAATCGCATCACCGGAGACGAATTTTGAAGCACCGTCCATCGAGCCGAAGAAGTCCGCTTCCTGCGCGATCTCGTCGCGCCGGGTCTTGGCCTGTTCTTGGGTGATCGAGCCGGCGTTCAGGTCGGCATCAATCGCCATCTGCTTGCCCGGCATCGCGTCCAGGGTGAAGCGGGCGTTAACTTCGGATACGCGGCCGGCACCCTTGGTGACCACGATGAAGTTAATCAACATCAAGATCACGAAGATAATGAAGCCCACTAAATAGTTACCGGCGATCACGAACTCGCCGAAAGCGGCAATCACCGCGCCCGCCGCGTGCTCGCCCTCGTGGCCATTGACCAGAATGACGCGGGTCGAGGCCACGTTCAGCGCCAGCCGCAGCATGGTTGCAAAAAGTAAAACAGAAGGGAAGGATGAGAAATCCAGCGGTCGCCGGGTGCCAATCGCCACCATGATCACCATGATGCTGATCAGGATGTTAAATGTGAAAAGCACGTCCAGCAGCAGCGGCGGCAGCGGCAGCACCAGCATGGCCATAATCAACAGCACAAGGAAGGGGATGCCGAGTCCTTTGAACTCGAACCCCGACAATCGCTGTCGAATTGTTGACATGGAAGACGTACTCATCAGTAAAACCGCTTTTTAATCAATAACTTGCAAATTCATCCAAGTCTGGATGGGTTTCTACGCGTTACTACTAAGCAATTGATGTGCCACCAGCCTGTCGGGTCTGCCAAGCCAACTTGAGGGCCGGCGGAATTAAAGATGCGTAACTCCCTGCCGATTAACCGGGGGAATGAGGATGCATTGTCTTCAGTTAATTGTTTGCCAAGCGGTGAAAATCGGGACTGGTTCCGGCATGATCGGAATTGTTTCCTGCCGGACAGTCCGGCGAACCGTAGGCTGAATCGGCTGCCTGTTCGCTGCTGAACAACAAAGAGGGGTGAATCATGAACAAGATGTCCAAATGCTCAATGCTGACGCTGGCAGTGCTGATGTCGGCATGCCAGACGATCCCGTCGGTCGCAGTGGCCGATAACGCCTCGGCAGCTGCCGAGGTTAAAGCGGCTGACCCCGCACCGGTACCTGCGCCTGCGCCGGCCACCGTGGCGGAGCCGAAAGCGGCAACTGCCTCGCCGGTAGCGCCACCGCCGCCGCCAGTGGCATCCTCGAAAGAGGAGCCGGTCAGCATGATCACGCCGATGGCTGAGCGTAATGCCACCATCCGCGGCACGGGTTATGCCGTGATCAGCACGCAAAACCACCGCAACCCGGCTCAGCAACGCCTGATGGCGATCCGCGCCTCGAAGCTTGACGCTTATCGTGCCCTGACCGAACAGGTCTATGGCCAGCAGCTCGATGCAACCACCACCGTGGCCGAGATGATGATCACCAGTGATACCTTCCGCACTCGTGTGCAGGGCATTATTTACGGTGCTGTGCTGGAGTCGATCACCCCTATCGGTGACGACACCTATGAGACCACGCTCTCGCTGGATGGCCGCGTTGTGAATGATCTGCGCGTGCTGTATCTGAGCCAGATGGCTTCAGCGCGTCGCCGTTAATCGACGACGCACACTGGAGCCGATCATGCGCCTGCGCCTGCTCTCGATGCTGATAGCGCTGCCTCTGGCCGGGGCGGTCACCACCGCCTGGCCTGCAGACAGCGTCCTGCCCACCGAGCCGAAGAAGCGTCTCGAGGCACTCCAGCACGCGCTGATCAGCGCGGCGATGGAAGGCCAGACCCGGGTACGCAATGCGGCCTGGATCGATAGCACCGGCAAGATGCATGAGAACACCCGCATCACCTCGGAGATGAAAGTACGCAATATGCGCGTGCTGAATTACCTGACAGTGGAAGAGGGTGTGTCCGCGGCGATCATCGCCGAGGGCAAAGGTGTGATGCCGGATGAAGAAGTGTGTCGTGCCAATCAGCAGCGGTATCGCCGCGAGGCGACGCTGGATATTGGCATGGGTATTGAAGCCAGTGGCGCCGATCAGGCGTTTTGGCAACCCTTCATGCAGCAAGCACGCGCACGATTTGCGGCCAAAGCGATGGCTAGCCGCCGCTGGTCTTTAGCGCCGACTGCGCGCATGCCAGCCTCTGCCTATGATCGCCAGCTGCTCGGCTATGTGCCCGAGATCAGCCCCTACCAGATGGTGATCGAGGTATTGCCAGCGGGTGCGCTCGGTATCGAGCCAGTACGTCCAGCGAGCAGCCGAGAGCAGCGCGTTGCCGAGACTATCAAGGTGGTCAAGGATTACTGGAATGACGAGCCTGCGAAACGTGCGCCGATCCCCTTCGTTCTGCGCTTGTCTGTGATCGAGCGCTTGAATCAAAGAATTCTCTGGCAGGACGCGGTACCGCTGTTCTTCCCAGAGCAGAAGCTGATGCACAACTCGCAGCCGTTGCCGATTGGCTTGCTGACCGAGCTCGACAAGGTGGTCGCGCGTTGGCAGCAAAAACTGGACGGCGACTTTGGCTGCCGCCCGCAAAGCTTCAACGTGATGCAAGAGGCCAAGCAAGGCTGGGTGATTAACGCAGGTCAGTTGGCCGGTCTGTCGGTTGGTGACCAGCTCTTATTGATGAATCGCGAGCAATTGCCAGCACGTATCCTCGAACCTGATAGTGGCCAGCACCTGGCGCTGGTAGAGGTCGTGGCGGTTGCCAATGACCGTGCCGTGGTGCGCAAGCTGGCTGGACCAGCGAGCGCTGGTAAATCCGGCGACTGGGTCGCGACACCCTTCTGATAGAAATACCGGAGAGAACAATGAAAATCGCTCAACGACAACTCCTGATCGCCGCCTTAGTACTGCTCTTCGGCGGCAATGTATTCGCCGCTGATCCTCCGAAGGAAGAAGCCAAGAAAGAGGAAAAAAAGGACGAGGCCAAGAAGGACGAGAAAAAAGACGAGGCCAAGAAAGACGGCAAGGACGGCAAAGAGCCGCCCAAGGCCGAAGCACCGGCCGAGCCTGAGCTGCCGTCCAAGCCTTATCCCAAGAATGCAAGCCCGAAAGCCTTCGCGCCTAAAGGTGAGCCGAAGAAATTCGAGGAAGCTGCTGCCAAGCCGGGAGACAAGCCAGCTGATAAGCCAGCCGACAAGATGGCCGACAAGGCCGCCGAAAAGCATGGCGCGGACAAGTCTGCCGACAAACACGGTGCTGACAAAGCTGCCGATCATGGCGCTGACAAAGGTTCTGACAAGCATGCAGCGGCACCCGTTAAACCAGCACCGAAAAAGCGCAAGCCAGTCGCTGCCGCACCCAAGCCGGTGACTGACCCGGCAATGGCCACGGTCGCACGTGAATCGCTGCAGGGTGCGGGTCCGACCGGTGCTTATCAGGTCAAGTCGGGCGATAACCTCGACAAAGTGATCAAGAAAACCATGCCTAACAGCCCATTCTCGATGGACGTGATGCGTGAGGCGTTTGCACGCGCCAATCCGCAGCTGCTGGGCGAGGTGAAGGCCATGAAGCTGAAGCCAGGCTCGACCCTGAATGTGCCAGGTGCAGCGGTACTGCGCCAGGTGGTGTTGGGTGACCCCGCGCCGCAGGCCGAGATCAAGCAAATCAAGGCGCCTGAGTTGCATCGTGTCGCACCAGTGGTCGCTCCGACGGTTGCGCCTACCGCCAGCGATCTCAACCCAACGATCGCGATACCGCGGCAAGCGCCGAACGTTGCCTACAACGGCCCGGCACCCGAGGTGTCTTCGGAAGAAAAGAAGAAGTGGGTTCGCTTCCCGTAACGGGATAAAGCGGCGAGCTGGCCGTGAACCCACTGCAAGGCACCGAGCAGACGGCCCTACCCGGCCGTCTGAATCCGTTTTATCTGGACGGTCGCGCTATCACGCTACTGCTCCCCATTGCGCAGCAACTCGGTCTGCGCGACGGGCAGATCATTCAAGCCGCGATCGAGATGCGCGGCGATTCCCTGAAGCTCCTCTACAACGGGCAGGTGATCGACTTGCCGCCCGGTCTGCGCTTTCGGCCGGGTGAGCAGCTATGGCTGCGAGCCAATCGCGGTGCCGGCGGCTGGACCCTGCGTGCCGTGGATGGTCGCGGTAGTACGGGCAGTGCGCAGGCCGCGCCTACCGCGCTGACTGCGGCAGCGGCTGACAGCGGGATTTCTCGTTTGGCGGCGCTCTCGCTACGGCCGCCGACGTCGCCCACCTTGCTGAGCGTGTTCCAACCCGGGGCGATGAACGGGTTTCTAAAGGCAGCCGGTGACCCGGCATTGGCCTCTTTGTTTCAGAGCATGCAGCTATCGATGCGCGGTCTGACACCCGGCGCCTTGCAAGGCGCGGTGCTGTCATCCGGCTTTTGGATGGAGGCTTTGCTGGGGCGCGGACAAGCGCCCCCATCGCCCGATAGCAAAAGCCTGCTGCGCAAGTTGATTCGGGCCTTAGCTGAGAAGGAACCCGTCAAATCCGAGCAGTTGCGGCGCGCGGTGGACGACATTGAATCAGCCCAGGTAGATTCACTCGCCGCGCAAGGCCGCGGGGAACTGGCGTTTTCCATGGTGCTGCCCTTCGTTGACGCCAACCCGGTCGAAATTAAATTCTTCCGGCCACCGCGTCGTCCGGGGCAGCAAAAACCCCCGTTCTCAGTTGACATCCATACTGAAAACAACGAGCTGGGCGAGATCTGGCTGAAGACCTCGGTGACTGAGGCGGCGCATGTCGACCTGATGATGTGGGCCGTGAAGGAATCGGTGGTGCGGCTGGCCAAGCGCCACAGCAACGCGCTGTCCGAGCGCTTGTCGTTAGCAGGGCTCACCATGGACTCGTTCAATATTTTCCATTCGGCCAGACCCAGCTTGCCCGACAGCTGGGCGCCGCCGGGCGCCATGTTGGATGTGAGCGCGTGAAGCCCCGAGGATTCCGCAGCCGGGAAGCGGTCGCGCTAGCCTACGGCAACCGCGCTGCGCCAGTGGTGACCGCCAAGGGTCGAGACGAATTGGCCGAAGCCATCATCGCCGAGGCAAAGCGGCAGGGGATTTACATCACAGAAGATCGGGAGCTGGTAGCCGCCTTGTCGCGGCTGGATCTGGAGCAGGAAATACCGCGCGACCTATACGTTGCGGTGGCGGTGGTACTTTCTTGGGCTTACTGGTTACGGGGTATGAAGCCCGGGGATGAGAAATCTTAGACTTCTTCGTAGCCGCGGCCGCCGCGCATGCGCGCCATGCGGCCCAGTCGGTCATAGACCTCGACCGGGGCGGTCGGATCGGCGCCGCGCAGGGTATGGAGCGCGCCGCGAATCGCGTCGAGCTTGCGGCTGATCAGGACTTCATTCCGACGGTGCAGGTCACGGCATGAGGCAATCAGCTCGCGAAAGCCTTGCCACTCTGGACGCTCGAGCGCCTGCTCGGGTTCCTCGCGCGGTACTAGCTGGGCCAGTACCTCGAAAATCTGCAGTTTTTCTGGTTGCAGCGACTCAAAACGGTCGAGTTCCTGCGCCTTCAGGGCGTCGAACTCTTTCTCCAGCAGGCCGTGCAGGGCATTGCCATAGGCCATCGCGGACGCAAGATCAGCGCCCGGCGCGGTCGCGGCGAAAAGAGGTGATGCGTTCATCATCGGCAGCAGATCAGTCGATCAGCTTTTCCATCGCCGCAAAACTCTCGGCGATACGGCGCGCGTTCACAGGGTAACTACCTTCCTGGATCGCTTGCTTGATCGCTTCGACTTTATTGCGGTCGAATGCTGGCTCAGCCATCGCTTGCTTGGCAATCGGCGACAGCAACAATTCATCGCCGCGTGTTGCGGCGACTTTGGCCTGTGCTGCCTTTGCCGGGTCGGACTGCCCGTCGAACGGACGATCCAGACCCTTACGCTTGGCTTTCTCTAGCGTCGCCTTGTCTAGCGTGGGGCTGCCGCTAAAAATACTGGAAATTGGGTTGCTCATAGTGTTTTCTCGCTTTCGGCCATAGGCCTTTTACTCCTGTCACAACGAGTATCGGACGCACTTGAAAGAACTTTAGCGCTCCGGACATAAATTTTTTGTTGTCGATTCAGCATCACAAGCCTTTCGCCGTGCCTTTGCCGGTGACAACCCCCGACAATGTTCGGCCCGACTCGGTATTACGTAGTTTGATCTGTTCGCCGACACGACCATCTTGCATTGCTTCAGCCTTAACCGATATCTCGAAGGTAGCAGGGGAGCCAATGGTCATCAAGACCATTTCACCGCGCTTGACCAGGGTAGCCGGGCGAAGGTCCGAAACTCGAATGGGTTCGCCGGCGCGCACCGCGCGCAGCAATTCCTGACCTTCCAAGCCCTGGCTTTCCAAGTAGTGGGCCTTACTTATCTTGTCGGCCTCCATGCGGTCCAGCTTGAGGGAGTCTCGCTGTAATACCTGTCCCGCGGGTAAGTTGGTGGCGGCGACCACCACCTGTCGGAATTCCGGCGCTGGCGCCGCTTTGGCGGCGGACGCGCCTGGCGTCAATGTGGCTGGCGTCGAACCAGACACCAGCCCGACCTTCATAAATAGTTGCCAATTTGGCTTGGTGCAGCGGACCCGCACACTGTCGCGGCTGACAAACGGGTAGTCAAATACATAGGTGCTGGCACAGGGCTGCACCGCGACACGCGCATCCGGTGGCACGACGGTGACGCTGGAGGCCGGCACACCGTTTTGTACACCGACCCATTCCGTCAACGCGGCATTCATCTGCTCGAGCGGCGTTGCCGCTTGCGCGCAAACAGCCGCCAACAGCAGCGAAATCGCGGCAATTTGGGTGGAATTGGGTGTCATCTTCATTCTGTAACCGATTCAATAACTGGAACGAGCCTTGCTAGATTCAGGTTGTAGCGGGCGCCGGTTGTGCAAATTTCCGACAGCTGAGCCCAGTAGTGCAAAAACAATACCAGCCCCAACGAGGAGCCACAATGCAGATCCGGCCTTCACAGACCAATGCCATCGCCAACGACGCGACAGCACAAACGCGCCAGCGCGAGCGAGCGTCGTCGACGAACGCCTTTCGTCAGGCGCTGGCCGGTGTGAAGACCGATATGCAGATGGTGACCGTGAAGCCTGGCGACACCCTGATGAGTCTGACGCGCCGGCATCTTGGCGGTGCGGCGAATCAATTTAGTAATTCGCAGGTGTTGCAGTTGGCGCAAACCGTCGCGCGCGAGAACGGCATCGAAGACCCGAACCGCATCATGCCGGGGCAGGCGATCAATATGGCGCCGATGACCACCACGGTCGCGCTACAGTTGCGCCAAGCCGAGGTAGCACGGGCGCAGCTCAACTTGAATGGTCCTAATGTCAGCACGCCGACACTTGACCGCACCCTGCAGCGTGCGGTCGCCAAAGGCTATATGGCCTCTGCCGAGTTGGCCGCGGTGCGCGACAAGATTATTTCGCTAGGTAAGCGGCACCACTTCGCCCCTGACGATTTTGCGCGTATGTCGCTGATGGAGTCCGATGGTCTGAACCCACGCGCCAGCAACGGCAGCTGTCACGGCATTATTCAATTCTGCTCGGGCGGCAACCGCGGCGCTGCCAGCGCCGGTTATGGGCAGAATCCAAAAGAAATCACGAATCTATCGGTACTGCAGCAGCTCGATCTGGTGGACCGTTATTTCAGCGACACCCGCCTGAAAGACTTCGGGCCTGCGTCACTGGATGATCTTTATTTAACTGTACTGACCCCAGCTGCACGCAATGAGACACGGGTCGATGCACCGCTCAACATCAATGGCAAGCAAGCGGCTTACTTATATGAGGGGCGTGACCCGAGCGGTGTTATCACCCGCAACTCGATTGTGGAAGGCTTGAAGTCGAATGCCCGTGACCGTCTTGGTAACTTCACCAGTACGGTCGCGAAGATGGAGTTATCGCGAATGTAATGCTTGGCTTTAATTCGACAACTACCGATTCATTCAATTAAGTCATTCGACGGTAGCGGCAAACACTGGCCGCATGCACCGCACCCACCGCCGGCAAAGCTTTGCCGCATCAACGCACCAAGCGTCGGAAATCCCTCTCAAATTCACACTGGCACGACCTTTGCAATGGTCGGATCGACAGTTGGAAACTTAAGCGGCCTGTCGATATTTCGCTAATCGC
>JAIXQK010000059.1 GCA_027485795.1 Oxalobacteraceae bacterium
ACCTCTACAGAAAAACGACGTCGAAATCCCGGACTTCGCCGTGCCATTGTTTGTGCATCACCAAAAACAATCCGCGCTTGATCTCGTGTAGTTGCAAGCGAATAGACTTCAGCGCCTCCCTCTCGATCAGCTGTCAGCATGTAAAGCGCTAACGCCGAAGACAACGTTGATTTAGCGTTGCCGCGTGGGACCTCAATGTAGGATCGACGAAAGCGACGCTTACCGTCGGGCTTAACCCATCCAAACACCGTGGTTAAAATGAATGCCTGCCAAGGCTCCAGTTGAATGGGTTCGCCCGCCAATGGACCTTTGACGTGCGGTAACCTCTCTATAAATCCACACAGGTTATCTGCTGGGTAGAAGCTGCGTCCGTCCTTGTCGATCAACTTCGGATTAAAAAAATATGGGCTTGACTTACTCTTGAACTTAGCCAGATCATTTAGCTGGCGTTGGCATGCACGCTGTACCCAACGACAAGCCAGGATTTCACAGGCTACCACCTGCTCTGCGTACCGCTTTGCGATCTCAGAATATGAGCCTTCTTTAGACAAGATTTTGTTTCGAGCCTGTTTTAATCGGCATTTGCCGAGCTTGATTCAATCCGAGCACGTACAATTATTTGAAATCAATCAAAGGTAGAAAACATGGACAAAGGCTTTTCATCCGATTGCGTTGATCTCGGCGAGGCATGCAAGGTGCTCGCTAAAAATCATTCAGTCGTGACATTTTTGAAAAAAGAGGTCGGTGACAAGGATTTCCCGCAAGCGCTTGAAATGATGAAATCGGGAAAACTTGATGGTGACCTTGGCGCATCAGTCCATGACTTTTTTCTAGATAGTATTAACAATGAAGCCGTTCCTATTTGGTCAGGGTTTATTTTTCAAGACAATGACAGATGGTCTATTCGCGTAAACGAATACCACGGTATCTTTTGGGTCTGGGCACTTGAATCTGAATCTGTGGGTTACTTCCTCGATGCCAATAGAGCCATATCATTTGCTCGCTCAAATTGGGAAAACGTTTACGAAGACGGCGAAGATCCAGAAGAAGACGCAGAGATTCGCTGCCCGTTCTGCGACACAACCGACAACTGCGACCATCTACTGCTCTTAGTTGACGAAACTTTTCGTCAAGCCGAGGGCGGTGTGCTCTACGAGGCCTTCAATGCAAAGTGGGCAAAAATCGTTACAGAGGCAGATGATCCAGATTTCGACGAACGCGAACCCTTCGACGAGCTACTCGATGAAGTTGATTCACTCGCTGATTCGCAATTAACTGCGTCTCCCGATAGTGTCCCAGGTATGTCATCGAACTACAGCTATTTTTACTGCAGCTCAAATGCTAAAACAATGGCAGCATTGAAAAAGTTTGCAGCAGAGTAACTGTACTAATTACCTAAGAAATGCATCCCAAGTTTAAGCTCAACCAGCTATGTCCGCCCATGGATCGAACTCATCTTCTGCAGACTCAATAGGCAGAGAGACTCGTGAGCGCGACGCAGGTGTAAATCCCATCTCGGTCGCTGCCTTAGTCATGATCTGTGCTTGTTTATTTGCGATGGCAAGATAAGGTGACTGCATCGGCACACCGGTATTCGGTGCTTTGACCAAGAGACCAGTCTTTGCAATTCCAGCCTGAGCCTTGCGATACAAGTCTGCCGCACAGGCCCAGACTTCAAGTACGGACATATCAAGTTTTTTGAGCAAGTTTGGCGGTGCACACTCAAGCGCATATCGCCATGCTGCTTTTGCCCCTTCGGGCATGTAATCAGGTGGCTCTACTAGGTCACCTTGCGGCTTAGGCTCACGAAGATTGACTCGGCACTTTTGCAAAGTACCTTTGATTTGCTTAACTTTAGTCGGTAGCGGTTTTCTGCCTGCCATTGATACCCCATTAAAACGGGGTGAACGTACCCCGTTATTTTTTTAGCTTGGCCAATACAATTGCCATAGGGTTAAGCCCCCCCTATTTCAATTTGCACGCACAAAAATTTGGGCAGGCGCGCGCATCGCTGCCGCCCAAGCGTAGAGATTTACCCCCCTAGGGGGTTGACCGCCTGCCTGCAGTCTCTCTGGCCGTCTTGCGGTTGTGGCAAGGGACGCAGAGAGGCTGCAGGTTGGCTTGATCAAAGCGGGCACCACCATCTTTGATGGGTACGATGTGGTCAACGACATTGGCTGCAAACAAGCGCCCTGCCGCCTTACAAAGGGCACACAGGGGCTGTTCACGCAATAACGCCGCACGTACTGCCCGCCAGCTACGGGACTGATAAAAGCCCAGCTCCAAGTCAAAGGATCGCCTGGCACGCCCATAGTCACGATGCACTGCGACACGGTGTGCTGGGCAATATCCCGGCTTACCCAATACCGCACTACAGCCTGGGTATCGGCATGGAGTGGGCGCACTCATTGGCATGTGGGCAATCAATCAAGAAATAAGCGACACGCTTGGGAATTTGACTTGGCTTTCTTCGGTATTAGAGCGTTCATACAAACGCCATCAACCCACCCGAAAGGAAATCATCATGATCATCAAACTCACAGCTACTCAGCAAACGATCCTTAGTCATGCCCATCAACATACCGCTGGCAGAATCGAGTGGTTCCCCGAAACGCTAAAAGGTGGAGCGAAAGCGAAGACCATTGAGAGCATGTTGAAAGCCGGTTTGATTTCACAAAAAAAGCGCACCACTGTCATGACCAAAGTGGCCTACGTCGCCCTTGGTATCGAGCCCCCACTAAAAGAACTCAAAGAACCGGGTCAGATAAAAACTCGGGAAAACAGTAAACAGGCTCAGGTGATTGCTCTCTTAAAGCGACCCGAAGGTGCCACGATCACTCAACTCTGCGAAACAACCGGCTGGCAACAACACACAGTGCGTGGTGCCTTCGCAGGGTCGTTAAAGAAAAAACTCGGCCTCACTATCATCTCCAATAAAGATGAAAATGCTGCGCGTGTTTATCGCATCGCTTCAGATTAAATTGGCTCGTCAGCGAGTGCTTCATCCAACACCGGCACATTAGCCTTTTGTGCTTTTTGGCCGGTGTATTCTTCCCAGCGCTTCACAATCACATCAACGTATTTAGGATCGAGTTCGATCAGTCGGGCGCGACGTCCTGTTTTTTCACACGCTATTAACGTGGTACCAGAGCCACCGAACGGATCAAGAACCAGATCACGTGTTTTGCTGCTGTTGCGAACTGCACGCTCAACCAGTTCTACCGGCTTCATCGTCGGGTGCAAGTCATTCTTTGCAGGCTTTTTGATGTTCCATACATCGCCTTGGTCGCGAGCGCCGCACCAGTAGTGATCGGCACCATCTCGCCATCCGTAGAGAATGGTCTCGTATTCACGTTGGTAGTCTGCGCGTCCCAGCGTGAAAGTATTCTTAGCCCAAAT
>JAIXQK010000005.1 GCA_027485795.1 Oxalobacteraceae bacterium
CACCGAAAGTCGAACCACAATGCTCGCTCGCACTCTTTACCAATGAGAGATGCACCAAGGTGAGTGCGAAATCCATCACCAGAATCTGATTCGTACGTAGCAAGAATAGCCTCACGTGTTTGACTTGAGATGATTGGTAACTCAGCCATGTGGCAACTCCTGTGAGGCATGTAACGCTCGCGCTCGATTAACAATCGATGTCCATTTCTCGTTATCGCACTCTGAGCGAAGAACTTCAATCAATGCATCCTTAAATCGTTCACGCTGATTATTGGGTTGATGTGCGTTGAGCTTGGCGATATGTTCGGTAAGTTGACTCATCTCTTGTTGCTTCAATCTCAGTGCAGTTTTTGCACGATGGAACCAGGCAGCGTCCAACGACTTCTTGTCCGTTTGACGTCGAATATCGGTGGTTGCTATTTGTATTCGAATTGAGGCGATTTCATCTTGCAAGGCGATCACACGCTCCCGACAACCCCGCAATGTGCAGGGCAGTTGAAAGGGTGTGGCCACCTGTGCGTACTCTTGCATGCTCAATCCCCTTTCCTAGGCCTGGCGCTTCCAAGGAAGACCATTAGCTGCGGGCGTGTTGGTTGGCGCTTGCGAAATAGGCTGTGCTGGCGCAGAGACAAACTGTGCAGCCGGTGCAACAGTGGACACGCCACTACGAAGTAGATAACGAATGGAATTCGACTCGCCGTATTGGCCCTTCGGTGGACGAACGCGCACATCAAGCGTCATGGGAATCAAATGCAACTGCTCTGAGTTACTGACCTGCATCTTGCCCACAGCGCGGCAGATAGAAGACAGTGTGCGCTGCGCAATTTGAACAGCATCAGGGTTTGCGTTAATAAGATTTAGTCGATCAAAAAGCTTACGACCTGCATACTGACCTTCCAAAATATCCAGCTCAAGATAGAGGTACTGACCAGCACCATCTTTTGTCACACGCATCTCGCTTGTCACGATGTGCCCAAGATATTTGCCCGGTGGTAAAACATCATAGTTGCTGCTTGGCTCAACTGCGTTTGCATCAAAAGTTTGTCCAAATGAAGCCATGGTGATTTCTCCTATTTCAAGTACGGTTGGTGGTGGTGGAATTGAGCATTGAGTGCAATGATTCAGGCATGGCCTGCGCAAAGGCAGACCATTCAAGAGGTAAGGTGTCGGGTAAGTCGTAACGGTTTTTTGCTAAAAAAGCAGGACGCTCTACGGTATGAATGACTCGCTCACCGGATCCGACTGCACGACTAATTTTTTTGTTAAAACCGACATCACTTTTAACGGTGGAGATGCGGTAATTAGCAAACAAAACAATGTCTGAGTGTTCCTGCAATAAAGCTGCTGCACGAGCATGCAACTTAATGACATAACGATCGTATGGATCATGTTCGGGCGAATCAAAACGTTTGATATCGGTGTGCGCAATTTGAACTACTGCCATCCCACGGTCATCGCGTAATGCATTAAGACCATCGATGTATTGACGCCAAAGATTTAGTGCCGCGACATAACCTTTGCCATACCCTGCGTCTTCAATCGACGACCACCCGTTATCACGGCAGGCCTTAGCCCATACGAGGGGTTCAAGCCAGTCCACGCTATCAATGACAACAGTCGCGAAGTCATGCTCTTCGGTATAAAGCGCACTGATCGCACCTAAGACATCTTCAAAGGTTCGCGACAGGGGAAAGTTAGTCGCAGCCAACGTACCCAAGCCATCTTCGGTCTGGATGAACACTGGCTTATTTGCCTGCGCTGCGAAAGTGGTTTTGCCAACCCCCGCCACACCGTGAATCAAAAGACGCGGGGCTTTAGGTTTATTGGCACGTGTGAGTTGTGCAAGCGTGATGGCCATCAGACTGCCTCCCCAAAGGTGCTGTCGTTTGCAGCTTCTGGAACAACGCCATCAACAATGCGCTCAAGCTTGTAGCTAGGCTTTCCTGTTTTAACTGTTCTTGCAGGCTCGAATAACTTGCGGATACCAGGTGGCCAGGCGGTGTACTTTGACTCGGAAACTTTGATCTCAATGCCGACGTAATTTCCTGGGTCTTCGCCCCATTTTCGCAGTGCTTCAACAGCTTCTTTGAGCTTGTTCTGGTCATACTCAGCACGCTTTGGCAAATCGGCGATGACGGTAAATCCCTCGTCCTCGAATCGCACAGTGCCAGTGGTCTTACCAGCCTCTTGACGCAGTAGCTGAGCACGCTCGGCAAATCGGTGGTGCATCACAGCGTGAAGTAATTGCTTGTACTGGCGCGCCGTATCTTCGGCTGATGCGACACGTTGTATGAGGTGGTCTAGTTCGACCAATGGCAGACTTTCAAGCTCTGCCATCATAAAGTTGCCGACCTCCTCGAGGGCATCGGGTTCATGGATCATGGAAGCTCTCTTTCTCAATGTTGGGTTTCCGAAGAAATGGTGTGAGATGGCGCACCAGCCTTGCTTAGACGGGTACGAATTTCAGGTGGAGTCAGCTTGCTGCTTGATCGGATGGCGATATATCGGTAGCGGCCATCAGCAACTTTCAGACTAAACAGGTGCACAAGGCCAAGCTCGCAAGCGATCCAGGCACGGCGGGCGACTGAGTGCAGCCGGTTGCGTTCTTTAGATGCCAAACCGCTGCTGGACTCTGAACGATCAAGCAGCAGAAATCCTTCGTGGTATTGGATCGACTGCCCGACCATCGCATCGCCAATCCAGTTGGCGAAGCACTCTTCAGTCAATTTTTCGGTTGGCACATAAACAGACTTCAGTGAAGTCTTACCAACCTCAACACTCAGCCCAAGATAGCTGCGTGTGGTTTCTACTATTGTTTTTGCATGCGACATCATTTCTCCAGGCGTAAGTTGGCCTATCAACGCTGCCTTAGGGGCGCAGCGTTTGCGTTTCTTAAAGGTTTTTACTGAGCGAGATCGCTGTTTTTCTCAGCCACCCCGCGATGGGTCAGCTGATCGTCCGGATGCCGAACATGCGCAGGTGCATCTGCAAGTCGGCTAAACGGCGGTAAAAGGTTGCGCTGGACATACTTGCCGCTTTTGCGGCGGCTGGAACGTCTTGATGGGTCGCAAGAAGATCAAACAAGCTGCGCTGATCTTTGCTCATGTGAGCTAATGCAACCTGCATATCGTGCAGGGTGTTGCTTATCGAGATTAGATCCTGGTCGACTTCTTCTAAAAACTCAGGTGCTTCGAAAATACCCTTGAGAGCCGGATACATTTCTGAATCATTTGCCGCCTCTTGGTAATCAGGCCGGTACTGAATAAGCCAGGCGTCTTTACTTAGTTTATTTGCAATATCCGCAGCAATGTTTGCCGATACTGCGCCCGTGAATGTATTTGTCTTTCCCTTCTTCTGATCAAATGCCTTTGCTCTTTCAAGAAGTTCGAGAACTAGTGTTTGCTGGACATCCTCAGTCTGAGCAACCGAAAGCCTGAACGCTTTTCTAAGTGATGCAGTACGAACTGCAGCAGCATTCGTGGCAGAGGTGATGTAGTCAGGGGGGAATTGGTTGGTGTTTTGTTTCATCGGTGCGCTTTCATATTCGTATTGCGCACATAATGCATGTCAACTTCTAGCTGCACACTGCCTCAGGGAAAGCTGAGCAGGGAATTTGGCAGAGCAAACTGACATCCTTAGGTACCCGCCCTACCCCGTTAGGGTACCCAAAAGGAGGACTAACTCGTTGCTTTTGACTTTCTGTGGCTCGAAATCCAACCTTCAATTGTTGCAACAGAAAAGATATCCAGATCCTGTCGCTTTGCCTCTTGTGAAAGCCATTGCCAAAGGTCTGCCGCAGCACTCGCGATGCTTTTCTTTTGATAACTTTCAAATTGATCATGCTGAGCCAAAACAGCATCTCGGCTCAGGTTTCTTCTGATCAAGCTTTTTTCTTTACCAATCTTTCCCCACGCCCTACGTTTTTCGGTCTCTGCCAGCTTAATTTGTTCCATACCTTTTTTAACGCCCTCTTTGGTAAGAGTCTCTGCGCGATCGATGGTTGCTTCAGTAAGCTCTTTGAGTTGGAGCATTTTCTTCACTGACTCAGCGTAAGTGACTGCTTCCATAGCAGCAATTAAATCACTTCCAAATCTTGAGATTTCATGTGGTTCATAGTTTTTGTGTGTCCTTGGTACCCTCTTTAACTGCTTGAAATCAAAAGTTGAATTCAGCGCTTGAACATACCCTGCCACCATGGTTAATGCCATTGCAGCGAAATATTCATATTCTTTTGGATCAGGAATATCAGGGTCGTCTAGCACTCCCATCGATTCGACCACTTCTTTAGCCGCATCTATCGGGCGAGTGTTTTCAGACGTCTTGATATCGTAGCTTTCAAAAGCTTCCGGGGCGAAATCCTGAAAACGCCCCGCCTCATCGGTTTCCAACAATTCGTAAAGTCCATCGCTTTCAATAGCAGAAATCGCTTGATGCCTCTCTACATCAAAATAGTTATCAATAGATGCGTCAAGTTCGGAGGCTAGCCACCGAACCTGGCTAGAAGATCGTTCGCGCAGCAGGTATCTTGCCCTCCAGACAATTTCCCTCGCCTCTGAAAAAGGGGCCCAGGAGACTTCGTCTTTCATAGGGTCGAAATTATCTAAGTTGCTAACATAAAAACCCATATGGCATTCTCCATAACTATCTAATTCTCGATATTAATTTCTATTGTAATTTTAGTTGTCCCTGAGAAAACAATCACGTGTGGCCGTATGAACCCTCATGCCATCCACAACTTCAAACTCCTCAAAAGACAAGTCCTGCATCCACTCACCCGAGGTCATCGCTGGTGCCATTTTGGCAATGGGTGTCATCCGCATCCTCGATAGTCAAGATGCACTTGATAAACGTACCGAACAGAGCGTTAGTACGAGTTGTACTGACTACC
>JAIXQK010000095.1 GCA_027485795.1 Oxalobacteraceae bacterium
CGATTTCTGCAGCGATTCGCTGTGCTGCTGCTTCTGTTTGCTGCTTCGTCCGTTCAGGCCAATGACCGTATCGTCGCGCGTGCCTTCGTCGACGATCCCAGCGGCGAAATGACGCTGGCTGACGCGCAGCGTGCCACAGCAAAGCCCTTCACCGGTGTGCTCAGCCGGGGATTTACCGCCTCTGTCACTTGGCTGAAGCTATCGATCGCCGGTGACCCCGACGCGCGGCCGGGCGATACTTTGGTGGTTCGGGTGCGTCCCGCTTACCTGGATGATCTTCAACTGCATGATCCGCTCGACAAATCTGGGCGGGTGCGCAAGGCCGGCGACCATGTGGAATGGCGCGATGCCGAGTTCAAATCCCTCAGCCACGCCTTTGTTATTCCTGCGTCGACCGAGTCGCGCCAGATCTGGCTGCGTCTTGCCACCACCAGCTCCAGCTTCATTCATGTGCAGGTAATGACGGCGGATGAGGTACACCATTCACGGCTGCTGCAGGAGATGGTGTACGGGCTGATGCTCGGGGTGTTGCTGCTGTTTTTCCTGTGGGCGGTGCTGCACTGGTTCTTGTGGCGCGAGACCATGATGGCGATATTCAGCGCCAGCCAGCTGATGGCAATGATCTACGCGATTACCCTGGTCGGTTACAACCGCGTGCTGTTCGGCGACTTGCTGTCAGCGATGACCATCGATACGGCGAGTAATCTGATCATTTGTGGCTACGTATTCATTAGCTTCATTTTTCACTACTTCTTCTTGCGCGAGTTCCAGCCATCGCGCCTGCTGCTAAGGCTGATACCGACCGTAGCTGCGGCTGCATTCGCTATGGAGATCGCCTTGATCGGGCTGGGCCAAGTTCGATCGGCGATGTACACCAACATCCTGTTGGTCAGCCTGTCACCCTTCCTGGTGCTGGCGACCGCCATTTCCTGTAACGCTTGGCAAACTGCGAGCGAGGATGCCCAACCGCCGATCTCGAAACGGGCATTGGTTCTGTTTTACCTTCTGGTTTCCAGCGTCATATTGGTCGCGACCTCACATGCGCTCGGGCTGTTCGATGCGCCTGAACTGAACCTTCACCTGTATCTGATTCATGGCATCCTGACCGGCGCAGTGTTGGTGACCCTTTTACAAATCCGGGCGCTGCGAAATGAGGCTTCGCGCAATTTGGCCACATTGCGCGCGCGCACCGCGTCTCAACAAGTCGAGATTGAACGGCAGAAGGCCCAGTTGCAAAGCCGCTTCATGGAGATGCTGGCACATGAGCTGAAGACCTCATTGTCAGTACTGCACATGGTGTTTGGTACCCCGCAACCGAACAGCGAGATGATGTCGCATGCACGGGGAACCGTACAAAACATCAATGATCTGATTGATCGCTGTCTGCTGGTAGAGAAGTTCGAGGACGATCAGATCATCTCGCATTATGAATACTTCCGGGTTGATGAACTGGTCGAAGAGGCATTACGCAAGTCATCGGACCCGGCGCGCTTTGCGGTATATCACGAGGAGCGAATCACCGTTAAAAGCGACCGACAGTTGCTGAAGTCGGTGATCTCGAATCTACTCGACAATGCGCTCAAGTACTCGCCACCAGGCAGCGTGATTCAGTTACGGGTGCGGCCGGGAACGCATGAGGGGTTGAGAGGTTGTGAACTGAGCGTGGAAAACGAAGTGGCCTTGCGCGCGGGTGTGGCCGTGTTTCCGGATGATGAGCAGTTGTTCAAAAAATATTATCGCGCTGATAGCGCCCGTCGGCATTCGGGTTCCGGCCTGGGACTTTATCTAGTGTCGAATTTTGTCAGGCTACTGGGTGGTGCCGTTCGCTACGAGCGGCAGGAGCTCTCGGTCAGGTTTACGGTATGGTTGCCAAATTGAATATCACAGTCATCGAGGATCATGACGCCTTACGGGCGGTCACGATGGAAGCGCTGCGTCAACAGGGGCATGATGTGCAGGGGATTGACTGTGCCGAGGCGCTGGATGATGAGGTGGCCGGATTTCATGCACAAATTTTTGTGATTGATATTAATCTGCCCGGCGAAGATGGACTCTCACTGGCGCGGCGTATACGCAAGGGAAACCCAAGTGCCGGCATCATCATGGCCAGTGGTCGGGTACACGTCGACGACCGTATCGCCGGCTATGACAGTGGTGCAGACGTGTATTTACCCAAGCCGGTTGCAGTCGAAGAGCTGCTGGCAGCGGTGACTGCGATCCAGCGACGAATCGAACTAGCCAAGTCACCCGCGAGCAGTGGCACGGGTGAGGGCTTTACGGTTGATTCTCGCGCAATGCTATTGAATGGGCCCAAAGGTTCGGTGGTGATCTCGCGCGCCGAGCTGCAGATGCTGTCGGCATTTGCAACCAGTGCGGGCCAGCAGCTCGAGTACTGGCAGTTGATGGAAGCGCTGGGGCAGCAGCCCGATGATTTGCGCAAGGCCACGCTGGAGGTCAAGATGGTTCGCCTGCGCAAAAAGCTGTTTGAGGTGGGCGCCGAGCATCGCTGCATCCGCTCAATCCGCTTGGTTGGCTACCAGCTCTGTGTTCCGTTGCAGATCATGTAGGCAAGGCACGTAGGTTTTTGTAGGTTGATTTATCTCTCCGACTCTAGCATGATGAATTCGCGAGTAAGCCGCGCGTTTGCGGCGAGCGAAATACCTCAATAAGGAAGATGCAATGAAGGAAACTACGCCAGAAGGAACCCTCTTTATTGGCAGCGGTGTGATCGCCAAGGGGCGCTTGATGGTGCCAGCGGCGGCCACTATTAATGGCACCGTAGAGGGCGAACTGAGCGCGCAAACTTTGCGTGTTATGAATTCCGGCGTGGTAAATGGCATTGCGACCGCCGAAGAGATTGTGGTTGCAGGTCGTATGGATCAATCCGCTACCGCGACGCGACTATTGGTGATCGAGTCGACTGGCGTGATACA
>JAIXQK010000018.1 GCA_027485795.1 Oxalobacteraceae bacterium
ACCGACAAAGTCGTGCTCGAGTTACCCGCACCGATGCAGGGTGTGGTGGTCGAAATCGTAAAGCCAGACGGCAGCACCGTGGTATCGGGCGAAGTCATCGCCAGAATCGATACCGAAGCAACTGCCTCAGCCGGCACGTCTTCGAGCCCGCCCGCGAGCGCGCCTGCAGGGGCAAGTTCAGCGCCTAGCCCCGCACCCGCTGCCGCCAAGCCACCTGCGTCATCCGGCGCGATTGCGATGCCCGCCGCAGCCAAGATGCTGTCCGAGAATCAGATGTCAGCCTCTGCAGTGGCTGGTACCGGCAAGGATGGCCGCGTCACCAAAGGCGATGTGATCCAAGCACTGGCACAGCCAAAGCCGAGCGCAGCACCTGCAGCAGCGCGTCCTTTGCTGCCTGAGGTGCCGGCACAAGTCGGTCTGGATTTGGGCGATCGTCCTGAGCAACGCGTACCCATGAGCCGCTTGCGTGCACGCATCGCCGAGCGCCTGCTTGAGTCGCAGTCGACCAACGCGATCCTCACTACGTTCAACGAAGTGAACATGCAGCCGGTGATGGATTTGCGGAACAAGTACAAAGACAAGTTCGAGAAGGAGCATGGCGTGAAACTCGGTTTCATGTCGTTCTTTGTGAAAGCCGCTGTGGCGGCACTCAAAAAATATCCGATCCTGAATTCCTCGGTGGACGGTAACGATATTGTTTACCACGGCTATTTTGATATCGGCATTGCTGTCGGTTCACCGCGCGGTTTAGTGGTGCCAATTCTGCGTAATGTCGATCAGATGTCGATTGCAGATATCGAGAAGAAGATTGGTGAGTTTGGTACCAAGGCCAAGGACGGCAAGCTCACGCTGGAGGAACTCTCCGGCGGTACTTTCTCGATCTCGAATGGCGGTGTATTTGGTTCGATGCTCTCCACGCCGATCATCAATCCACCGCAGTCAGCGATTCTCGGCGTGCATGCCACCAAAGAGCGTGCGGTAGTCGAAGACGGACAGATCGTTATCCGTCCGATGAACTATCTTGCGCTCTCGTATGACCATCGCATCATTGATGGTCGCGAAGCGGTGCTCGGTCTGGTGGCGATGAAAGAGGCGCTGGAAGATCCAGCGCGTCTGCTGCTCGATCTGTAAGGGGCGGCCATGGCAAAGCATTTCGATGTGGTCGTGATCGGTGGCGGCCCAGGTGGCTATATTGCAGCGATACGGGCAGCACAACTAGGTATGTCGGTGGCCTGTATTGATGAGTGGCAGAACGCCAAGGGCGGCCCGGCACTCGGTGGTACCTGCACCAATGTCGGCTGTATCCCGTCCAAGGCGATGCTGCAATCTTCGGAGCATTTCGAGCATGTGCAGCATGGGCTTGCCGAGCATGGTGTTGAGGTCAAAGGTGTGAAGCTCAACCTCGGGCAGATGCTTGGGCGCAAAGACACCGTCGTGAAGCAAAACAATGACGGTATCCAATACCTGTTCAAGAAGAACAAGGTGGCTTTCCTGCACGGTCGCGCATCTTTCGTTAAAGCGGATGCCGCTGGCTACGAGATTGCCGTCGCAGCGCCAGCAAATGAATCATTGACGGGCAAGCATGTCATCGTCGCCACCGGTTCAAATCCGCGTGCCTTTCCTGATCTACCGTTTGATGAGCAGCAGATCTTGTCGAATACGGGCGCGCTTGAAATCGATCATGTGCCAAAAAAATTAGGCGTGATAGGCGCGGGTGTGATTGGTCTTGAGATGGGCAGCGTTTGGCGTCGACTCGGTGCCGAGGTGACCATCCTTGAGGCGCTGCCTACTTTCCTTGGTGCGGTGGATGAATCAGTCGCCAGCGAAGCGCATAAGCTGTTCGTCAAGCAAGGTCTGGCTATTGAGATGGGCGTGAAGATCGGCAAAATCAAAACCGGCAAAGGGGTGCGTGTTGAGTACACCAATGCCAGCGGAGCAGCGCAAGTGCTCGAGGTTGATAAGCTGATTGTCTCGATTGGTCGTGTACCGAACACCGACGGACTCCATTCTGATGCGGTTGGTTTGAAACTCGATGAGCGCGGCTTCGTCGTGGTGGATGATCATTGCAAAACGAATTTGCCGAATGTCTGGGCGGTCGGCGATGTGGTGCGGGGGCCGATGCTGGCGCACAAGGCAGAGGAGGAGGGCGTTGCTGTCGCCGAGCGTATCGCCGGGCAACATGGCCACGTCAATTTCGATACGATTCCTTGGGTCATCTACACCTCGCCTGAGATCGCTTGGGTGGGCAAAACAGAGCAGCAACTAAAAGCGTCTGGCGTTGCCTATAAGTCGGGTAGTTTTCCTTTTATGGCAAATGGTCGCGCTCGCGCACTGGGCGACACCTCTGGCTTGGTGAAGTTTCTCGCAGATGCACAGACTGATGAAATCTTGGGCGTACATATTGTCGGGCCGATGGCCTCTGAACTGATCGCCGAAGCGGTGGTGGCGATGGAGTTTCGTGCCTCGGCAGAGGACATTGCGCGTATTTGCCACGCTCATCCCACGCTATCCGAGGCGACTAAAGAAGCCGCGCTGGCGGTGGATAAGCGCGCCCTTAATTTCTAAGCCCATGCACGCGCTGCGCTCTATCGGAAGATGGCGAGGCGGCGCTAGCGGGCGACGGATCGCTGCTGTGGGCGTACTGGTCACGCTGCTGGTCAGTTGTGCCAGCCAGCCGTCGCCACCGGCAGGACAATTACAGGTTTTGTCGACAGCGCAGGGCAAGCCGCTGACCGGCGCCGCTTGCGTCGTGAGCAATCTGTCGGGTAGCTGGAATGTGCAGACACCCGCCACGGTCATGGTAGGTGAGCCGAATGGCGACCTGCGTGTGGTCTGTGAGCACCCTGGTTACCGCAACTCCGAGGTGATTTATCGCATGCCAGGCGGCGGGGTCAGCAACAGCGGAACGCGCGTTAGCGTGGGCGTGGGTGGTGGCAGTTTTGGTAGTGCAAGCGGCATGGGTGTATCGATGGGTATCGGTTTACCTTTGGGCTCTGTACGGCAGCGCTACCCTGCACAACTCACGGTGGATTTAACGCCACTTAATGACGCGCGATGAATGTCACCGAGTATTACGAGCTTTCCCTAGATGAGCGCGGCTACAGTGCCGATCCCTCGCAGCGCGCTGCAGTCGAGCGGCTACAGGGTTTATATGACGAATGGGTAACCTATCGTTCCAAACGCTCGACACGTCTCACCAAACTACTCCGGCATCCTGATATCCCACGTGGCGTCTACCTCTGGGGCGGCGTCGGCCGTGGCAAGTCGTTTCTGATGGATTGCTTTCATGCGGTCGTACCCGTACAGCGCAAGACGCGCGTGCATTTTCATGAGTTTATGCGCGAAGTGCACCATGCACTGGACGAGCAGAAAGATGTGGAAGATCCCTTGCTGGTGGTCGCCGAGCACATTGCGCAGCGCTACCGGCTCATTTGTTTTGATGAGTTCCATGTCTCCGACATCGCTGATGCGATGATTCTGTATAACCTTTTGCAGCCCTTGTTTGATCGCGGCGTATCTTTTGTCATGACTTCCAATTACGCGCCTGATGCGCTGTATCCGGATGGCTTGCATCGTGATCGGATGCTGCCGGCAATCGCGCTGATCAAAGACAAGCTTGACGTGTTAAATGTCGATGCCGGAACAGACTACCGCAAGCGCATCCTCGAGCAGGTCTCGGCGTATCACGCGCCATTGGGTACGGCCTCGGCAGAGGCGCTGGAGCAGGCCTTTACCAATCTCGCCGGCGCTGCCGAAGATGCCCCCAAGATCAGGATAGAATCGCGAGATGTGCGTTGCGTGCGGCGTGCCGGTGGGGTGGTCTGGTTTGACTTTGCCACGCTGTGCGGTACCGCGCGCTCGCAAAATGATTATCTCGAGATTGCAAACCGATTTCATACGGTGATTTTGTCGGATGTGCCGAAGATGTCGGCCGAGATGGCCTCTGAGGCGCGTCGATTCACTTGGCTGATCGACGTGTTGTATGACCACCGGATCAAATTACTGATATCCGCAGAAGTGGCGCCGGATTTGCTCTTCACCGAGGGAAGTTTTGCAACAGAGTTTCAGCGAGCGGTGTCGCGTATCGTCGAGATGCAATCGCGCGAATATAAAGAGAGCGAGCGCCGTACATCGGCTGTCGTGATGGGCAGAGAAACTGCTGATTGAACGAAACGGGATATTCTTTGGCTCTGAGTAGAAAGTTTGCGGCGCCGATGCTTGGCGCGGCCTTGTTGCTGAGCTGCTGGGGCGCAGGTGCGCAGCTGATCACGTCCCCTGGTGCCGCTGAACAGGCGCTGGCGACGCAGTTTCCACCGCAGTCGGTCGATTCGGTTGAGCGGGCCAATGCCGCGCTTGCTTTGGTGCCGGTTGCCCGCGCCGAAATTACGCTCCGAATTACTGGTCAACGTGCGAAGTGCCTCGATAATTTTTTTACCTCTTCTTGTCTGAGTGACCTTCGCGAGAGCGAACGACGTGCTACCAAAGCGGTCCGGCGTGTCGAAGTTGAGGCAAACGCCTTGTTGAGACGTGAGCGGGCCGCTGAACGAGACCGCGCGGTTGCGGATCGCGAGCGTCGTGCTGCCGAGCAGCGCGATAAATCCATTTCGATCACCGGTTCTGCGCGTAACGCTGATAAGGCTGAAGCAGGTGATCCTGTAACCACTACGCCGCCCAACGAGTCAATACTAGTCGATGAGCCTCGACCCTGAGCAGCTACGGGAACGCATCCTTGCGTTGGAGATCGAGCACCGCGATCTCGACGAGGCGATTGCGCGCTTGGCAGACCTGCCGACGCGCGATGATTTGCTCCTCACGCGTCTGAAGAAACGTAAGCTGCAACTGAAGGACCAGGTGCTGCAGCTAAAGATGTTATTGGTACCTGATATCCTTGCCTGACTATCTATCGTATTTTGACCGAAACACCTGCCACCACCGATACCGTCGGCGTCCATGATGCCGAGGTCGATGCCTTGTTCGCGGCAACCGGTCGGCTGGCCGAGCACATACCCGGCTTTCGGTCGAGGCAGTCACAGACCGACATGGCACGCGCAGTAGCCCAGGCAATTTCCACGCAATCTACCCTTTTGGCCGAGGCCGGTACTGGCACCGGCAAGACCTTCGCTTACCTGGTGCCTGCGTTGCTTTGGGGTGGCAAGGTCATTGTGTCGACCGGTACTCGAAATCTGCAAGATCAGTTATTCCTGCGCGATCTGCCGGTGGTGCGCAAGGCGCTGAATGCGCCGGTGAGTGTTGCGCTGCTCAAAGGGCGTGCCAATTATGTTTGCCACTTTCACCTCGATCGTACGTTGCAGAATGGTCGGCTAACGGCGCGGGAGGATGTCGGCTACCTACGCGAGATCGGGCGCTTCATCAAAACCACGCGTAGCGGTGATAAATCGGAGCTATCGCGGGTACCAGAGAACGCGACGGTATGGAATCTGGTGACCTCGACCCGTGACAACTGCGCGGGTGCCGAATGCAAGCACTACCAGGATTGCTTCGTCATGAAGGCACGGCGTGATGCGCAGCAGGCAGATGTGGTCGTGGTGAATCATCATCTCTTCTTCGCTGATGTCGCGTTGAAAGATACCGGTGTCGCCGAGTTGCTACCGACCGCCAACACCATTATTTTCGATGAAGCGCATCAGCTACCGGATACCGCCACCTTATTTTTTGGTGAGACTGTGTCGACGACGCAGCTGATGGAGTTATGCCGTGATGTGCTGGCCGAGGGGCTCGCCCACGCGCGCGATGGCGCTGATTGGGGTGCGGTGGTAAGCAGCGTCGAGAAGTCTGTACGCGATCTGCGTCTCAGCTTTCCCGTTGAGGGTGCGAAGCTGGCCTATCAGCAGATTGCCGAGAGCAGTGCTTTTTTCCCAGCGCTGGCGCACCTGAAGTCGATGCTGGCGCACCTGGTCGAGGTGTTGGCTGCGCAGGCCGAGCGGGCCGAGACTATCGAGCAATGTCGCGCGCGGGCGGCCGAGCTTGGCTTGCTGCTGGAGCGATGGAAACCTTCGTCAGCAGCTGAGGGCGACCAAGCTGATGTGTTGTGGGTCGAGGCGTTTTCCCAATCTTTACAGCTCCATCGAACGCCGCTCTCGATTGCACCGATCTTCAACAAGCAGCGGGAAGGTGCGCCGCGGGCTTGGATTTTCACGTCGGCGACGCTGGCGGCGAAAAATGATTTCTCTCACTTTACCTCTCAGATGGGTCTGGAGCTTGCTGCCGCGAAAAGCTGGCCGAGTCCGTTTGACTACACGCGACAGGCCTTGCTGTATGTGCCCGCCGATCTGCCTGATCCCAGCTCAATCGCCTACACCGATGCGGTAGTCGATGCGGCGTTGCCCGTGATTGAGGCCGCAGGTGGCCGCGCCTTCCTGCTTTGCACCACCTTACGTGCGGTCAGGCGCGCAGCCGAGCGGCTACGCGAGTTGTTTGCCGAGCGTCAGTTGCCTTGGCCACTACTCGTTCAGGGTGAGTTAGGTCGTAACGAGTTGCTCGAGCGGTTTCGCAGTGCGGGTAATGCCGTGTTGGTCGGTAGCCAGAGCTTTTGGGAAGGTGTTGATGTGCGCGGTGATGCCTTGTCGGTGGTCATCATCGACAAGTTGCCCTTTGCGCCGCCCGACGATCCGGTACTTGCGGCGCGGATTGCGGCCATGGAGCGGCGTGGTCAGAATGGTTTCATGCATCACCAGCTGCCTGAGGCCATCATCTCGCTGAAGCAGGGTGCTGGTCGCTTGATTCGGGATGAGCATGATCGAGGCATTCTGATGATCTGCGATCCACGACTGATTTCGAAAGGCTATGGTCGTCGTATCTGGCAGAGCCTTCCACCCTTTGCGCGCACGCGCGACCTCAAAGAGGTACAAAACTTTTTGTTGAGCGCGCCGTGTTGAGCGGCGTCAAAGCGCCGCCGCGCAGGGAATGCGTTCAGGTAAAATCCCGTCGATGAGAATCCTGATCAGCAACGATGATGGCTACCTAGCCCCCGGTATCAACGCACTTGCTGAGCAGCTGTCTTCGTTTGCTGACATCGTGGTGGTTGCGCCGGACAGTAATCGTTCCGGCTCCTCAAACTCGTTGACTTTAGACCGGCCCCTGCGTGTGATGAAGTCCGACAAGGGCTATTACTCGGTCAATGGCACGCCGAGCGATTGCGTTCATATTGCGCTGACTGGACTGCTCGACGAGCGTCCCGATCTGGTGGTGTCGGGTATCAATCAAGGCCAGAACATGGGCGATGACACGCTCTACTCAGGCACGGTGGCCGCCGCTACCGAAGGCTTCTTGTTTGGCATTTCGGCGATTGCTTTTTCTCAGGTTGCACATGGCTGGTCCGAGCTGGACGCTGCTGCGCGCCTGGCAAAAGATATCGTGCTGCGGAATCTGGACGCGCTGAATGCGCCTTTCCTGCTGAATGTGAATATTCCGAATCGTCCTTATGCCGCGTTGAACAAGGTGGTCGCGACACGCCTTGGGAAGCGACATGAATCGGAGCCGGTGATCCGTTCGGCTGATCCACATGGCAACGAGATTTTCTGGATTGGTCCGGCAGGGCGGGCCAAGGATGCCGGCGAGGGAACGGATTTTCATGCGACTGAGCAAGGTTGGGTGTCGGTCACACCGCTGCAGATCGATCTGACGCATGGTCCCCAGTTAGAACGTTTGCGGACGGTGCTGCCATGAGCGAGAGTGAAAGCCAACCCAAAAAGCGATTCCCGCTGACGCTTGATTTCGTGACCGGTCTCTCCGGGCGCAGTAAAGCAACCGCGAAGACCACTTACGGCACGCAGACCGCAACCCGCAACGCTACAGAACGTACCCATGCGCCGCGGCCGGTACAGGCGCCAGTTGTCGCCAATAAGCAGCAGCGCTCAGTGTCTGCCGTTGACAGTGGGGGCAGCGCGCTTTTGGTATCGGAGGCAGTGCGCAAGGCGATGGTGCGGCGGATTGCACAGCAGGGTGTGAAGGATACGGCAGTGCTGTCGGCCATGGAAAGTGTGCCTCGACACTATTTCCTGGAGCCGGGTCTGGCCTCACAGGCGTATGTCGATACCGCACTACCGATTGGCTACCACCAGACTATCTCCAAACCCTCCATCGTGGCGCGCATGATTGAGTTGATGCGTGAAGGTGTCGACGGAAAGCTGCTCCGAGTACTCGAGATCGGCACCGGTTGCGGCTATCAGGCGGCGGTACTGGCGCAGGTTGCTCATGAAGTGTATTCGATTGAGCGTATGCGACCGCTGCATGAATTGGCACGTAGCAACCTGCGCGCGCTGTGCATCCCCAACCTGCGGCTGCACTATGGCGATGGTATGTTGGGCTTGCCCCAGTGTGGACCATTCGATGGCATCATTCTGGCGGCGGCCGGCTTGGACGTGCCACAGGCACTTCTGGACCAAATGGCGCTGGGCGGACGTTTGATCGCGCCAGTCGGTGAGCGCGCGCAGCGCCTCAAGTTGGTGATCCGTACCAA
Organism: Oxalobacteraceae bacterium; assembly: GCA_027485795.1. Lineage (GTDB taxonomy): Bacteria > Pseudomonadota > Gammaproteobacteria > Burkholderiales > Burkholderiaceae_D > Pernthalerella. The sequence goes on from JAIXQK010000018.1 coordinate 8,480, forward strand.
GCCAAATGAATGGGTGGCCGATTTGCTGGAGCCTTGTCACTTTGTGCCGATGCGGCCGGGTACCTTTGGCTGAGGCCGATACCGTTTTCAAAGCAGGACCGATGAAGCACAAAACCCTACGAGTTATTTCGATACTGATGGCCGTTTGGCTGCTTCACGGCTGTGCCGGGGCGCCCGGTAATGCGCCCATCGACGACCGCAGCGCCACCCGCGACAATAGCAAGACAACACAATCCAAGTCGCAAACAGCGCAATCAGCGAAGACGGCCACTGCCCCTGAGCCGGTTGACCCCCCGGGTTTTTATACCGTCAGAAAAGGGGATACCCTGGGCAAGATCGGCAAGCAGTTCAGCCAACCCGTGCGCGACTTGAGCGACTGGAATCGTTTATCCGACCCGAACGACATCCGCGTCGGGCAGCAGTTGCGCATTATCCCGCCCGAAGACAACAAGGTCGCTAGCGTGCCAACTGAAACCGGCATGGAGATGCGTAGCCTTGATGCTCAGCCGAACAACAATCCGACGACGGCGGCGACTGCGCGTGTTTCGGGCGGTACTAAGAATGGACCCCTGGGTCGTAAAATCGCTTACTCCGACCAGGCTTGGTCCGACTTGCAGCGTGGCGAACCCGCGAAGTCCCTGGCAGATAGCCGCAAGCCTGACGATGTGAGTCCACCCGCTGCCGGTCGCTTCGTTTGGCCGACCGAGGGCAAGATCATTCGCGCTTTCGACGTATCACGCAAAGGGATTGATATTGCAGGACAACCCGGACAGCCGATTGTCTCTGTCGGGGACGGCACGGTGCTCTATGCGAACACAATGCGCGGCTTCGGCAACCTAGTAATTATTGATCATCGCGATGGACTGGTGTCCGCCTATGGGCACAACAAAACTATGCTGGTCAAGGAAGGCCAAACGGTCGCCAAGGGACAGCGCATCGCCGAGATGGGCGATATAGATGCGGAATCAGTCCGTCTGCATTTCGAGATCAGACAGCTGGGTAAGGCGGTTGACCCGATCGGTTTTTTGCCGAGTCGCTAAATGAACGATGCGTCGGAACGGCCGGATTCGTCACCGATGACCCCGCTGCACGATGGGGAGCCGGCGGATCAAACCGACCTGATCGAAGAGGACGACGCTTCACGACAACCGATAGAAGAATTTCGTGCCTTGCTCAGTTCGGAGCTAGCGAGCGATACCACGCAGTATTACCTGAACCGAATCGGAACGCGCCCCTTGCTGACTCCGCCGCAGGAGCGGCACTACGCGACACTCGCGGCGCAGGGTGACTTCGATGCGCGGCAGGTCATGATTGAGCATAACCTGCGCTTGGTCGTCTCGATTGCCAAGCACTACGTGAACCGTGGACTTGCCTTGCTTGACCTGATCGAAGAAGGCAACCTTGGATTGATGCATGCGATCGGTAAATTCGAGCCACAGCGTGGCTTTCGCTTCTCGACCTATGCGACATGGTGGATACGGCAGAGTATCGAGCGCGCCATCATGAACCAGGGACGCATGATTCGCTTGCCGGTACATCGTGTACGCGAGTTGAATCTGGTACTGCGTGCCAAGTATCACCTCGAGGCGCGGCTCGACCATCAGAAGGATGCGCGATTGGAAGATATTGCGCATCTGGTGGAGCGCAGCATCGATGAAGTGCGCGAGATACTCGGAATGGCCGAGCCGGTATCCTCGCTCGATACGCCACTACCCAGCGACACCCACGCCACTTTGCTCGATCTGGTTGCTGATGTGTCCGCCAAGGGACCCGACGTCCATGTCGAGGAGCAGGAGATGACGCACATGGTACGTCGTTGGATCGATGCCATGCCGATCAAGCAGCGTATCGTGATTCTGAGACGTTTTGGTTTGGACCACGGTACGCCTGCGACATTGGATGAAATTGCAGATGAGCTCGGCGTGACGCCTGAGCGCGTGCGGCAGATTCAGCAAGATGGTTTGCATAGGCTCAAGCAGGTGATTGCTGCGCGCGGTGTTAGGAAGGATGCGCTGTTGTGACGCCGATACTTGACATTACCTCGCTCGATATGGAGGCACGCGGCGTTGGTCATCTGCCCAATGATGATGGATCACCGGGCAAGGTGATCTTCGTCGAGGGCGCGTTGCCTGGCGAGCAAGTGCGCTTCCAGTCTTACCGTCGCAAGCCCAAGTGGGAAGCTGCAGAGATGACGGCCTTGCTGCGTGCGTCTTCGTTACGTACGACACCGCGATGCGCCCATTTTGGTGTCTGCGGTGGCTGCGCGATGCAACACCTTAATCCTGCTGCGCAAGTCGCGATTAAGCAGCGCGTTTTGGAGGACAACCTGTTCCACATTGGCCGTGTGCGTCCTGCTTATCTTTTGCGTGCCATCCAAGGTCCCAATTGGGGATACCGCTACCGCGCACGCCTGTCCGTGCGGTTTGTCGCGAAGAAGGGTGGGGTACTGATCGGTTTTCATGAGCGGCGATCCAGCTTTATTGCCGACATGCGTACTTGCGAGATCCTGCCCCCCAAAGTATCCGCCATGCTGATGCCGATGCGCACGCTAGTTGCGTCGTTGTCGATTCGTGATCGATTACCGCAGATCGAGTTGGCGGTCGGCGAGCATGACGGTGAGCAGGTGATTGTGATGGTGCTTCGCATTATGGAGCCGCTCTCCGCTGATGATGAGCAACAGCTGAAGGCATTTGCGGATCAGTGGGATATTGAGTGGTGGCTACAGACCAAGGGTCCAGATACCGCCACGGCGTGGTATCCCCAGAAGCGGCCGCTGCAATACCGTTTGCCGGAATTTGGCTTGGTGATGCCATTCAAGCCAACCGATTTCACGCAGGTGAATCACCATATCAATAGCGTGCTGGTTTCGCGTGCCTTACGTCTACTCCAGGTACAGCCCGACGATCGTGTGGCAGATTTGTTTTGCGGCTTGGGCAACTTCACACTACCGCTGGCGACGCAGGCGCGGGAGGTGGTTGGTGTTGAAGGAAGCTCGGCGCTGACCGAGCGCGCATCGCGTAATGCGGCGCTGAATGGGTTGGATCATCGAACTCAATTCATGCACAGGAATTTGTTCGAATTTACGCTTCAAGAGCTTCAGTCGCTCGGGCGCTTTGACCGAATGCTGATCGATCCACCCCGCGACGGTGCAATGGACCTCTGCAAGGCCATCGCAGAGGCGAAAGAAAGTAATCCGGATTTACAGCCGTTGCGTATTGTCTATGTGTCTTGCAACCCCTCGACTTTGGCGCGCGACGCGGGCCTGCTGGTGAATAAGGGTGGTTATCGACTGAGTCAGGCTGGCGTGGTGAATATGTTTCCTCACACCGCGCATGTCGAATCGATTGCAGTGTTTGATCGAGGTCATTAATTAACTCGGTGGAATAAAAAACGCCGGCATCAAGCCGGCGTTTTTATTGGGGTGGGCGCTGCTTAGTCGCGCTCGCCGCCGAAAATGCCCAGCAGCGCGAGCAAGTTCACAAACACGTTGTACAGATCCAGATAGATCGCCAAGGTTGCGCTGATGTAGTTAGTTTCGCCACCGTTGATGATGCGCTGTACATCAAACAGGATGTAGGCAGAGAAGATCACAACGGCAACCAACGAGATCACGATCTGCAATGCAGGCATCTGTAGGAAGATGTTGGCAACACCTGCCAACAGAATCACGATCACGCCCGCGAACAGCCAGCTCGACAAGCCGGAAAAATCACGCTTGCTGGTAGTTGCAATCGATGCCATGGCAGCAAACACGACTGCGGTGCCGCCAAAAGCAGTCATGATCAGTTGCGGTCCGTTAGCGAAATGCAGGATATGCCCGATCATGCGTGAGAGCATCAGACCCATGAAGAAGGTGAAACCCAGCAGCAAGACCACGCCCAAGCCGGAGTTTTTGGTGCGCTCTATGCCATAAAAAAAGCCGAAGGCGATCGCGAGAAACGCGATGAAGCTCAACATGGGACTGCCAGCGAACAGCGAGAAGTGCATCTGCACTCCAAGCCAAGCCCCCAGCACCGTTGGCAGCATGGATAGCGCCAGCAGCCAGTAGGTGTTGCGCAATACGCGGTGACGTACGACCGAAGTGTCGTCCAGCGTGCCGTATTGAGTGGGTAGCGGTTGGTTCATTTGACCTCCATTTTCAAATTAATAACAGCCGGCGAAGCTCGCCACCTGTCAATTCGATAATTTACCTTACTTTGAGGGTGGCTGCACCCGTCTCGACAAAGCCCGATTTACTAGTCAGCGTCGCGAGAGAGGCCTGAAAGGGGTACTTTCATGTTAAAATTAAAAGTTATCAAATAATTCTCCCCAATTCTTTAACCCTTTCATTCTATTGGAGTTTTTTCAGATGAGCACCGAGCGCACCCTGTCAATCATCAAGCCGGATGCAGTGGCCAAGAACGTCATCGGACAGATCTACAGCCGATTCGAAAACGCTGGCCTAAAAGTGATCGCTGCCCGCATGGTTCAGCTCTCTCGCGCCGAGGCGGAAGGGTTCTACGCTGTCCATCGTGAGCGTCCGTTTTTCAAGGATCTGGTCGATTTCATGATCTCCGGTCCGGTAATGATCCAAGTGCTGGAAGGCGACAACGCGATCGTGAAAAATCGTGATCTGATGGGCGCTACAGACCCTAAGAAAGCCGATAAGGGAACCATCCGCGCTGATTTCGCCGACTCGATCGACGCTAACGCTGTCCATGGTTCCGATGGCCCGGACACAGCAAAAAACGAAATCGCTTATTTTTTCCCGAGTTTGAACGTTTACTCTCGCTAATCTCATTAACGCGATTAGCGCAAGCCAAGGGGCTGAAACAAGACGCGCGCATCGTCGCGATGTCCAACTCGGCCGCAAGGAGTTTGGGGGGTAACCATGGCGGCATTGACCAATCTGCTGGATCTGGAACCCGCTGCGCTTATTCGCTGGTGCGGCGAACTTGGCGAGCAGCCTTTTCGCGCGAAGCAGTTGCAGCGCTGGATACATCAATTCGGTGAGGCCGACTTCGATGCGATGACCGACCTCGCCAAATCCTTGCGCGAAAAGCTGAAGCTTCACGCAACGGTAACTGCGCCAGCGATCATCAGCGATAACACCGCCTCCGACGGCACACGCAAGTGGTTGATCGACGTTGGCGATGGTAACGCGGTCGAAACAGTTTTTATCCCCGAAGAAAATCGCGGCACGCTGTGCGTATCCACGCAAGCCGGCTGCGCCGTGAACTGCCGATTTTGCTCTACCGGCAAGCAAGGGTTCTCGCGCAACCTGACAATCGGTGAGATTGTCGGACAGCTATGGATGGCCGAGCGAACGCTGCGCCGTGAGAAGGGCATTGCAGCCGGACCCAAAGGCGAACGTCAGATTACAAATGTAGTGATGATGGGCATGGGTGAGCCGCTGCTCAACTATGAACCGACGGTCGCTGCGCTGAAGCTGATGCTCGACGATAACGCCTACGGTCTCTCGCGTCGTCGCGTCACGGTATCAACGAGTGGCGTTGTGCCCATGATGGACAAACTGTCCAGGGACTGCGCAGTCGCGCTTGCTGTTTCTCTCCATGCTTCGAACGACGTGCTGCGTGACGACTTGGTGCCGCTGAACCGCAAGTATCCGCTGGTCGAGTTGCTTGCGGCATGCAAGCGCTACTTGGAGTTCGCGCCGCGCGATTTCATTACGTTCGAGTATTGCATGCTAGACGGTGTCAATGATACGGATGCGCATGCACGTGAGTTGCTCAAGCTGGTGAGTGATGTGCCTTGTAAGTTTAATTTGATTCCATTCAATCCGTTTCCGGCTTCGGGGTTGCGTCGCTCTGGCGCCACGCGTATCAAAGCTTTCGCCCAAATTCTGATGGATGCCGGTATCGTGACAACCGTTCGCAAGACACGCGGCGATGATATTGACGCAGCCTGCGGCCAACTAGCGGGCGACGTGCAGGATCGCACCCGTGTACAAGAGCGGATGCGTAGTTTGGATTCTTATCAGCAAAAATACGGCGCGGATTTTGGTCGTATTGTTGAGATTCCTGGGTGAAGCACCAATGAATCGTTGGATTGTTCTGGTCATACTATTGTCACTTGGCGCATGCACGCACACGCTGCGTGATCCGGCAGTTTCCGCTGATGCCGAACAACGTGCGAGCGCGCGGCTCGAGCTGGCAAAAGCCTACTTTGCCGAGGGTAGTCACGCGATCGCACTTGAAGAGGCGAATCGCGCACTCGAGCTCGAGCCAAACCGCGCTGATGTACTCGGCCTGCGTGCGCTGGCCTTGATGCGGCTTGGTGAACCGGAGCAGGCAAGGCAGAGCATGGCGCATGCATTGCGTTCAGCGCCGGAAGATCCTGCCCTGCAAAACAATATGGGTTGGCTGCTCTGCGAAACAGGCAAGGCAGCCGAGAGCTTGCCGTATTTCGATCGTGCGTTATCCCACCGACGGTACGCGGCGCCGGTGAATGCAGCGATGAATGCTGGCACTTGCAGCTTGCGGCTGAATGATCGTGATCGCGCCGAGCGCTATTTTCAGCGAGCGCTTCAGGCAGACGCTGGTCTGCTGGCAGCCAGGTCTGAGTTGGCGCGGCTTGCCATCGAGCGCGGTGATGATCAGCAGGCGCGTCGATATCTCAAAGTCGTGCTCGGTAGTGGCAAGGCAGCTAGTCAGGACTACGCATTAGCAGTGGTTATTGAGCAGCGGCTAGGCGATAGAGATGCTGAACGCAGCATCGCCGCACAATGGAAGCGACGATTCCCGGAATCCCCGCAGTTGCAAGCTTATTTGCGTACCGAAACCAATGAGCGATAAAGATAAATCTGATCCTGCGCTGCCCATCAGTGATCCACCCCATGATCCTATGGCTGGATTGCCGTCGGGGTCGGCGGGTGATATTCATGCTTCAGCTGACCACAAAGTACCCATGAAAGATGGTACTGCATCAACTGTCGATACTGATGATGGGTCGACGATCGAGCAGTCACCCCCCATCGATTCGGCTTCAGCAGCGGCTGCTGATCAGGCGGTCGTACTTCATCAGGAGCATGTCGCTGAGAGCCTGACCGAGCAGCTACCGGGGGCATTGCTTGCCAAGCGCCGCAAAGAATTTCGTTTGTCGGTCGAGGATGTTTCTGGCCGACTGAAAATCTCGCCGCGCCAGATCATTGCGTTGGAGTCGGATGATTTCGCTCAACTCGCGAGCATGGCAACGGTACGCGGCTTTATCCGCTCCTATGCCAAGCTTTTGGAGCTCGACCCGGCACCATTGATTGCCATGTTATCGAGTGAGCCGAACCCGGCATTCGAAAGTATGGTCGTAAGACGTCCTTTGCCTGCCCCGGGCCTGCGCGGCCGCCAGTCGCCCCCACCTCGGCGGCGCAGCTCGAATAAATGGTTTTCATGGGTGATTCTGGCGTCTGTAGTGAGTGCATTGCTAGTGCTAGCGTATAGGTATGAGTGGGTTTCAATCCCTAGCGTGGACTTCGCCAAAGTGGTGGATGCACTGCCACCACTGACAGGTGGCCGAGAGCCGTCCGCATCGGGAGTGGATAAAGATAAAACAGGCGTGCTCGAAACATTAGGCATGACCGCTGCGTCTGCCAGCGCTCTGGAGATCAAGGCGCGGGAGGACAGTTGGGTAGAGGTCACCACGGTCGATGGCGAACGTAGGATCATTTCCCGATTGATGAAGGCGGGTACAACAGAACTGGTGGAAATCAATGAACCAGTTGTGCTCGTGGTTGGCAACGCTGCTGGTATCGACGCAACGCTACGCGGACAGTCGCTCAATCTGCGTGCAGTTGCACGCGATAACGTCGCCAAGCTCAGTCTCAAGTAAGGAGCTATTTATGGATCAGTCTGTATCCCCGATACCCTCAGGACCAGTCGCGCGCAAGATAACGCGCCAGGCGATCGTACGCTACGGTGAGCGCGAAGTTCGCGTTGGCGGCGGCGCACCTGTGGTCGTGCAGAGCATGACGAATACGGACACCGCCGATGCGATCGGTACCGCGATCCAGATCAAGGAACTGGCACGTGCTGGCTCTGAAGTCGTGCGCATTACCGTCAACACAGAAGAAGCGGCAGCAGCTGTTCCAGCGATTCGTGAGCAGTTGGACAAAATGGGTATTGATGTGCCGCTGGTCGGCGATTTTCATTACAACGGTCACCTCTTACTGACGCGCCATCCCGCGTGTGCAGAAGCACTCTCTAAATACCGTATTAACCCCGGTAACGTGGGGCAGGGCGCGAAGCGAGATACGCAGTTTGCGCAGATGATTGACGTAGCGAACAAATATGACAAGCCGGTGAGAATTGGCGTCAACTGGGGCAGTCTCGACCAATCGCTACTGGCGCGCATGATGGATGAAAACGCGCAGCGTAAAGATCCATGGACTGCACAAGTGGTGATGTATGAAGCGCTGATTACCTCGGCTCTGGATAATGCCAAGCGCGCCGAAGAGCTCGGTATGCCGGGTGACCGAATTTTTCTTTCCTGCAAAGTGTCGGGCGTACAAGATCTCATCGCGGTGTATCGCGAGCTGTCGCGTCGTTGCGATTACCCACTGCATCTCGGACTGACCGAAGCGGGCATGGGCAGTAAGGGGATTGTTGCATCGACTGCAGCGATTGGTGTGCTGCTCCAAGAGGGCATCGGCGACACTATACGAGTTTCGCTGACCCCCGAGCCTGGCGGTGATCGAACCAGGGAAGTCATCGTTGCGCAAGAAATCTTGCAGACCATGGGTTTGCGTAAGTTCACACCGATGGTGATTGCTTGTCCCGGATGCGGTCGCACCACATCCACGGTGTTTCAGGAACTGGCCGATCAAATCCAGACTTATCTGCGTGAGCAGATGCCGGTGTGGAAGACTAGTTATCCGGGCGTGGAGGAGATGAACGTGGCGGTGATGGGCTGTATCGTCAACGGCCCTGGTGAGTCCAAGCACGCCAACATTGGTATCAGCTTGCCCGGAACCGGCGAGTCACCGGCCGCGCCGGTTTTTGTCGATGGTCAGAAGTCAGTCACGCTGCGGGGTGAGCATATCGCTGAAGAGTTTCAAACCATCGTACTGGATTATGTGAAGACCCGTTATGGCAGAAGCTAAAAAAGAAAAAATCCTCGGGGTCAAGGGCATGAATGATGTACTGCCCGACGATGCGCCACTTTGGGAGCTGTTTGAAAACACGGTGCAATCGGTGTTGCGTAGCTACGGCTATCAACAAATCCGTACGCCGATTGTTGAACCCACGGCTTTGTTTGCGCGCGGGCTTGGCACCGTCACCGATATCGTCGAGAAAGAAATGTATTCCTTTACCGACAGCATGAACGGCGACCAGCTGACCTTGCGCCCGGAAAGTACTGCAGGCGTCGTTCGCGCCGTACTGGAACATAACCTGACCTATGAAGGTCCTAAACGCTTGTGGTACTCGGGCCCTATGTTTAGACATGAGCGGCCCCAGCGTGGTCGCTACCGCCAGTTTCATCAAATTGGTGCTGAGGCGATTGGTTTCTCAGGCCCCGATATTGATGCCGAGTTAATCATGATGTGCCAGCGTCTTTGGGATGATCTTGGCTTGAGTGACATACGTCTGGAAATCAATTCCATTGGTGATGCTGAAGAGCGCAATCGTCACCGTGCGGATCTGATTGCGTACTTCGAAAAACACGGCGATACCCTCGACGCTGAGGCAAAGCGACGTCTGCACACCAATCCCTTGCGCATACTGGATACCAAAAACCCTGCGATGCAGGCATTGGTGAATGATGCGCCAAAGCTGCTCGATTACTTGGGTGATGAATCGCGTGCCCATTTCGACGGTGTGCAACGACTGCTTAATGCCAACAATATCCGATTCACCATCAACCCTCGGCTTGTGCGCGGGATGGATTACTACAACCGTACCGTGTTTGAATGGATCACCGACCATCTGGGTTCTCAGGGCACGGTGTGCGGCGGTGGTCGCTATGATCCTCTGGTCGAGATTTTCGGTGGCAAGCCGACCCCGGCGGTAGGTTTTGCTATGGGTGTCGAGCGTTTGCTGGAGTTGATGCGTGCAAACACGACCTCTACTGCTGCTGGTCAATGCGATGTCTATCTTGTTCACCAGGGTGACGCGGCGCAGTTACAGGCCTTCATTCTGGGCGAGCGCTTGCGGGATGCCGGTCTGGATGTTGTGCTACATTGCGCAGCGCTTGGGGGCGCCGGCAGTTTCAAGTCTCAGATGAAGCGGGCCGATGGGAGTGGTGCTGCCTACGCGCTCATACTCGGCGATGATGAGATGGCAAAAGGCGAGGCCACCATCAAGCACTTGCGTGAGGCCGACATGACCAACAATCAGCGTCACATCGGGTTCGATCAAGTTGTCGACTATCTCATCGACCAAATTGTCGGTGATGCGGAGCATGAACACGGTCACCTTCACGCCGGACAAATCCCTACCCATCATTAATACATTTGTAAAAACATGGCATACGATCACGAAGAACAAGAGCAGATCGCCAGCTTAAAAGCTTGGTGGGATAAATACGGCAATCTGGTGACTTGGCTGGTCACTGCGTTTCTGCTGGCCTATGCGGCTTGGACCGGTTGGAATTATTGGCAGCGTTCGCAAGCTGCGAAGGCTGCGGTCTTGTACGAGGAGTTAGTGAGAGCGGTCGAGTCTAACGATGCGGCTAAACGAACTCGCGCCTCAGCCGATTTGAAAGATAAATTCAGTGGTACTGCTTACGCGCAGATGGGTGCACTGGTGGCGGCAAGGGCCGCGTTCGACGCTGCTGATTTGAAGGCAGCCAAAGGTGAACTCCTGTGGGTGTCGGAGCATGGCAAGAACGAAGAGTTCAAGGCCATCGCGCGCATTCGGCTTGCCGGTGTATTGCTGGACGAAAAAGCCTATGACGAGGGTTTGAAAGTGCTGTCCGGTGACTTCCCTGACCAGTTTGCGGCGCTGGTCGCTGACCGCAAGGGCGACTTGTACTTTGGTCTGAACAAGTTGGAGGATGCACGCGCCGCCTATCAAAGCGCGCTCGAAAAAACCGAGGTGAAGAACCCCGCTCGCCAGTTGATACAGTTGAAGCTGGATGCAGTCGGTGGCTCATCCGGCAAGGGATAATAGGGAACGATTGATGAATGCCTTCCGCCGCGCGCTGCGGTTCTCCTCCTTGCTGCTGGTCGTTTTGCTAGCTTCTTGCTCCATGTTCTCCAGCAAGAGGCCGCGCGTTGAACCAGCACCATTAGTGGATTTCAAGCCAAGCCTCACCGTCCGCACGCTTTGGCGCGCCGACCTCGGTCGCCCTGGTACACCTTTTCTTGCGCCGATTTTCGCCGACGGTAAGGTCTATGCTGCAGGTGCTGACGGTAAAGTGTCTGCCTTCGATGCCGCCAGTGGTCAGCAGGTCTGGAGCGTCACTGTCGATGCGGATATCGCGGCAGGCGTTGGCGCTGATGCTGCAACCGTAGCTGTCGCGAGTGCACGCGGTACCGTATTCGCCTTCGATGCAGCAACGGGTAAGCAGCGATGGAAAGTGAAGGCATCGACGGAAGTGCTGTCCGCGCCTGCTGTTGGTAGCGGCGTGGTGGTCGTGCGCAGCATGGACAACAAGATTGTTGCCTATGATGTTGAGACCGGTGAGCGCCGCTGGGTGATACAGCGCACAGCACCTGCGCTCGTCTTGCGCGCTGCGCCCGGCATAGTCATCGCCGATGGAACAGCTTTCGTTGCCTTGCCCGCTGGGCGTATGCTCGCGATCAACACCGCTACAGGCGTTGCTCGCTGGGACGCGCCGATCGCCGAGCCGCGTGGCGCGACCGAACTTGAGCGTGTCGCCGATGTCTCGGGTATTCCCGCGTTACTTGGTCGCGACATTTGTGCTGCCGCCTATCAGGGCCGGATTGCCTGCGTCGATGCTGTCAACGGTAGTCTGCGCTGGGCGCGAGAATTCTCCGCGGACGTGGGTCCGGCGATGGATCAACGCTATGTCTTCGCGGCGGATGAGTTGGGTGCGCTAGCCGGGTTTTCCCGCGATACCGGCGGTAGCCTGTGGCGTAGTACCACCCTCAGAGGCCGCGGCTTATCGGCCCCGGTTTCTTTTGGTCGTGCGGTGGTGGTCGGCGATAAAGAAGGCTATCTGCATTTTCTGTCACGCGAGGAGGGCGCCATGTTGGCCCGATTAAGCGTTGGCAGTCAGGTGCTTGCTGCGCCGATCGTGACTGGTGCCAACTTGGTGGTGCAAACCATCGATGGCAAACTGATCGCAATCACCACCGAGTAATCCTCAGGCTTTTCTCGCCGCGAACGAAGCGGCGAACCTGGGCAAGCCCAGAACCGAAAATCACCATGAAACCTGTCATCGCCTTGGTCGGGCGGCCAAACGTCGGCAAATCGACTTTGTTTAACCGAATGACGCGCTCGCGCGATGCGCTGGTCGCTGATTTCCCGGGCCTCACGCGCGATCGCCATTACGGCGAAGGGCGGGTGGGCAAGCGCCCGTTCCTCGTGATCGACACTGGCGGTTTTGAGCCTGTCGCCAAAGATGGCATCCTGCGCGAAATGGCAAAGCAAACCCGTCAAGCGATTGCTGAAGCGGATATCGTATTTTTTATGGTTGATGGTCGCCAAGGGCTGACCCCGCACGACAAGACCATTAACGATTTTCTGCGCAAGGCCGGAAGCAAGGTCATTCTGGTCATTAATAAATCCGAAGGTATGCAATACACAAACGTTGCATCCGATTTTTACGAGCTTGGCTTGGGCGATCCTTGCGTTATCTCTGCCGCGCATGGTGATGGCGTAGCTGATCTGGTCGAGACTTCGTTGGATGAGCTGCTTGATGTTGAAGCGGATGACGCTGACGAGTCTGCTCATCGTGGTACCCGGATTGCGATCGTCGGACGTCCAAACGTGGGCAAGTCAACGATGGTCAATGCGCTGCTCGGTGAGGAGCGTGTGATTGCATTCGATATGCCAGGTACCACGCGTGACTCGATCGAGATTCCTTTCGAGCGCGACGGTCGTCATTACGTGTTAATCGATACTGCAGGTATTCGTCGTAAGGGCAAGGTATTCGAAGCGATCGAGAAGTTCTCTGTCGTCAAAACGCTGAAGTCGATTTCCGACGCGAATGTTGTGCTGTTGTTGCTCGATGCTCAGCAGGATATCTCCGAGCAAGACGCGCATATTGCCGGTTTTGTGTTGGAGGCCGGTCGGGCGTTGGTCGTTGGTGTGAACAAGTGGGATGGGCTCGAGCAGGACGCGCGCGAGCACATCAAGCGCGAGATTGAGCGCAAGCTATCGTTTCTGTCATTTGCCAAGATGCATTTCATTTCTGCGATAAAAGGGACGGGTATCGCACCGATGATGAAATCAATCAATGCTGCCTATGCCGCAGCAATGAAAAAGTTACCCACCCCGCAGTTAACCCGCGCACTGGAACAAGCTGTCGAGCACCAGCAGCCGCGGCGCAAGGGATCCGTGCGCCCCAAGCTTCGTTACGCACATCAGGGTGGTCAAAACCCACCGGTGATCGTTGTGCATGGCAGCGCATTGGATGGTATCGACGCGAGCTATAAGCGGTATCTGGAGAAACATTTCAGAGAAAGTTTCGGGCTGGTCGGCACCCCCCTAAGAATAGAGTTTCGCTCAGGGAAAAACCCCTTTTTAAAGGCGGATTAGCGAGGATTTTGCGCGACGACGTTTGCCAGCACATGGCAAAATCGATTACAGTTGTCGTTGCCAGTGATTGGGGCGTTTACCTCCGTCAAACGTGAAAACAATCGACTGAACTTATAAGAATACGGAGCATCCATGAGCAACAAAGGGCAACTGCTGCAGGATCCATTCCTCAACGCCTTGCGAAAAGAGCACGTGCCGGTGTCTATTTACCTCGTCAACGGCATCAAGCTGCAAGGGCATATCGAGTCCTTCGATCAATACGTTGTGCTGCTTCGCAACACAGTCACCCAAATGGTGTACAAGCACGCGATTTCGACCGTTGTGCCGGCGCGGGCCGTTAATCTCCAACAAGCCTCTTCAGAGTCTGAGTCTGAGTAAGCCCTTCTCGTCTCGTGACCCTCGGTCCGAGGCTGACTGATGCGCGCTGTACTTGTCGGCGTTGATTTCGGCAAAGGTGATTTTCTCGCCAGCCTAGAGGAGCTTGGTCTCCTGTCAAAATCTGCTGGCGCCGAGCCGGTTGCGGCAGTGACCGGTCGGCGCTCAAGTCCGGATGCGGCCTTATTTGTCGGTTCGGGTAAAGCCGATGAAATCGCCGAGGCTTTGGCCGATCTCGGCGCCGAATTGGTGATCTTCAACCATCCTCTCTCACCGGCTCAGCAGCGTAACCTTGAGCGCCGTCTGAACACGCGTGTCATCGACCGCACCAGCCTGATTCTCGATATTTTTGCCCAGCGGGCGCAGAGCCATGAGGGCAAGGTTCAGGTCGAGCTTGCCCAGTTGCAACATCTCGCCACCCGACTGGTGCGTGGCTGGACCCACCTCGAGCGGCAAAAAGGTGGTATCGGGCTCCGCGGTCCCGGAGAAACCCAGTTGGAAACCGACCGTCGCCTGATTGGTGAGCGGGTCAAGATGCTGCGCGCCAGGTTGGCAAAGCTGCAGCGCCAGCGCCTTACCCAGCGGCGGGCGCGCGAACGCAGCGCAACATTTTCTGTGTCGCTGGTGGGCTATACCAACGCTGGCAAGTCGACGCTATTCAACAATATGACGAAAGCCGGTGTGTACGCTGCGGATCAATTGTTTGCGACGCTGGACACAACATCGCGCCGGATCCACTTGGGCGAAGTTGGCAACATCGTCCTCTCCGATACAGTCGGCTTTATTCGGGAGCTGCCAACTCAGCTAGTGGCTGCATTCCGCGCCACCCTCGAGGAGACGATACACGCCGACTTGCTGCTACATGTGGTGGACGCGGCCAGTCCGGTTCGAGATGAGCAGATCGTCCAGGTGAACGAGGTGCTGGCAGAGATTGGCGCCGATCACATTCCCCAAATTTTGGTCTGGAACAAGATTGACCTTGGGGGGCATGCCCCCGGCGTGGAATATGATGAATATGATAAAATTCGACGTGTTTTTGTCAGTGCGAGAACGGGCGAAGGCATTAACTTGCTACGCAGCGCGATCGCTACTTGCGCACAGCACTCCCACCGACCGCAGAACACCACAGCATGTTCGGATCAATAAGAAAAAAACTCGGCCTTATCTTTTCCCTCAATGATCCTCGTTGGGGTCGCGGTTCTCCGGACGGCGACGGGAAAGAGCCTCGGCAAAACGGTCGACCGAATGATGGCCCGCCTGATCTTGATCAGCTGTGGCGCGAATTCAACCAACGCATCAACCGACTTCTCCGCGGCAAAGGTGGCGGTGGCGCTGGTGGCGGCTCGTCGAATGATGGTGATGATGCGCGCAACGCTGGCATTAGTGCTGGTGTTGCAGGCGCTGTCATCTTTTTCCTCTGGCTGGTCAGCGGGTTTTTTATTGTTCAAGAAGGCCAAACTGGCATCGTGCTGACCTTTGGCAAGTACAGTCACTCGGCACAACCTGGTTTCAACTGGCGTTGGCCTTACCCGATTCAGACACAGGAAACCGTCAACCTATCGCAGGTTCGTACGGTTGAAGTGGGCTACCGTAGCAATGTCCGCAACAAACTCGCACGTGAGTCGTTGATGCTGACCGACGACGAGAACATCATTGATATCCAGTTTGCAGTGCAGTACCGTTTGAAAGATGCATCTGCTTGGGTCTTCAACAACCGCGATCAGGAAGAAACAGTCAAGCAGGTCGCTGAGACAGCCATCCGCGAAGTGGTGGGCAAGTCCAAGATGGATTTTGTGTTGTACGAAGGTCGCGAGAAAGTTGCGTTTGATACTAGCGCGCTGATGCAGCAGATTCTCGATCGTTACGCTACCGGTGTGCTGGTGGCCAATGTCACCATGCAGGCAGTGCAGCCGCCCGAACAAGTGCAGGCTGCCTTTGATGATGCAGTCAAAGCCGGACAAGACCGTGAACGTCAGAAAAACGAGGGTCAGGCCTACGCTAATGATGTTGTGCCCAAGGCGCGCGGTGCGGCATCGCGTTTGATGCAAGAATCCGAAGGCTACCGTGCCCGTGTCGTGGCAAACGCTGAGGGTGAGGCGGCTCGTTTCAACAAAGTATTGGTGGAATACCAGCGCGCACCGGCGGTGATGCGCGACCGACTTTACATTGAAGCGATGCAGCAGATTTTTGCCAGTACGACGAAGATCATGGTCGATACCAAGAGCAACAACAGCATGATCTATCTGCCACTCGATAAACTAATCGCGCAGACGGCGGCTGAGGCAGCGGCTGGTGTAACTGCGCCCGCGACGGCTGCGACGCCACCAGTGGTTAACAATGAGCCCTCACCGAATGAGGGAAGAATTGATAGAAACCGCGAGCGTAGCTTGCGTGATCGGGAGAGTCGCTGATGAGTCGCCTGATCTCTTATGTGATTGCGGGCCTGATTGCACTGGCCATTTTGTCCTCGACCTTGTTCGTTGTCGATCAGCGCCAGTACGCGATTGTGTTCGCGTTGGGTGAGGTCAAGCAGGTCATTAAAGACCCCGGGCTGCACTTCAAGTTGCCGCCGCCTTTCCAGAACGTGATGTTCCTCGAAAAGCGCATCCTCACGCTCGACACCCCGGAGCCAGATCGCTTTATTACGGCAGAGAAGAAAAATATTCTGGTCGATGCTTTTGTTAAATGGCGCATCTCGGACCCGAAATTGTACTTTGTTTCGTTTGGTGGAGACGAGCGCCGAATGCAGGATCGAATGGCGCAGATCGTCAAGGCCTCCCTGAATGAAGAGATTACCAAGCGTACCGTGCGTGAAGTGATCTCCGGCGAGCGCGGCAAAGTGATGGATGCCATACGAACCAAGGTAGCTGCCGAGGCCACGCAGATCGGTGCGCAAATTCTGGATGTTCGTTTAAAGCGTGTTGACTACGTCGAGCAGATCAATAACTCGGTGTATGAGCGTATGAAATCGGAGCGCGTCCGGGTTGCCAATGAGTTGCGCTCGACTGGTGCTGCTGAGTCCGAGAAGATCCGTGCTGACGCTGATCGTCAACGGATCGTTATCTTGGCAGATGCCTACCGCCAGGCTGAGGCGATCCGAGGCGATGGCGATGCTAAAGCGGCACGCATCTACTCAGACGCTTTTGGCAAGAATCCAGAGTTCTACAAATTCACGCGTAGCTTGGAGGCTTACAAAGACAGCTTCAAGACGCGCAGTGATGTGCTGCTGATCGACCCGAATTCGGAGTTCCTCAGGTACTTCAAGACCCCTGGCGGCGCGAAGAAGTAAGGCAAGTGGTGGGCTACTCCTTTATGGTCGCGCTCGGCCTGCTTTTCGTGCTCGAGGGCTTGCTCCCCCTGCTGGCGCCACGCCGCTGGCGCCAGACTTTCCTGCAAATAGCCCAACTTTCTGATGGCCAGATTCGGTTTTTCGGACTGGTGGCGATGCTGTTTGGTATCCTCCTGCTCGCTTTCCATCTTTTGCCCCTCCCGGCCTGATCCCCGATGCCGAACTGGCTGCTGCCCGAGAATATTGCTGATGTCTTGCCGTCCGAGGCGCGCAAGACCGAAGAGGTGCGTCGTGCCTTGCTCGATCACTTCCGTAGCTATGGCTATGAGCTCGTCGCACCACCCATGCTGGAGTACCTCGAGTCCCTGATGCCGGTGCAGGACCAGGATCTGGATCTGCGCATGTTCAAGTTGGTGGATCAGCTGTCCGGTCGCACCATGGGCGTTCGTGCTGATATGACGATTCAGGTGGCCCGAATTGATGCGCATCTGCTCAATCGCCCCGGGATCGTCCGCCTGTGCTACGCAGGCTCGGTATTGCATACGCGGCCATCTGGTTTTCACTCCACCCGTGAGCCGCTGCAGGTCGGTGCAGAGATCTACGGCCATGCCGGATTCGAGGCAGACATCGAGATACAGGCGCTGGCGCTGGCATCGCTCAAGCTGGCGGGCTTGTCAGACCTGACGCTAGATTTGTCGCACGCCGGTATTCTGGACGCTGTGATCGAGGACGACCCAATTGCCAGGCGCGAGCGCGCAGCACTGATTGGTCTGTTGCGATCTAAGGATCTGCCTGCGCTGCGCAGCTGGGTGCAACGGTATAGCGGCCCAACACGTGATGCCATCCTGGCGCTGAGCTCGCTATGTGGTGGGGTTGGCGTATTGCAGGAGGCTAAGCAGCAATTGCCTGCCAAGAGAGCGATCAGCATTGCGCTGGAGGAGCTGGCGCAGCTCGCCGAGTCTGCAGGCACAACCCGTGTCAACATCGATTTGGCGGATCTCTCAGGCTACCAGTACGAGAGCGGCGTGACGTTTGCGATTTATGTGCCGGGCCTGCCAAACGCGGTTGCGCGCGGTGGACGTTACGATGAGGTCGGCGAGGCCTTCGGCCGCGCCCGGCCCGCTACTGGATTCTCCATGGATTTGCGCGAGATTGTGGGCCTGTTGCCGGTGACGCCACCCGTGCCTGCGATCAGTGCGCCATGGCGACAGGATGCATTACTTCAGGCCTTTATTGCCGAGTTGCGCCAGCAGGGTGAGATCGTGATCCAACATCTCCCGGGGCATCCGCATGATCCGCAGGAGTTCGATTGTGATCGCGAGATTGTTGAAGAAAACGGAAAGCTCATCATCAAGCCGCTACGTTGATGGCGGCAATCATTAGAGACTGAATCATCATGGCTAGAAACGTCGTAGTCATCGGCACGCAGTGGGGCGATGAAGGTAAAGGCAAGGTCGTCGATTGGCTGACTGATCACTCGCAAGGCGTCGTACGCTTTCAGGGCGGTCATAACGCTGGGCATACCTTGGTTATTGGCGGACAAAAAACCGCGCTGCAACTGATCCCTTCCGGGATTATGCGTGCCGGTGTTGCCTGTTACATCGGCAATGGTGTCGTGCTATCGGTGCCTGACTTGCTACGCGAAATCGACAAGCTGGAAGCATCGGGTGTCGAGGTGACCTCGCGCTTGAAAGTGTCGGAAGCGTGTCCGGTTATTCTTCCGTATCACACCGCACTGGATGCTGCGCGTGAAGCCGCGCGTGGCGCAGCCAAAATCGGAACCACGGGTAAAGGCATCGGCCCGGCTTACGAAGACAAAGTCGCGCGTCGTGCGATCCGCGTGGCCGATCTATTGAACGAGCGACGCTTCGAAGAGAAGCTGCGTGAGAACTTGGATTATCACAACTACGTGTTAGTGCATTATCTGAAGGCTGAAGCCATCGACTTCAAAAAAACCTTTGATGATGCATTGGCGACTGCGCCGCGCTTACGCCCGATGGTGACCGATGTCTCCAGTGCGCTGCATGCGGCGCATAAAGCGGGTGCCAATTTGTTGTTCGAGGGTGCGCAGGGTAGTCTGCTTGATGTCGATCACGGCACTTACCCGTACGTCACTTCCAGTAACTGCGTGGCTGGAAACGCCGCTGCAGGTGCCGGTGTGGGCCCGAACATGCTGCACTACGTGCTGGGCATTACCAAGGCCTACACCACGCGTGTCGGCTCCGGGCCGTTTCCTTCCGAGTTACCAACCGATGCGGGTATCGGGCAGCACTTGGCCAAGGTTGGCTTTGAATTCGGCACCGTCACGGGTCGGCCGCGCCGCTGCGGTTGGTTCGATGCCGCGCTACTGCGACGCTCGGTGCAAATCAACGGTGTATCAGGGATGTGCCTGACCAAACTCGATGTACTCGACGGACTGGAAACGTTGAAGCTGTGTGTCGGTTATAAGTTGAATGGCAAGACGGTGGATGTATTCCCGGTGGGCGCAGAAGAAGCGGCGGCATGCGAGCCGATTTATGAAGAAATGCCTGGTTGGGAGCAGCCGACGGTAGGAGCCAGCACGATGGACGCCTTGCCATCGGCCGCGCGTGCCTACATCAGTCGCATTGAGGAATTAGTCGGCGTACCAGTCGATATGGTATCGACCGGGCCTGACCGCCGGGAAACCATCGTGCTGCGACACCCGTTTAACGTACCCACAGCGTAAATATCATGGCTGGCGAGTCGGGTCATCGCTGGGTTGATTGGGATGAATATCACGGCCTGATCGAGCGCTTGGCCCGTATCGTGTTCGAATCCGGCTATGTATTCGATCATGCGCTTTGTCTTGCGCGTGGTGGTCTACGCGTTGGCGATGTTTTCTCGCGGCTGTTTCGCGTACCCTTGTCGGTGTTGTCGACCAGTTCGTACCGCGAGGCTGCTGGAACACGACGCGGCGAATTGGATATTGCCAACAGCATTACTTCAAATGCGGGCCCGCTCTCGGGACGCGTATTGTTGATTGATGATCTTGTTGATTCTGGGGTGACGCTGTCGCGAGTCCCGGATTATCTTCAACAGAGATTCCCCGAGATTACCGAGATTCGTTCGGCGGTCATCTGGTTCAAGGCCTGCTCAGTGATCCGACCTGATTATTTTGTTGAGTATCTGCCGGACAGCCCGTGGATCCATCAGCCCTTCGAGATCTATGATGATATGACCCCGGATCGACTTTTCACTGTCCGGCCAAATCAATGAGATAAGGCACGCAGGTGCTGTGGAGATAAAAGCACGCAGGTGCTGTGCTCGCGTGCACCCATAAAAAAAGGAGGCTGCTTTCGCAACCTCCTTTTTGTATTTGGTGCCCACGGAGGTCTCGGTCACGTCCCGCGACCCCGGTCCGGCTTGCATGCCGGACCTTTCTCGTCCCTCACGCACAGCACGAAAGTGCTGTGCTCGCGTGCACCCATAAAAAAAGGAGGCTGCTTTCGCAACCTCCTTTTCGTATTTGGTGCCCACGGAGGGACTCGAACCCCCACACCTTGCGGCACATGGACCTGAACCATGCGCGTCTACCAATTCCGCCACGTGGGCCAAAAGAAGCGGGATTATAGAGGCTCAGAGG